>NZ_JBEPLZ010000011.1:0-137172 GCF_040545455.1 Enterocloster citroniae | reverse complement strand
ACAATGATTTCCTTGTTAAGGTTTCTTTGGAAAATCCCGGCGATATGCCGATCGGGCGAATGCCCTATGATTTTTTAAGATATGATTATCATACTACCAGGAATCCGGTGAAGCAAGCATTTTTAATTCTAAATCCTTCTTATATTCTTGCTCCGGTGCTGCTGAAATGCTATATTGACAGAAACTAAAGGCAAGAATCAACTTGACATATATGGCTATAGATGTCATAATAATAGTAATCAGAATTGTTATTGATATTTCAATATACTCTCGGAGTCCCCGAGAGTACGCCTTATTTTAAAGGAGGTACCCCATGGAATTTATAAGCAGTATCACCCTGGCCGAATGGATCATCATGTTTGTTGTATTCACCGTGATCGGAGCAGCCTACTGGCTGATCGAGGACTCCCGTAAACGAGGAATGCCCGTAGGAGGCAAGGCATGCGGAGGCTGCCCCCATTACTGTCAGATCAACCGTAACTGTGACGGCACCCCAAGATCACAGGGCAGCACGCCTGAGGAAGAGACCATGAAGAAGTAACCCCTTAAAACACAAACCATTAAGACACAAACCATCAAAACAAATTCATCAAAACAAATTCATCAAAACACAGATGGAAAGCCAGGCCGGAGAAATCCAGCCTGGCTTTCTATCTGTTGCAGACAATTCCATGTTCCGCCCTCTGCCTGCAACATATGATTGTTCTGATCCTACTGTTTCACAATAAACGACTTCCTCTTACTCGCCACATCAAAGATAACCGCTGCCAGCAGCACCGCGCCCTTTACCACCTTTTGCAGGTTCTGGTCCACGCCCATGATGCTCATTCCCAGATTCAGGACGCCCATAAGGGTGGCTCCGATAATCACGCCGGGCACGGTTCCCGTACCGCCGTAGGCGGATGCCCCTCCGATAAAGCAGGCGCCGATGGCATCCATCTCATAGTTGTTGCCTGCCGTGGGATTGGCGGAATTAAGCCTTGCCACGGTAACCATTCCGGCCACTGCGGCTAAAAGCCCCATGTTCAGATATGCCAGGAAATACACGCGGTTGGTATCTATGCCTGAAAGCCTGGTGGCCTTTTCATTGCCGCCCACTGCATAGAAATACCGGCCGGTGGTGGTTTTTGAGGAAATATAACTGTAAATTCCGATGATCACGCTGACCCAGACCAGCGCATTGGGGATCCCTTTGTACTGGGCAAGCTTGAAGGTAAAGAACAGGACCACCCCGCTTATGATCACGATCTTTGCGATCACTCCCCCAAGTGGGTCTACCCGGTATCCCTTCTGCAGTTTTTTCATGCGTCCGTAAAGGCTGCTTACCGCATAGATCAGGCTGACCGCAACCCCGGCCAGCATACAGGTCATGTTCAGGCCTTCCATGCCAAAGATATCCGGGACATATGTATTAAACAGGGTTAAGAACGGATCCGGTATGGGGGATAATGTCATTCCCTGAAGCACCACATTGGACAATCCGCGAAACATAAGCATCCCTGCCAGGGTAACAATAAAGGGAGGGATCCTCACATAGGCGATCCAGAATCCCTGCCATGCGCCAACTGCCATGCCGATCATGGCCATGGCCAATAGCGTAAGGTAGGGATTGATTCCCATATTGATCATCATGCTCCCTCCGATGGCTCCCACAAAACATACCACGGAGCCAACGGACAGGTCGATATTCCCTCCTGTAAGGATACAGAACAGCATGCCGGTTGCAAGGATGAACACATAGGCGTTCTGGGCGATCAGGTTGTTCACATTCTGGGGCAGAAGCATTTTTCCCCCTGTATTTACAGTGAAAAGGATTACGACCACGGCCAGGACAATGACCATGGTATATTTCTTTAACACCTCAGATAATTTTATCTTGTTCTCCATACTCTACTCTCCTTTATCTGATTTCAGGATACAGGACATGATGTATTCCTGGGTGGCTTCCTCCGCCTTTACCTCGCCGGCTATCCTGCCCTCGTTCATGATATATATGCGGTCAGACATTCCAAGGACTTCCGGAAGCTCAGATGAGATCATGATAACGGACTTCCCCCCGGCTGCCAGCTGGTTGATGATACAATAGATCTCGTACTTGGCCCCCACATCGATCCCTCTGGTGGGCTCGTCCAGTATCAGAATGTCCGGTTCTGCAAACATCCATTTGGCCAGCAGCACCTTTTGCTGGTTCCCGCCGCTTAAATTCCCCACATTCTGCTCCACGGAGGGACATTTTGTTTTCAGTTTGTCCCTGTACTCCTCCGCCACCATGTACTCTTTGTCCTTGTCAATAACCGTATGCCTGCTCACCGCCTCCATATTGGCAAGGGTCGTATTGGTTTTAATGGCGCTGGAAAGGATCAGGCCGTTCCCCTTCCGGTCCTCGGTCACATAAGCCAGCTTATGGCGGATGGCATCCCGCACTGAATGCAGCTTGATCTCCGTTCCATGAATAAACAGTTTTCCCGAAATATTGGTGCCGTAGCTTTTTCCGAAAATACTCATGGCCAGCTCTGTCCTCCCTGCTCCCATAAGCCCGCAGATTCCAACCACCTCGCCCTTTCCCACACGGAAGGATACATTGTCCACCACCTTTCGGTCAGAATACAGCGGATGGTATACATTCCATCCCCGCACCTCCATGGCGGTTTCTCCCACATGGACGCCGGTACGTTTGGGGAAGCGGTCCACCAGTTCCCGCCCCACCATTCCCTTAATGATCCGGTCCTCAGTAACGGCATCTGTTTTTTTGTCCAGTGTCTCTATGGTGGAGCCATCGCGGATCACTGTGATCTTATCCGCCACATATGCGATCTCATTGAGTTTATGGGAGATGATGATGGATGTCATTCCCTCGGACTTAAACTTAAGGAGCAGTTCCAAAAGCGCCCTGGAGTCATCCTCATTCAGGGAAGCCGTTGGCTCATCCAGGATCAGCAGCTTCGCATGTTTTGCCAATGCCTTGGCTATCTCCACCAGCTGCTGTTTCCCCACCCCGATATCCTTTATCAGCGTATGGGAGGATTCCAAAAGCCCCACTGTTTTCAGGTATTCGTCCGCTTCCCCGTAGGTTTCATTCCAGTTGATCGCGTATTTTCTTCCCTTCTCATTTCCAAGGTACATGTTCTCAGCAATGGACATATAGGGCACCAGAGCCAGTTCCTGATGGATGATCACAATGCCCTTTTCCTCACTGTCACTGATACGGCTGAATTTACATACCTCGCCGTCATAAATTATATGGCCCTCATAGCTTCCGTAAGGGTAAATGCCGCTGAGTACATTCATCAGCGTGGATTTCCCGGCGCCGTTTTCACCTACCAGAGCATGGATCTCCCCTTCCTCCACCTGCAGGTTAACATTATCAAGAGCCTTTACGCCCGGAAATGTCTTCACGATATTCTTCATTTCCAATAGTATTTTTGCCAACGCTCTCCCTCCCTGAACAAATTTAAGTTTGGGACGGCCCTGCCCTGCGTGCCTGATGGTCCAGACAGGCTTTGGTGCATCAGCCATCCCTGAAATTTGTTTTCCCCCGCCGCTTTACAGGCAGGGGAATCCGCTTCTGAATGCTGATCTACTTGATCTGATCCTCGGTGTAATAACCGGAATCCACCAGCATTTCCTTGTAATTATCAGCTGTGACAACCACCGGCTCACACAGATAAGTGGGGATCACGCCTGTACCGTTGTCATAGGAAGAGGAGTCGTTGATCTCGGCTTCACCGCCCTGCATAACGGCATCCACCATCTTGACCACCTGGGTTGCAAGGGTACGTGTGTCCTTGAACACGGACATGGCCTGTTTGCCGCTGAGCATGTTCTTAACATTTGCAATGTCACAGTCCTGGCCTGTGATGACAGGATAGGTTCCCGTGTAGGAGGATGCCAGGGCATTTTCCACACCCAGTGCAGTGGAGTCATTGGAGCAGAGCACTGCATCCAGCACGGTGCCGTCTGAGTAATTTCCCGCAATAATGGTATCCATGCGGTTCTGGGCTTTTTCAGAATCCCAGTTGGCAGTGGCCACCTGCTCAAATGCGGTCTGGCCTGATTTCACAACCAGCTTGCCCTCATCTATGTATTTTTGCAATACGTCCATTGCTCCGCCAAAAAAGAAGTTACAGTTATTGTCAGCCGGGTCACCGGTGAACAGTTCAATGTTCTTTGGCTCTGTGGCTGTCTCAAGTCCAAGGGCTTCCACCAGGTACTCCCCCTGTTTCTGCCCTACTTTATAGTTGTCGAAGGTTGCATAGTAGGTAACCGCATCCGAGTTCATGATCAGGCGGTCGTAAGAGATGACCGGAATTCCGGCCTCCTTTGCCTGCCCCAGAGGCTCGCCCAGGGAGCTTCCGTCTATGGATGCGATTACAAGCATCTGGCAGCCGTTGGAAATCATATTCTCAATCTGGGATACCTGGGTCTGGACATCATTGCTGGCATACTGCAGATCCACCTCATAGCCTGCTGCCTCCAGTTCCGCCTTCATGTTGGCGCCGTCCTGGTTCCATCTCTGGAGATCCTTTGTGGGCATTGCAACGCCGATCAGGGCTCCTGCTCCCCCGGACGGGCCGGTCTTGTCCGCTGCCGTGCCTGCTTTGTCCGCTGCCGCGTCTGAACTGTTCCCTGCGTCCTTTGAGTTTTCCCCGCCCTCTGTCTTTGCCGTCTCAGCCGCGGCCGGCGCCGCACTGTCCGCCGCCTTTCCTGAACCGCATCCGGTCATCAGGGAAGCTGCCAGTGCCATTGTTAGTACGGTTGCAAAAAGTCTTTTTTTCATTGATGATTCCTCCTCCAAACATTTATTTTTGATGTTCTTATCCTATCACAACCAGCACAGGACTTGCTTGTGAACCAGTAGCACAAAAATATGAGTTTGAAAAAAGAGGAGGACAGGGCTGGACATTTTCACAGCAAAAAAATGCTATATAACATATCCTCCGGACATGGCATGATCATGCACCGTGTGGTAAAATAAGGGAATCTGATCAAGAGAAAAAAGATGGCAAGTATGGAACAGAACACATTTGAAATAACAGAATTGAGAAACCACCCTGAATGGGCGGACCGCGCCGCCGGGTGGTTTCATGAAAAATGGAAGGTCCCCCGGGAAAAGTACAGGGACAGCATAAACGAATGCATTGCCCGGCAGACAGGAGTCCCCCAGTGGTACATTCTCCTGAATGACCGGCAGTCCCGCCCTATTTTCTCACATTTAAATACACATCCTCCTCAGCATGGAATCCACCTTTGATGATCACCTCATCCATGTTGTCCCTTGTCACTGCCACGGGAACCAGTTCCCTGTACGGCACTTCATAGGTGCCGTCATCAATGGTCTTGGTGATATCGGCCAGTTTTTCTCCCCTGCCCAGTTTTACCGCATACTCTGCCGCAAGTCTGGCCTCCTCCTCCACGGATTTGAAGGCTGTCATATTCTGGGTGCCCTCCACGATCCGCTGGCAGGCCATCAGGTCGCCGTCCTGGCCTGTCAGGACCACCTTCCCGGCCAGTCTCTCCTCTGAGAGCGCCCGGAAGGCCTGGGTGGCAAGATCGTCATTGCCGCACATAACGCCTTTGATGTCCCGGTGCTGCGCCAGTCCCTCCTTTACATAGGTAAAGGCATACTCTGCCAGCCATCCCTCGCAGTTGGCCTTATAGACCACATTCAGACCGCTTCCGGCCAGCACTTCGTTGAATCCTTTCCGGATCTGGAGCACATTTCCGTCTGTCTCAGGTCCCTGTATCATGAAAATATCGCCGCCCTCAGGCACGTGCTCCAGGAAGCACCGGGCCATCAGCCGTCCCACCTCCTCATTGTCAAAGGATATATACAGGTCACAGTCCGCGTTGGTGATCAGCCGGTCGTAGCTCACGGTCCTGATTCCCGCATCCTTGGCCTTTTTCATCACGTCCGACAATGCATCGCAGTCACCGGCAACCACTGCGATCACATCCATCTGTTTCTTAATAAAGTACTCGATCTGTTCAATCTGCTCCTGCACATCCCCGTTGGCATTCTGGACATTCACGTCCGCCCCCAGGGCCTTGGCGGTTGATACAAATACATCCCGCTCCCTGATCCACCGCTCGATCACAAAGGAATCAAAGCTGAGTCCGATCTGCAGACGGCTTCCTCCATCCGTGCCGCTGGTCTCTATGGCCTCCTCCGTCTTTTTGCACCCGCCCAGGACCACCGAACACGCAAAGGCTGCAGCCACAGTAATAATTCCTAATTTTTTCCATATTTCTCCCCGCATAAGCTTCTCACCTCTCCCTGTACTCGCTGGGGGTCTTTCCCTCGTACTTTTTAAAAATACGGCTGAAATAATTCGGGTCGCTGTACCCGCACATGACACACACTTCCTTGATGCTGTACCTGGGATCTCCCAAAAGCTGTCTGGCGTGCCCGATCCTGGTGCGGGTCAGGTATTCGATGAAGTTTTCCCCCACCTCCTGTTTAAACAGCTTGCTGAAATAGTAAGGGCTGATATCCACCAGCCGTGACACATCATCCAGGGAAATATCCTTGGCAAAGTTTTCATTGATATACCCCTTTACCCTGGAGACTACATTCTCATTTTCCCGTTCCCTGAATGTGCTTATATTCTCACAAATCTCCCTTGTCTTCCCAATAAACCAGTGCCGGAGGGCATTCATATCCCCTGCTCCCTGGATCTCATTCAGGTAATTCTCCCTGTAGCGGAATCCATACTGGACACAGCCCATCTCCCACGCCTTCTGCTCCAGGCGCATCACCAGCTCCAGCACCTTCACCTCGATGTTGGCTCTTACATTCCCAGCATGGGCCACCATCCAGTCGAAAAACTCATTGGCGCAGCCCGCAGCCCCTTCCCGGTCCGCCTTGACTCCTCTCTGGAAATACTGGACCTCCAGTTCCAGGGGGTACTCCCCGTCATAGTCCGCAACCGTGGAAATGTCCATGATATGGACCACATGGCTGTCACTTTCCCTCAGGGCCCTAAGCGCTTCCTTGTAGGAATCCCTGGTATCCCTTACAGGTTTCACCGTGCCGATACCGCCCCTGAACCGGATATCAATGGCGCCCTCCAGTTTATGGATCATATTTCTGGCCCTGGTAATGATCTCCACCCGTTCCTCATAGCGGGTCTTCTCACTGTCAAAAGGCGCCAGCAGCACAATCCTGTTCCCCATGATCGGGCCGATGATGCAGTCAAAGTAATCCTTTACCAGCTCCCGCAGCTGGTTATAGTGTTTGTTTACCCGTACATTGGCGCCCACTGCATTGGTCATAAGCCCGTCCACCATGCTGTCCCCGAATTCCAGCACCACCATGAACCCATACTGTTTTCGGATATCCAGCATGTCCAGATAATCGCTTCTGTAAATATCCGTGTCATCCTGGAGAAGGTTGTAGATAAAGCCGCTCTCGATCATGGGAACCACCAGCTCCAGCTTTTCCCTTATCTTCAGGTCATCGCTCAGCTTCTGCCTGGCCTCCTCCACCTGCCGCATGGCCCGGATGCTGACTTCCAGTATTTTCTTTTTATTCACCGGCTTAGTGATAAACTCCATGACCCCAAGATTGACTGCCTCCTGTGCATAGGAGAACTTGTCATAAGCTGTTATGATGATAAAGACCATGGATGAATTAAATTTACGCACTTCCCTGATGGCCTGGATACCGCTCAGCCCGGGCATCTGAATGTCCACAAAGGCAATGTCCGGCCTGAAAGCCTCTGCCTGCTCGATCACTGCCCGTCCTGTTTTCACGCACATAACCTCACATTCGCTTCCGAAATTAGAAAGTATGATGCTTTTGATGGACTCCAGCATGATCCCTTCGTCATCTGCTACTAATATCCTGAACATATATCTGCCTCCTTATGTTGGCCCGGCGTGTGTGTTTGGGATTGTGAGGATAACAGCCGTTCCGCAGTCTTCCCCCTCACTGGCGATCTGAAGCACCTGCTCCGTGCCATAGTACAGCCGCAGCCTGGATATCACATTTCCCAGGCCGATTCCCGTGGAATCACTGTCCTTAGCCACCCGGGTCCCTGAGAGTATTTCCCGGATCTGTTTTTCTGTCATTCCCCGTCCATTGTCTTCCACGCGTATTTCGATCCGGTCTTCCTGTTCCCCTATCTTCAGGCGGATCTCCCCCTGCCGCTCAATGCCGCGTATGCCGTGATTAACCGCATTTTCCACCAGGGGCTGTAAGATCATGCTGGGTATCTTGTGTTCCAGAGCCCCTTCATCCACCTGGGAATCGTAGTGGATGTCGCCTGCAAACCGCACGTTCAGGATGTAGATGTAGTTTTCCACTGTCTCCACCTCTTCCCGTATGGTGGCGTCCTCCGATCCCTTCTTTACATTGTAGCGGAAAAGGTCAGCCATTTTCTCAATAAATACCGATGTCTTTTCCGCATCCTCCATTACTGCCAGCTGGACCCCTGCGTTCAGGGAATTAAACAGGAAATGGGGATTGATCTGTGACTGCAGGTATTTGAGCCGGGCCTCCTTCAGGTGATTTTCCATGAGAAGCTCCCGCGCCCGCATCTCCTGCTCCTTTTCCGCGCTTTCCCTTATCTTGTTTACATACTGGTCCAGGCTGTCCACCATCTGGTTAAATGTTCCTGTAACGATCCCCAGCTCATCTCTGGACTGGATGGGCGTCACTTTTACATGGAAGTTCCCCTGCCCCACCAGCTTGGCGGTCTGCGCCAGATTGGTGAGCGGGGTCACAATATCCCGGGTCAGCATCATCATGACTGCCAGGCTGATGACCATGACGATACAGAGGATCACAAGACTGATGATCTCCAGATACCGCAGGGCGGACTGGAGTGTCTGGTAGCTGGCGGAGTTATTCTTAAACTGCTGCCCGTTAAGCAGATCGATATCCTGGTTAATGTACTGAAAAAGCTTCAGGGCGGATTCATAGGAGCTTTTGTATTTTTCCACGTTCAGACCCCTCTTGGCCTGCACCGCCTCGTCCGTAACCACCAGGTAGGTCTCCGACATGTTCCGTATATTTTTCTCAAGAATGCGGATGGGATTGTCCGTGATCTCCATATTCAGTCCGTTTAGCAGGTCGCGGTACTCCTGTTCCGCCCGGTAGTAGGCGGTGAGGGAATCCGAATCCCTGACCTCCAGATACTTGTACATGAAATTCTGCACGTCATCCAGACATTCGGACAGCTCATTAAGGTTTACATTGCTGGAGTACACGGAATCCATCCTTACCACCAGTTTGTTGATCTGGGCATAGATCAACAGGTTGCTGGCAAACAGCGCAGCAGCCGTCAATGCGATCTCCAAAAATAATTTGTGGGTTATAGGAAGATTTTCCCAGAACCGCGCCCAACGTTTTCCCATAAATGTCCCTCTACTGATCCATATCTATGAAATAAGAAACATTTTCACTGGTTACAAACTGAAGGCCCACGCTGTAAAAAGAATTGGTCCTTCCGTCCCTGATGCACTCCATCATGGCCTGCATACTGTCACGCCCCATCTGCTCCGTGTCTATGTAAAGAAACATGGCCATGGTTCCCCGCCGGACCGCCTCCAGGGTGGCGGCGGACTTATAATACCCGATAACCTGTGTCTCCCCCACGCGGTTATAGTCGATCACGGCCTGATATACCGCCTCGGTATCCACCTCATCCATACACACAATGATATCCGGCGCTCCCTGCTGGTTCTGGAACAGGTTCCAAACAATCTCCTCGGATTCAAAGGCACGCTCCGAGGAGATCCTGATCTCCTCCACCTTTACACGTTCCGCCGTCTCCTCAGATGTGACCATCCTGTTATTGATCTGGTAAAAGATCTGTGACTGGTTGCTGTCAATGGCATTGTCATGGAGCAGCACCGTGATACGCAGGGATTCCCTGTCCTGGGGAAGTATTTTCCAGATCTGGCTGGCGTACTCCTGTCCCAGCTGATATGGGTTGATGCCCACATAACTTTTCCGCTCCGTCCTGGGGGCATCGTTTAAAATGGTGACCACCGGTATGCCCTGGTCCGTGGCCTCATTGATCTTTTCCTCCAGCGCCTCCTCGGCCGTACATTCCAGCAGGATCCCATCCACCTTTGCGGCAATGCTCATGTCCATGAAGTCCGTCATGGAATAAGCGGAAGACTGGTTTGTCCCCTTCAGCTCCACATACGCGTTCTGGTCAGCTGCCTCCTCCTTTACGCTGGCGTAAACATCCTTCCAGAACTGGGATTCCGTATTACCCACGATCATCACAAAATGCTTGTCATAGCTTCTTATATTTTCCGCATGATCCACACCGATCTTTTCAAGCACGTATCCGTAAAAGGAAATGGTCAAAAGGGTGAGAAACATGATGCTGAACAGGCCGGCAAATACCAGCCAGAATAATTTCTTTTTATTCCTGTCCATCCCCTCACCCCCCTCTCCTTGTCTTTCATTATTATACAAAACAATTCTTTAAAACAAAAGCAGGATAATCTTGCAGTGGGATAGCATTTTTTTGCACAAGCCGCAAATCACCTTCTCCTGCCAAGGGCACCCTTGCTTCAGATCCGCGGCCTGTAAAAGAAAAGGACACAGATACAGCCGCAGCCAAAACTTCAGGCCATCGTTTAAGCGATGGCCTGGGCTTTGGTTACGGCTGCATGGATTCATACCGGTATAACGCTTGGTTTTTATGCAAATGGATTTTCTGTCTTATACAGCATTCCCTTGGGTTGGTTAAACCCAATCTCCTCCACATCCACTCCAATGTATTTGAAGATCTCGTAGATGGCTTTTCCGTAATGGCCAAAGGCAACCGCGCCATGGTGCGGGAAATTCTTCTCGATCAGTACGTGACGGTAGAACCTTCCCATCTCAGGGATGGCAAATATGCCAATGGCGCCAAAGGAACGGGTTGCAACAGGCAGCACCTCTCCCTGTGCAATATATGCGCGCAGCTGGCTGTCAGCCGTGCTCTGGAGGCGGTAGAAGGTAATGTCCCCGGGAGTAATGTCTCCCTCCAGTGTGCCCTGGGTCACTTCCTCAGGAAGCGCCCTGGCCATGATCAGCTGGTACTTCATCTCACAGAAGGACAGCTTCTTGGAGCTGGTATTGCCGCAGTGGAAGCCCATGAAGGTCTCCTTCTGGGTGTAGTCAAACTTGCCCTTGATGTCCTCCTCATACAAATCTGCCGGAACAGAGTTGTTGATATCAAGCAGTGTTACCGCATCCTGGCTTACGCAGGTTCCGATGAACTCGCTGAGAGCGCCGTAGATATCCACCTCACATGATACCGGGATCCCCCGTCCTGTGAGGCGGCTGTTTACATAACATGGAACAAATCCAAACTGGGTCTGGAACGCGGGCCAGCATTTGCCGGCAATGGCAACGTATTTGCGGTATCCCCTGTGCTCATCGATCCAGTCTAACAGGGTCAGCTCATACTGGGCCAGCTTTTCAAGGATCTCAGGCTTCTTGTTCCCGGTCCCCAGTTCAGCTTCCATATCCTTAACCACATCGGGAATGCGCTTATCTCCTGCATGGCGGTTAAATGCTTCAAACAGGTCCAGCTCGGAATTTTCCTCGATCTCCACGCCCAGGTTGTACAGCTGCTTAATGGGCGCGTTGCATGCCAGGAAATTCAGGGGCCTGGGTCCAAAGCTGATGATTTTAAGGCTGCTAAGCCCAACCACGGCGCGCGCAATGGGAACAAACTCCTCGATCATATCAGCACATTCCTCTGCCGTTCCCACCGGATACTCGGGGATATATGCCTTAATATTGCGCAGCTTCAGGTTATAGCTGGCATTCAGCATACCGCAGTATGCATCCCCTCTTCCCTGTACCAGGTTATTGCCGCTCTCCTCAGCCGCTGCGATGAACATGGACGGCCCGTCAAAATGCTTTGCCAGCAGTGTCTCGGAAATCTCCGGTCCGAAGTTGCCCAAATACACCACCAGGGCGTTACAGCCCGCTTTTTTTACATCCTCCAGGGCCTGTACCATGTGGATCTCACTTTCAACAATGCAGACCGGACATTCATAAATGTTTGCTCCGTCATATTTGTTTTTATATGCTTCCACCAGGGCCTTTCTGCGGTTTACGGAAAGGCTCTCCGGAAAACAGTCGCGGCTTACAGCCACAATACCGATCTTCACCTCAGGCATGTTAATCATAGTATGTATCCTCCATCTTCTTTTTGTGTGATCATGAAAGGGAAATGTTCTCCCCTGTCAGTCCGATCCAGGCGCCTTCATCCAGGCCGCCCTCCTCATGGCCGATCAGCCACTTATTCCTGGCTGCCAGCAGCTTTTCTTCTCCGCACCGGTCCACGGGCCTGTGGTCCAGCTCCATATTTGTTCCCTGGGGAAGCACCACCACGCAGCGGAACCCTTCGTCCCCGGCCTCACAGGGGGCGTAGTGAAGGGTGGTGGCATACACTTCTATAAGGGTGCCCGCAGGCACCAGAAATGCCTTTACCTTTGATGTGTCATAGGTGAAATCCTCCGAAATATCCTGCTGCTTGCCCAGAAGCAGGATCAGGTCCTTCACCGCCAGGTTCACCTCTGAATCCCTGTGATATTCCAGGGCATTCAGCTTTCTGTTGTGTCCGTTGCAATACCCCACCTGGATCTTCATCTGGCCGTAAATCCCATCTGCCAGCTCTTTGGCAGCGGACAGCGCCTCCAGCTCCGGCACCGAAGCCACATAAACCACTCCTTCAGGCAGAGGAGTGGATTCCATTGCCTTCATAAGTCCGCTTACATCATATCCTTCTATGACCCGGCCGTAAGCCTTAAATTCCGGTCCGCGCACATCCATCACTTCCATGTCGTCTCCTCCTGGATCATGGGCACCTGGCCGCCGTATATGGACAGCTCCGGTCCCTTCATGTTCTTTCTCTCTCCCCGGTAAGCTCAGCCCTTCAGGCCGGCCAGGGTTTTAAAGTCCCCTTTCAGGCTGCCGTACAGGTGCTGATACAGCCTGTGGTAATCCGCGTAAACCTCCGCGTTGTTCTTTACAGGATCCGTGCTGCTCTTTTCACTGATCAGCCGGCTGCAGGCCGTCTCCACATCAGGATAGATCCCGCATCCCACGCCTGCCAGGATGGCAACTCCCAGGGCGGGTCCTTCGTCCTGTCTGACGGTCTTTACAGTACATTGGTACAGATCAGCCAGCATCTGCCTCCACACAGGGCTTTTGCCCCCGCCTCCGCAGGCCATCATCTGGGTGACCTCCACGCCCATCTCCTTCAGGATCTCATTGCAGTCGCACAGGGAATAGGAAACCCCCTCCATTACCGCCCTGAGCATATGCTTCTTGGTGTGGATGGCAGAGAGTCCGAAAAAGACGCCCCTGCAGTCCGGGTCCAGATGAGGGGTACGCTCTCCCATCAGGTAGGGAAGATAAATAAGGCGGTCGCTCCCCGGCGCTATGCCAGCCGCATCCTCATTGATCAGGTCATACACATCCTTGCCCCTGGTCCCGGCCTCCTCCACGTAATCCTGGCAGAACTGGTCCTTAAACCACTTCAGCGAAAGGCCCGCCCCCTGGGTGACGCCCATGATATGCCAGGCCCCCGGTACGGCGCAGCAGCATGTGTGCACCCTTCCCTTGGGGTCAATGGAAACCTTGCTGCTGTGAGCAAATACCACACCGGAAGTTCCGATGGTGGTAAATGCAGTTCCATCCCTTACGATCCCTGTTCCCACTGCCGCGGCCGCATTGTCCCCCGCTCCCCCTACCACCTTCACGTCCGCGGTAAGCCCGGTCTGGTCCGCCACAGTCTTAAGCAGGGTGCCTGTCACCTGGCAGGACTCGTAAACCGTTCCCAACAGGGACTCATCGATATCCAGGGCATGGAGCACTTCCTCCGACCAACACCTGCCGGGCACATCAAGAAGCTGCATGCCGCTGGCATCCGATACCTCGGTGGCAAAATCCCCGGTGAGCACATAGCGTATGTAATCCTTTGGAAGCAGGATATGGCGGCATCTTTGATAGTTCTCAGGCTCATGCTTCCTGACCCAAAGTATCTTTGCCGCAGTCCATCCTGTAAGAGGCGGATTGGCTGTGATCTCGATCCAGCGCTCCCTGGGCATGATCTCCAGCATGTCCTCCACTTCCCTGCCCGTCCTCTGGTCGCACCAGATAATGGAAGGGCGGATAACCTCGCCTTCCTCATCCAGCATCACAAGGCCATGCATCTGTCCTGAGATGCCGATCCCCTTAATCTCCTCTGCCGGTACACCGGACTGCTCCGCCACTGCCTTCAGGGTTGCGAGGACTGCGTCCCTCCAGTCCTCAGGCTTTTGTTCCGCCCACCCGTTCTCAGGCTGGTACAGCGGATACTCCCGGGAAGCTGAGGCAACCACGGTGCCGTTCTCATCAAACAGCACGGTCTTTGTTGCGGATGTGCCCACGTCAACGCCTATCAGATAATTCATGTTTTGTTCTCCTTTCTGTGATTCCACCGGAATCTTCAAACAAAATCATTCCTAATAACGATTATACCCATAAAACGTTCAGCTTTCCAGATTCAAACTTATCTTCATAACAGCACTTTTTTGCCCTTTTATAATTTTTCTTTTACCAAATCCATGGCTGTCAGCTCTGCTTTCCCCGGGGACCGTCCCCTTCCCCCTCCATCATCCTGCGGTATTCGCTGGGAAGACATCCGTAACGTTTGGAAAACGCCTTGGAAAATGCCCGTCCATTGGGGAATCCGTTGTTCAGAGCCACCTCCGTCAGGCTATGGCTGGTATTCATCATTTCCCTGAGTCCGTATTCGGTGCGGAGATCCAGCAGATAGGTCTTATAGCTGACACTGGCATACCGCTTAAACATCCTGGACAGGTAGGTGGGGGAAAAACCAAAGGTAGCGGCCAGGCTTTCCAGTGAGATATCCTTATTATAGTTATTCTTTATATAGGCCGTAATATTGGAAAGCTTGTCCAGATGGCGCTTATGGCGTATATTCCCCAGATCCTCCTCCGCCCGCATAAACCGGGTCACCAGAAGATAGAGCAGTTCCATAAATAAACTCTTTACCTTTAATTCATAGGCAAATTCCTTCTGTACATAGGTTCTGTAGATCCGCACGATCAGCTGTACCAGATTCAGGTTATCCTCATCCGACTGTTTGGTAAACAGGGCGTAATCATCCTCATCCAGATATCCCTTAAAGCAGGACACAGGAATCTGCACCACAATAGTGGTATTGGGGTCCGGCACCTCGATGGAGTGGATCTCATTGGAGTTGACGATCACAAAATCAGCGGCCTTTAAAGGAAGCCTCTTATTATTGATGAAAAACTCCATCTGTCCCTCCAAAACCAGGAAAATCTCCACGGAGCGGTGCCAGTGTTTGGGCACGCGGTAATTGCCGTCCTTTCCCTCAAACAGGAACAGACGGAATGGAAGGTCTTCATTGGGAATGACCAGTTCATGCTTATAATCCATATTCATCTTCCTATTTCTCCTGTAAAGCCCAGAGTATGTGCGCAAATGCTCTAAGACAACCATTTCTTGCCCTTTTTACTTATTAAAAGGGAAAATACCCTTAGAGATCAAACAGATGCAGGCCAATCTCCTCATTCATCTTCCGCTCCACCTGGCCGGACATGATATTTACAAAAATTTCCGCAGTAGCACTGATCACAGCCCGGATCATATGTCCCCCGTGGCATTCCCCGCGGTCCAGGTTTCCAATCACCATATGGACATGCAGGTACGGCTCCCCATCCAACCTTGTAATGCTGCCTGTAATGGAAGCGATCTCATACGTTCCCTGGTAGCACGCCTCTGTAAAGCCTTTTGTCTCCGTGTCAAACATCCCCAGTTCCACCAGGGAAGCTGCTCCCAGTCCTGAGATCTCAGCCAGCCGGATGTCCTCCTTTCTGCCGACCTCCAACAGGCACTCCCCCACCTCTTCCCCCGGGTCCAGGCGAAGCACCAGTCTTTCTCCCCATCTCTTATATTCCATCATATCCTCCTTCTATCTCATTGAACCATAAAAGTCTCGATCTCGGGAAATGCCCTCAACGCGTCCTCCCGTCCCAGCTCATACATCTGGCGGATCCGCTCCGGATCACGCTCTGTCCGCCGGATCTTAATGAGGCGGCTGGGGCGGATAACATACACCTGTCCCTCCCGCTCAAGACGCTGGATTTCATCCAGTTCACGGTTATACACAAGGTGGCGTCTCCGGGCCGCCTCCACAAATTCCGGATACTCCCTGAACGCCCTTCGTATGACGGGCATCATGGGATTCTGCTTTTTCCGGTATCCCGCCGGCCGTGTCAGTATCACAAGAGTTCTTTTGTACCCCATCTTTCTGAAAGCCCCCACCGGAATGGAATCCGAAACCCCTCCATCCAGCAGCTTGCGGCCGTCCAGCTCCACCATGCGGGAAGCAAGGGGCATGGATGCGGAAGCACGCACCCAGTCAATGAGTTCTCCCCTGAGGCTCGGGCAGTAATGGTACACGGGCTGCCCTGTCTCCACATCCGTGCAGGTCACATAATACCTGGTGGCGGAAGCCTCAAAGGTATCATTGTCAAAGGGATCCAGCTTTTCCGGAAGCTCATGATAGCAGAAGTCCTTTCCAAACATATCCCCTGTTCTGATCAGGGATTGAAAACTCATGTATCTGGGATCCCTGCAATATTTCAGATTGTACCGGATGGAGCGTCCCTTTTGCTCCGATACAAAACTGCACCCATGAATAGCTCCTGCCGAAACGCCGATCAGCCCATCTGCATGAATATTCTTTTCCAGCAGCACATCCAGCACGCCTGCCCCGTATATGCCGCGCATTGCTCCGCCTTCCACCACGATTCCTGTTTTTATCATTTCCATTCTTCACCTCTTACTGCTCTCCGCGGCCAAGGCATCACACAGTCGCCTTTGTCCGCTGGGGAAATCCGCTTCTGAATGTTGATTATACTCTTTTTACCGCAAAAAAACAATCAAAAGGCCGCGGCGGTCCGGCTGATCCCCAGCTTTTTCCACCACAGCCTTATATCCAACATTTAAAGGGGATCCCCGCCGCAGGTTCCATCACGGGAGGGACGACCCTCATTTATCCATCCACCGGTGCATGACCTCCAAAAGCCGGTCAATTTCCAGGGGCTTTGCAATATGTTCACTCATTCCCGCCTGCTTGGCCCGGTACACATCATCGGCAAATGCATTGGCTGTCAGGGCAATAATGGGAATCTCCGCCCCATCCGGCCGCTCCCCTCTCTCCCCCATGGTACGGATGGCCCTGGAAGCTTCATAACCATTCATCACAGGCATCTGGATATCCATAAGGATCAGGGCGTATGTACCCGGCGGATTCCCTGCAAACAGGTCCACAGCCTCCCGGCCATTGACAGCGCAGACCGTCTCCAGCCCTTGCAGCATCAGAAGTTCCTGCACGATCTCCCGATTCAGGTCATTATCCTCCGCCAGCAGGATCCTGGCGCCTGGTTCAAAAGCCGCGGTCCCGGACGGATTACCGGTGTTGTGACACCGGCCAGCCTTCTCACCGGCCGTCTGCGCCCCAGCTGGCTCACCGGCCGGCTCCCCGGCTTTATCCTTTGCCTTCCCCGGCGCCTGCCCATCCTCCTCTGGTTTCTCTCCGGCCAGCTTCATAAATACAGTTACCACAAATCTGGTGCCCTCGTCCAGCCTGCTCTCCACCTGGATGGTCCCATTCATCATCTGGACCAGATTCCTTGTGATGGCAAGTCCCAGGCCGGTTCCCTGGATTCCCCTGACCCGCGCGTCCGCCGCCCGCTCAAAGGGGGTAAACATCTTTTCCTGGAAAGCAGGGGACATACCGATCCCATTGTCCTCCACCGTAAACTCATAGCAGCCCACATGATCCTTCCCGGAGGGCTTTTCCTCCAGGGCCGCACGGATACAGCCCTTTTTTGGAGTGTACTTTACCGCATTGGACAGCAGGTTCAGAAGGATCTCCTTTACCCGGACCAAATCCCCGTAAACAGCGTCATGGCTCAGATCACCCACATAAACCTCCAGGTGCTGCTCCTTTTGTTCCGTGTCCGGGCGGATCATCAGGCCGATCTCCCGCATCATACCATTCAAACTGAATACAGACTCCGTAAGGCAAACGCTGCCTGATTCTATCTTAGACATGTCCAGCACCGCATTGATCAGTCCCAGCAGATGGTCCCCCGACATACGGATCTTGGAAAGACAGTCCGCCACCTTCGCCTTATCCTCCAGATATCCCTCTGCCACTGCAGCCATGCCCAGAATCGCGTTCATAGGCGTGCGGATATCGTGGCTCATCTTGGATAAGAACTCAGATTTCGCCTGGTTTGCGCGGTTCGCTGCCGCGTACGCCTCCTCCAGGGCCTGCTTGGCCTTGCGCTCCTCCTCACGGTGCTCCAACTCCTTTTGCTTTTCACTGCTGATATTGCGGAATGCCAGGATCACAGTCTTAGGCCTTCCCCCTTCCATGGCAACCAGATGGATCTCCAGCCTGAGCCACATGGGAGATTCACTGGCGCCGGCCGCCATCCTGAACTCCGCTTCCATGTGTTCATTCTTCTGGGTGATCATCTGCATAAGCCAGTCTTTGTCACACATCAGCTCTATCTTATGCCAATCCGTATCATCCACCTGATTCAGGATATAGCTTCGCAGGATGGATGAAAATTTACCGGCCCTGGGCAGCAGTTTCGTCTCCCTGGCATCCGGCACACGCACCCCATAATAGCTGTCCTGAGGCAGATTTACATAGAAAATGCTCACATACACCCCGTTTATTGCCAGCAGGGCCGACTGGTTCATATGGAGCCGTTCACTGTTTTCAAACAGAAGGGATTTCATACTGTGAATATTATAGAGTGCTCCCACCACACGGCCGGGCTTTCCATCCTCCTGTATAAGGCGGCTGTTCACCCTGTACCAGATATATTCGCCCTTTTTCCCTCCGGGAGTGGCACAGCGCACCTCAAAGGCCTCCGCCCTGCCTTTGCATATATTGTCGATCACCATGGGGACATCATCCGGATGCACGATCTGCTGCTCTACCAGCGCCTTAGAGTACGGATGCAGCTCACCGCGCAGGATTCCCTCCCCCAGCCTGGGCTCATAGCTGATAAATGTATCAGAATCCATCAGGTATTCATACATGACGGCAGCACTGGCCTCCATGGCCACACGGTACATTTCCTGTTCCCTATCCAGCTGCTGCTGAAGTGTTTTGCGGGCCGTGATGTCCACCAAGGTGCGCTGAATGATATAATCCCCTTCCGGTGTGGTCCCCACCACCATGTTGGTTCCATCCATCCAGTGGATGGAGCCGTCCTTCCACTGCGCCCGGTATTCCATATCCTGCCTGTCCCCGGGACTTTGAAGCTTCAGATAACAGTCCCGCAGCCGTTCCTGGTCCTCCCTTAGGACGGTTCCCAGCACGCCGTCATGCCAGTCCCTCAGTCCTTCCTCCACACTGTCATATCCCAGAAGGGTCAGCGCCGCCCTGTTGGCGGAGATGAGCCGGTAGCCCTTGTCCCGGCTCCGTGAAAAACGGATAATGCCGCAGGGCACCGTATCATAGATACTGCTAAGAAGCCCTGTCTGTTCCCGCAGACGCCTGGCATCCTCCTCTGCCTGAAGGTTCTTTTTCTGCATCTCCTCCTCCAGCCGGTTCAGCCGTTCCTGGACATACTCATAGGACTGCCTTCCGATCTTCTCAGGGAACTGCTCCCCCTCCATCATCTCCTGATATGGGTTGGAACAGTGGATATGGGAACACTTAAGCCCCTCATCCGTTTCCTGGAACACAAATGACACCCTCTGATGCACTTTCAGGTACATCCGGGTGCTTGGATCCGTGGCGATCCACATCCTCCCTGTCACTATGTAAAAACCTGCTGCCGGCTGGATGACATCATATTCCTCATCCCATATATTACACCTGGGGATTTCGCCCTTCATCTGCCGGAATGCGCCGGTGCACGCCTGGCGTCCGGCTATATACTCATCTTCCCCCGCGCCCATCCATAAAAACTCCGGGGCAAATGCGGATATGATACTATCAACATCATTTTCACAATAGTGCAGGTGCATCAGCCGGCTTGCCAGCCGCTTTGCATCTTCCATGCGCTGCGCGCCTGTAACCCCATTCTGTTTTCCCACAATCATAACCTGCTTTCACTTATCTGCGAAAATAGCTTGCTGTTTTAATCATACTTGATAAACAAGGACGCGTCAAGAAAAAAGCCGGGGCTGCGGCACCGGCTCCGGGATAAAGCTCCCCAAAAATAAGGACAGCTAAAAAACCAGCCGTCCTCTGTGTTCCTGTTATTTTTTCCTGGAAAATCTTACCTGGCAGGTAGGACATCCGTCTGCAATGGTATCGCCCAAATGGAAGTCAAATCCCATTGCCTTAGCTATATTCCTGTCACCGTCCATGGCCATATCGCACAGCTTTGCACACAGGGCATCGTCAAAGCCAAGGTCCTGCCATGCCTTTAACAGCGGACAGTGGTGAAACTCCACATCCAGGACATCGTCATTCTTCTCCTTAACTTCTACCTCAAAGGATTTCTGAAGAGTTGGCGTAAACATGGTATTAAAAAAGCTTTCGCAGCTCTCCGGCTTCTCGCAGCGTTCCCTGATCTCACTTCCCTGTACTCTTCCCGTCTCACTGATAGCCTTGCGTATAATGGCCTCAACCTCTTCTGCCCTTCCTTCTTCTACGGCATATTTGTAGGTTAAACCTGTCCATGTGGATCTATGTCCGATGGCCCCTCTCTGAATATTAACCTTCTCGTCATCCTTAATTGTAATTTTGTTGTCGATCATCTTAAATATCCTCCTTTTTCTTTTGCTTTCTATTTTGCTTTCTATTTTGCTTCCAGCCTGTCATAAGCATAGGTTGGATTAAGCGTCATGCTTCTTCCACCGGATACTTCAATCGTAACAGCAGTCATATAGCTTGCAGCGTCACTGGCAAGAAATACAATTGGCTTTGCAATTTCTTCCGGTTCAGCCATTCTGCGAAGCAGAGTAGATGATGCATTACGGTCCAGCTCCTCCTGACTGATGGCTTTTTTTACCAGAGGCGTTACGGTAAAGCCCGGCATAATACAGGTTACTCTCACGTTATGTGCGCAGTACTCTCCGGCAAAGGTGTTGGTCAGATTGTTAACCGCGGATTTTAATGGTCCGTAAAGAGTACTTCTTCCCGCGGAAGAGCAGCGCGCAGCAAGGGAACTTACATTGACGATCGCCCCCTTCTTCTGCTCCTTCATATATCGGAATGCCGCCTGACAGCCGTAGATCACCGACTTAAAGCAGACTCCTGTCATGAAGTCGATCTCCTCATCATCATACTCTTCACCTTTCTTATAACCTGTGGCACCTACGTTATTCACCCACACATCCAGACTTCCAAAATGGTCATGGACATGCTCTGCAAACGCATAATTTTCCGCAGCCGATGATACGTCAAATGCCTCATAATACACTTCTCCCAAACCGGAAAGCGCCTGGGCAGCTTCCTTTAATTCATCCTCATGACGGGAACAGACAGCAACCTTTGCGCCCTCTTTCAGAAAGGCTTCCGCCGTTGCATAGCCGATTCCCTTGCTGGCTCCGGTCACTACCACCGTCTTGCCCTGTAAACCTAAATCCATGGAATACCTCCCGTAAAACCTTATTTAAAGAACATGGCCATAACGGCTCCTGCAATGAATACGGAACCGGATGTAGCGCTGACAAAACCTGCAACCAGCGTCTTTGGAAGCATATGCTGCTCCAGAACCTGATACTCCTCTTCATTTTCCGCACATACCTTAGCTGCCTCAACACTTAAAGTATAGCTGGCCGGAAAGCCCCCTGCAATGGAACCTAAGCCAAGAGCAAATGCCATCGGCGTGCTCATCCCAAGCTTCTTTCCAAGAGGGATAGCGAAAACTGCAATGCCAATGGTTGAAAGCACGATCAAAATTGCAAAATCCTTGATCAGCTGAACCACTGTATCCGGCGTACAGCTGCTGAGCTGTGAGAATACAAACATCATGATGATCGTGTAAACAAAACCCATACTACGGGAACGAACCAAAACATTCTTCTCTGTAAAGCCAAAGGCTGTTGCAAATACTCCAAGGATCAGCGCCCATACGAACTTGGAAATATATCCACCGCTTAACTTATCCAGATAACCGGACATCACGGTAAGGATTACCATTGTAAACAGATATGTAAAGTCGCTCTTATACTTGCCGGGCAGCTGAGGGAAAAGAACATGTTTGTTTTCCTCTGCAGCCGCCGTCTTCTGTACTGCTGCTGTCTGCCAGGTTCCTTTTCTATACTGGTTCAGTACAGAATATCCTTCCTTCTTCAGACAGATGCTGGTCAGAGGATATCCCACAAAACCCTGCAGTACGTATACCGCCATTGCAAGGATTGCAAGATGCTCTGTAGGCGCAACGGACTGCATCATCATAGCTGCCACAAAACCGCCTGTCAGAGGAGGAGCTGCAACCGCCGCTGTCTCCTTGCCCAGGACCAGGGTTCCCACGGTCAGGATAACCACCAGAATGCCCAGCATACCCGCCAGAGTGACAACAATCGTTTTCCACTGATCGATCAGTTCCTGGATATCCAGCATGGTTCCCAGGTGCACAACCATCATCATAACCAGAAATGTGGGTAAATTTGCGGCAACTCCCCCCTGCTGAAGGATGTCTGCCGGCAGGAAGGTCCAGAATCCGATTACAAATAACACTGCCGTAATAAACATGGATGGTACAAATGCTTTCGTAGCGGTAGAAATGACCTCTCCAATAATGACCAGAATCAGCATGGTCAAAAATGCGGTCTGTACATCCCACTGCGCCTCTCCGATGGCAATCTTATAAATGCCAAAATACAGATAGGCAACAGCCATGAGAGCAAGCAATCCATAACCGATCCACTTTTTGGAATTCTTTTGTTCGCTCATACTCAAGCCCTTCTTTCTTTTGTTTTTCTCCCTCTTGGAGCTTCTGTAATCATATCACAGATTTTTTCCATTCACAATATATATTGTGATTTTTGTCATTATATACAATATATTTTAATAATATTTGTAGCTTTTCAACAATTTTTATTAAAATCTTCCCCTGCTTTTTATTTTTGTGATATGATTCAAAAACATAAGGTGTTTTTTGGATTTTTATGATATGATTTAATGTAAGAAATTACGTTGAAAGGACTGTGCTGTATATGGAACAAAAAGAGACGAAAACAATTATGAACCAGGTATACAATGCAATATTTTCCGATATTATCCACAATGAATTTGATTTTGATGAATACCTTACCGAAAAAGCCCTGATGGAAAAATACAATGTCAGCCGGGCGCCTGTAAGAGAGGCCCTGATGCAGCTGCGCAGCGACCATTTTATCGTCTGCATTCCCCGTCACGGATACCGCATACGCAGGCCGGACCAGCAGGAGCTGCGCGATATTGTAAACTTCCGCGCTGTGTTGGAATGCAGTTTCCTGGAACAGTATTATTACTCCATTACCCCCGAACATATCCAGTCACTGCGGGAAATCTGCCGGCAATACGCCGACAAACAGGACAAGAACTTTATTAACTACTGGAAATTAAACCGTGACTTTCATGCAAAGCTTTTTTCCTGTTATGGGAATGATTTCGCCCTCCATACATTGCTGGAATCCATGGACCGTCAAGTTATTTACTTTGTGGAGATCATGAAAAACTATTATCTGGCGGCAGACCTTCACTTTGCCATGCTGGACTACATTGAAAAAGGCGATATTAAAACAGCCATGACCCTTCTCCGGGCGGATATTGAGAAAATACCTACCAACGATGCCCTTCAGCGCGTTAAGCAAAATCACCCTATCAATGCTGAGGTCCCTACCTACAGCCTGTGCTAGATACCACATGCCTAAAGGAGTCCGCAATGGCTTTGATGTCCGGGATATTATTCCTGCTTACAAAAAGGCTGCACTATTTGACCAATTACGAAAGATAGCGGGATAGGGGCGAATCCATATCCGTCATTCTTTCTTTATCATCAAATAGTGCAGCCTAAACTGCTTTTAAATTAAAACCCACAGCACACCGGCATTCTATCCAATGTCCTCCAACAGTTCCTCCATCATGTCCGGGTCTGCCAGTTTCATATCCTCCTTAAACACCCCGGGATAAGGAAATGCCATATCACCATACAGCTTGCCAAAGGCAACGTAAACCTTTTTGCCCTTTAAAGCAAAAACAGTGCCCGCACCGTAACGTCTGTGTTCCACCCTCTGATTGATGATTTTCATTTGACCTGCCCCTCCACTGATATCATTCCCCCATGTTCCGCCATTGCCTTTTCCCGCGGCATTTTTTCCCGTACTGCCTTTTCCCGCGCCGCCTTCCTGCGTCTTTTAAGAAGCTCCGACTGTTCCCTTTTCCGCTGTGCCTCATATACTTTATATCGGAACAGCCGCATGGCTTCCTCTTCCTTCTTCTTCGCTCCGGCAGCCGCAAGGGCAGACAGCGCCTCCTCCTGAAGGCCCTGGGATTCAAAACTCAGAAACCGTTCAAAGGCATCCGGATATAAAAACAGCTTTGTCCCGGCTTCCCCTGAAAAAGAAACCCATATATGGTTCTGATCCACCTCCGCCACTTTACCCAATCCGTATTTGATGTGCCTCACAGTCTCATTCAGCATTTTCTCACCTTCCTGAAAACAATATCAACCTTTTGCTTCCTTCCTATTTTACCATTTTTTGTTTTGAAAATGCAAATGTAAACTTTTATTTACTGTAAAGTTTGTGAATTTTTCTCAATGGAAAGAGGGCCGTTCCTGGACATTTTTTCTGCAGGAGCCAAGTGGTTCAGGGGTCGGCCAAGTCTTATATCTCACTCCGTCACCCCGGCTTTTGCACATATATCTTCCAGACAACACTTCTCACAATGGGGCTTGGTCCGCGCCGTGCACACATCCCTTCCATGATAAACCAGCCTGTGGCAGAAATCGCTCCCCTCCTGGGCAGGTATCAGCTTCCACAGCGCCATCTCCACCTTTTTCGGATCCTTGATGCCGTCTACCAGGCCCATGCGGTTTACAAGACGGATGCAGTGGGTATCCGTTACAATGGCCGGCTTGCCGAATACATCCCCCATGATCAGGTTCGCGCTCTTGCGTCCCACCCCCGGAAGCTTCAGCAGCGCGTCAAAATCGTCCGGCACATTACCGCCATATTCCTCATGCAGGATCTTCATACAGGCACTGATATCCCTGGCCTTGCTGTGTCCCAGACCGCAGGGCTTAACAATACGCTCAATATCCGCCGCATCCGCTGCTGCCAGTGAGGCAACATCGGGATATTGGGAGTACAGGTCCTGTACCACCACGTTCACCCGGGCATCCGTACACTGGGCGGCCAGGCGCACGCTGACCAGCAGCTTCCATGCCTGATTGTAATCCAGGGTACACCCCGCATCCGGGTATTCCTTTTTTAAACGGTCCACGATCTCCAGGGCCAATTCTTCTTTTGTCATTCCATGCTCCTCCTTTGTACTGTAGTGTACTTCCGGAGACTCCGGGAGTACACTGTATGCTGCTATTCTATCGCAATTATATTTTGCGGGCAAGGACGAATGTTTTTCCCTGCGCCGGAATATACATAGCCTGATATGAATATCTTTGTAAATTCAGGAGGTTTTTGGATGTGTACAGCAATTACAATGCAGACCATGCAGGGGGATATTTATTTTGGGCGTACCATGGATTTTTCATTTCCCCTGGATCCGGAACTTTATATTTCGCCCAGAGGCTATGAGTGGAACAATATGCTCAAAACCCATAAGATCACCAACCGCTACCGCTTTATAGGCATTGGACAGGATATCTCACCCCTTGTTTTTGTGGACGGGGTCAACGAGATGGGGTTCGCCGCAGCTGTCCTGTATTTTCCCGGTTTTGCCAGCTATGATCCGGCCCCGGACCGGACTCAGGGGCCGGGAGTGATCTCGGTTGCCTCCCTTGAACTTGTTAATTTTCTTCTGGGAATCTGCAAAAACGTCAATCAGGCAGTCACCGTGCTGGACTCGATCCGCATTGTGGGGGAGGAGGACAGCATCACCAACACCGTGGCTCCTCTTCACTGGATCCTTACGGATCAGACCGGGGCCTGCCTGGTTGTGGAGAAGACGGTAGACGGCCTGTACCTGCTGGATAACCCCATTGGCGTACTTACCAACAGCCCGGGCTTTCAATGGCATATGACCAATCTGCGCAATTACATGAACGTATCGCCTTACCAGGAAAAGGAAGCTGTCTGGGACTCAGTGAGCCTTACCCCCTTTGGCCAGGGAGCCGGTACACTGGGACTGCCGGGAGATTTTGCGCCGCCCTCCCGCTTTGTGCGGGCCGCTTATCTGAAAAGCCATGTATCCGTTCCCTCCGGCCGGGAGGCGGCTGTCATAACAGGCTTTCACATCCTGAACAATGTCTCCATTCCCAAGGGGGCTGTGATGACTGACCTGGAAATTCCCAGTTATACCCAGTACACCGCGTTCATGAGCCTCTCAGATCAGGAATATTTTTTCAACACATACAATAACAGCCAGATCGAATCCGCAAAGCTGGTCCCCGATCACGACAGCGGCTCAGAGATCGTATCATTGGGAAAACTGAACCGGCCGGTTACCTTTGAATGCCGCAACTGCTGAGACACAAGCAGCTGTACCGTACGTTCTTTTATTTTAATTTAGGCAGGATATCCCCCAGGATCTCCATGGCATGATTCAGATCGGAAAGTTCTTCCTGTGTCAGCTTTTCCTCCATCATCCCGATAAATGCCGTGTTTTTCAGATAATACTCATCCAGGTAGGAAACCGCTTTGGGGGTCAGGCGTATCCACGTGACCCTGCGGTCCTCCTGGTTATGCACCCGCTCCACAAACTGGTTTTCACTCAGCCTGTCGACCAGTTTTGTGGCCTGCTGCTTCGGTACCTTCAACTGGCGGGCCAGTTCGGTCATGGTGGCTGTCCCGCGCATCTTCACTGTTTCCAAACAATAATACGTCTCCAGGCTCATCTCCCCGTTCAGGGTATCCTTAAACGGACGCACCAGTTTAGAATGCCAGACCGGCATTGCGATTAACAGATTTTGAACAAACTTCTCAGAAATTTTTCCTGCTCCCATTCCATCCTCCCCATTTGGGAAATCCCTTTTAAATACCCCATTCGGGAAATCCCTTCTGAATATTGACATTCTTTTACGGACATGATATTCTTATTAATTAGTAATCAAAGTATGACAATCATATTTAAATGACTTTTCTTTCCGATTATATAAATATATGAGTTCAAAGTCAATCCCTCCCCAAAACTCACCGCAGTGAACGGGGCATCCAAACACAGGACAACCAAAAAGGAGATACAGCCATTTATGAGCAGCCAATTAAAACTGCCCGGAATGATCCGGGAAAAATTCCGTTCCAGCACTCTCAATTTTATCTTTATCCTGGCTTATGTGCATCTGTTTTCATACATATTCGGCCCTGAGAACACCATTGTGGGCGTTATATTTACCATTATGATGTCCGCCTCCATGGTACGCGACCTGACCGCCACACCGCTGCGGCATCTGGTTACCCAGGCCCTGGTACTGGTCTGGATGGCCCTGGCCGCTTACTGGGTCAATGCCCTTCCCGCTCCCCTGTCCGTTTTTGTCCATTTTATCACACTGCTGGGTATTTTGTATGCATATACTTATGAATATTCCAGCCATATGTATTTTCCTTATATATTATCCTACCTGTTCCTTATCTTTATCTCTCCGGTCAGCGCAGACCAGCTTCCGGGCAGGATTGCCGGCATGTTGACCGGCGCCCTGTCCATTATCCTGTACCAATTGTTTATGGGAAGGAATCGCGTTCAGGAGACTGCCAGGGATGTGCTCAGTGAAATGATAGACAGCATCAGACTTTCCATTGCCTGCCGTCTGGCAGGAACTCCCAACCGGCCGGATCCCGCCGCCATGAGGAGCAAGCTGTGCCAGTTAAGCCGGATCGTGTACCAGCGCAGAAAAAAGGTGCTGTGTGTGTCCGATGCCAGCTTTTATATGATAGACGCAGGCCGCGGCCTGGAACACCTTCTGATCCTGGTCCATGAACTTCCCTCACAATTGTCCCTTAAGGACAGGGAGATGCTCCAGAATCTTTCGGACCGCCTTCAGACATTTTGCGCCTTTCTTCACCAGGATATCACCCTGATACCGGAACCGGACGCCAAGGATTTCTTTGGCCTTCTGGATGACAAGAGGGCGGGCCTGTTTTTTCACAGCCTGGAATACATCCGCGACAGGCTCCTCCATATGACGGATCCCCAGAACAGACAGCACTACCGCCCCACGGCCCTGTCCTTAAAGATGCAGCTGAGGACCGCTCTGGATCTCAGCCCTGTGCGTGCGGTATACGCCCTTCGCACAGCCCTGATCCTGGCCTGCGCCACCTTTCTGGTTCGGGTTCTGTCCCTTCCCCACGGCAAATGGCTCTTATTTACCCTGGCATCCGTATCCCTGCCATACGCTGATGATGTGCCTGTGAAGATCAAAAAACGTGTGCTGGCAACCATAACCGGAGGTTTGGTCTCCGTGGTCATCTACGCTCTGATTCCCTCCCCCCTGGGACGTACCGCTGCCATGATGCTGTCAGGTTACATTTCCTTTTATTTTTCAGATTACGCCCAGACGTTTGCCTGCTCCACCGTGGGCGCCCTGGGAGGCGCAGTGTTTATGGATGCCTTTGGATTTCAGGCAGTGGGCAGCATCTTCCTCATACGCCTTGGCTATATATTGGCCGGGGCCGCTGCCGGATATATCCTCAACTGCCTGATCACTCCCTACCGCCGTGACAAGGCCACCAGGCAGCTTTTTCAAAAATACAGGGCCGTCACCCAGCTTTTGACCCGCGTCTGCCGTTCCCCGGAAGTAGACACCCAGCTGTATTATAACCTGGTCATCCAGGCCCATCTCCAGGAAGATAAACTGGTGCAGAATGCCCATCTGGAAAAATGGTCCGGCTTTTCCGATATTCTTGCCGGCTGCAGGGAGCAGGTTCGCAGTGCCCACCGGTCCCGGATCACGGAACGTGAAAATGCCCCGGTATTTGAACCCGGGCATCTGTCATAGGACCCCTGGGATCCGCACCGCAATTGATAAAACAGAATTCTCACAGCCGGTCATCTCCCTACCGTCTCACCGCCTGCCGCTCCTGTATTCCCCGGGAGTGGCATTTCTCTTTCTGCGGAACTGTTCAATATAATAACTGGCAGTATGGAAACCGCAGCTGGAGGCAACCATACTCACCGGCCAGTCGGTTGCCAGCAGCAGTTCCGTGCTTTTCAGGATCCGGTAATCCATGAGATAAGTGAAAATGGAGCATCCCATATACCTTTTAAAAAATCGGCAGCATTCATTCCTGCTGACATTGACCTGTCCGGCAATCTGTTCCAAAGTGATCTTTTCTGAAAAATGCTCATGTATGTAGGAGAGAATCTGCTTGATACGCTCATTGTCACGCCCTGTCATCACCGGGTCCGCGTCCGTGCCGGCCGTCTCCCTTATTCTCAGGTACAGCTCCTTCCACAGGGAAAGCAGCGCTATGGTTATGTCCATCTCATACCCCTCCCCTTTCTTTCTGTACAGGTCGTAAACCGTTTTCATGGATGCCACGGCCTCCCTCTCCCACCCGTCCTTTCCCCAAAGGTACAGACAGGGCCTGTTCTTATTCTCCAGCACGGGATTTACATAGCGCCTGGCTATGACGCTGCCCCCAAAGCCTCTTAGCAGCGCGGGATCCACATCCATGCACACATAAACTCCGCCCTTTCCGTCTGCCGGCGTTGCCATGTGCAGGATATTGGAGGAAATAAAGATCCCCTGATCCTTTTCCAGAACCACCTTCTGATGGTTTATGTGAAAGCACACCCTTTCGCTGACCACATAACAAAACTGGATCTCCTCATGCCAATGCCATGGGACATAACCCAGAACATTTTTCTCCAGATCCGTTTCATAGACCGCAATGGGAAATTCGCTGGTGCCATGATGAGTGATCTCCCTCTGGTCACTGTTGATGGGAATGCTGTAGACCTGCATGGCATTTCACCTCCCTGTTTCAAATACTGTCTATCAGTTAAACTTCATTATATGACTCGGTCCATTACTCCGTCAATATAGTTATATTTTATCCATATATTATGACACAAAAAGCAATAAAATCTTAATATAATGAAATCATCAAGGACTTCTGACTTAAACCGTGTAAAGGAGGAAACTATGGAAACTAATCTGAACGTACCGGAAAATATGGAACAGGATCTGGTGGGATTGATCGCAGAATCCATACGGACCAGAAGCTATTCGGATGAGGAGGGGAATCTGGCACATCTGATCAGGAAACACATGGAAGGCCTGGGCTATGACCTGGCAGAGATCGATTCTGTTGGAAACGTAGTGGGGCGGATTGGAAACGGAAAAACCATCATACACTTTGACGGCCATATGGACACGGTCCAGGTCAATGACGCCGACCAGTGGCAGGTGCCGCCTTTCTCAGGAGAAATCGTGGACAACGCCATCTGGGGAAGAGGATCGGTGGATATGAAATCCGCTCTGTGCGCCGCCCTGTACGGCGCTGCCCTTGCAAAGAAAATGGGATATCTGGAAGACAAAACCGTCTACGTCACGGGAACTGTGTGCGAAGAATACTGTGACGGCGAGAACCTGAAACATTTTTACAGGGAATATGACCTGAAACCTGATTACTGCATTATCTGCGAACCCTGTGACAATGTGATCACCTTAGGCCATAAGGGCAAAGCCCAGATCCGCATCATCACCCATGGCATATCCGCCCACGGGTCAGCTCCGGAAAAAGGAAAGAACGCAGTCTATGAAATGGCGGAGATCATCAGCCGCGTGGACCGGCTGAACCAGGAGCTGTCCCGCAGGGAAGGCCCTCACGGGACCATTGTGCTCTCCGACATATCCTGTGTCAGTGCATCCCTGAACGCTGTCCCCAGCCAGTGCAGCATTTACCTGGACCGAAGGCTTGCCTGGGGAGAGACACTGGACCAGGTGAGAAAAGAAATGGACGGGCTGATAAAGGGCAAGGACGCCCACTGGGAAGTGGGGACCCTGCACCACACCTCCTGGAACGGAGGCCAGCTGGACTATGAACCCATGCACGATCCATGGAAAATAGACAAGGACAGCCATCTGGCCCTGGCCCTGCGCAGGGCATATACCTGCATTTACGGCAGGGACCCGGATTCCTATGACTTCTGGGATTTTGGCACCAATGCCATCACCCCCGTTGCAATGGGCATTCCCACCATTGGATTCGGCCCGGGAGAATATAAGCTGGCACATATGAGGGATGAACACTGCGATTTACAAAAGATCAAGGACGCGTTCCGCATCTACACACAGTTGATCCGGGAACTTTGATCCGTCTCTTTACGTTCCTTATATATCAAAGACGGCCGTCCCTGCCAATGCACAGGAACGGCCGCCTCTCTTTTTATGATTCTTGGCATCCTCTATCATATGATAACCTGGCAGATCAGTCGGCAAGCTCACTTTCATCTGATGTATTTCCCCTGAGCTGAAACCTTTCAATCAATTCCCTTAAAAGCATTGCCTGTGCGGAAAGTTCCTCACTGGCCGCCGCGCTTTCCTCTGCCGTAGCTGAATTGACCTGGACCACATTTGATATCTGCTCAATGCCCTGGGATAACTGGGTCACGGATTCAGCCTGTCTGCTGGTGGAAACAGATATTCCCTCCACTGCGCCCACCACTATCCTGACTCCCTCCTCCACATTCTGCATGGATCTGGCAGTATGGTCTGCGATCCTGGTTCCGTTTTCCACGGCTCTCATGGAGCCGTTGATCAGATCCGCCGTATTCCTGGACGCCTCGGCGCTTTTGGTGGCCAGATTTCTCACTTCCCCTGCCACCACAGCAAATCCCTTGCCTGCCTCCCCCACACGCGCTGCTTCCACAGCCGCATTAAGCGCCAGGATATTGGTCTGGAACGCAATGTCCTCAATGGTCTTTATGATCTTGGATATCTCACGGGAACCGGAACGGATCTCCTGCATGGCTGCAAGCATGTCCTGCATCCTGCGGTTGCTCTCCGCCGCTTCCCTGCCCACAGCCTCTGCTCTCTGGCTGGCATCCGCGGCGCTGTCCGCATTGGCAGTGATCTGCCTGGATATCTCCCCTATGCTGACCGCCAGCTCCTCCACTGTGCCCGCCTGCTCCGCCGCCCCCTGGGCCAGGGCCTGGGCGCCTGCCGCCACCTGCTCGGAACCATTGCTTACCTGCTCCGCAGAAATGCCGATCTGCCCCAGTGTTTCGTTCAGGGACTGCACAATCCGTTCCAGGGCTTCCTTTATAAACCTGAAGTCGCCGATGTATGTTCCTTTTACCCTAAGGTCCAGGTTTCCGCCGGATATCTCCTCCAGTATATGAGAAATATCCCCGATCATATCCTTTAATGACCGGGTGGATGAACGGATGCTGTCTGCCAGACGCCCGATCTCGTCCTTTCCCCATACTTGGATATCCCCCTGCAGATCACCCCGGGAAAAGTCCTGCATCCTGCCGCTTATATCGGCAAGAGGCCTTGTTATCCTGCGGATCATGCTGATGATCAGCACGACCAGGGCCGCCAGTATAAGGATAGATAAAAAGGCCATAACAGCGATCAGCTGGTTGCGGGTTGCATTGATCTCAGACACGGGAAGGGTTGCCAGCGCCAGCCAGTTTGTGGTCCTGCTGTTTCTGAACATGGCCGTGTATCTGATTTTTCCATAGCTGAAATCCGTTACGCCGTTGTAATTGGCCTGGACTTTATTCTTATAGTCGTCTGATATATCCAGCTCCGTTACATTCCGTCCCATTGCAGTGGGATCCTCGCTGTATATGTAGTCGGAACGATTAGAGATCAGTTCCAGATACCCCCGTTCCCCTACCTTTATCCCGGACAGCAGTTCGGACAGATTGCTCACATACACGTCAACCCCCATGAATCCGGCCGCTTCCTGTCCATTGTCAAAAAACACAGGAGCCACCACGGAAACGATCTGTTCTCCCGTGGCCGGATCCCTGTATGGATCTGATATAAAAGGCTCTCTGCCGGACAGAACAGGCTCATACCATACGGTATCCTTAAGCCCTGCCTCCACCACCTCACCGCCGGAAAGCAGATACCGGTCCGTCCTGGCATCGGCTGCCCAGGCCTCCGCCACCATCTCATCCCCCATCTTTTCCAGGACCATGGACAGGAGTTCCTGTATCTTTTCCCTGTCCTCGTACCCCTCTATATCCTGAGGCACGGATACCGCCTGAAAATATGCCTGAAGGTCATCATTGTTCTCAAACATGCTGACAACCGCCAGCTTGCTGCTGAAAAAATCGTCCACAATGGACACCGCATAGTCGGTCTGGACATCCAAAAGCTTGTCATTCAGAGATGAAATGCTTCGGACGGACAGAATACACGAGACAACGATCAGGAGGACCAAAAATGGAATCAACACCACCGTGACCCGCAGGCTGATCCTGAATCCAAGGGACTCCTCCCACCGCCTTACCGCCCTTTCTTTTACTGTCGCCGGCTGCTTTAAATCATTCCCCATATCATTAACCCCACTATCCTGTCAACTGTTAAGAACTCATAAACACATTATATCATTATTCCAATAAAAGGCAATGATAATGGGAAAGTCAGCCTATCACCACACCCGGTATTCCTCCAGGCTTTCATCCAGGCATTCATCCAAGTTATCCCTTTCCTACTTCCATATACCGGACTGTTCCCTCATCCGTCTCAAAATCCCCTCTCTCACTTCAGCCCCGGCAAATCCTGCTTCCACAGCCATCTCGTTCATCCGGATCAGATCCTTCTGGGTCAGCCCCATCCGGCCGGTGATCAGGGCTGCTTCCCGCTCCAGATCCGTATCCGACACCATCATATCATCCGTGTTATAGGTCACCCTGATCCCCCTGGCGTAAAACTCCTTCAGGGGATGGGCCTCAATACTCTCCGCCGCCTTTGTCTGAAGGTTGCTGACAATACACATCTCCAGGGTGATATTCTCCCGTTTCAGCAGGTCCATACACGCCTCAGAGCGGATGGCCGCGCAGCCGTGACCGATGCGCCGGGCCCCGTAGGACACTGCCAGCGCTACATTTTCGTAATCCCCACATTCTCCCGCATGGATGGTAAACGGTACGTCCGCCTGATAGATCCGTCTGAACATCCCTTCAAAATGCTTCATGGGCACCAGCCCTTCAGGCCCTGCGATATCGGCGCCCACAACACCCTTTCCCAAATACGCTCTGGAAAGCTCCAGTGTCTCCTCATTGTCCCCATCGCTGCCGTTTACCATGGCGCAGAGCAGGACCCCTGCGTACATACCGCTCTCCCGGCTGCCTGCCTGTACCCCTCTGACAACGGCCTCCACCGCCTGCTCCTGGGTCAGCCCCTTCTGTCTGTGGAGCTGCGGGGCAAACCTGATCTCCGCATACACCAGCCCCTGGGCGGCCAGGCGCTTTACCAGGTCGCAGGAGGCCAGTTCCAGGGCATCCTCCGTCTGAAGAAGGATGCCCGGCAGATCAAAGCAGCTTAAATACTCAGCCAGGCTGGCGCAGTCATCTCCCACACACAACAGCTTCTTTAAATCCTTTCCCTCCAGGTCATATCCGATCCTCTCTGCCAGGGTCCTCACCACATCCATGGACAGGGAGCCGTCCAAGTGGAGATGTAAATCTGTTTCCATTCGTCTCATTTTGTGTACCTCTCTCATGCTTCTGTTCTATCACATTTTTCTCTGCTATACCAATGATCCATACAGCATATTTAAGAATCGTTCTGATTCTAATCATAGCATAGCGAAAAGTGGGGGGCAACAAAAAAATTACTCATTCCTGGCTTCGATGAATGTCTCCCTGTTGCTTCGCCCCCTCCCCCCATACCCGGCCAGACTGACGCCCGGCATCCAACAGGGCATCCGGTTGTTCCAGATTATGAAAGATATAGTTCTATACTGTCCCCAGTTCATTGATCCGTCCCGCCAGTGGCGCCAGGAAAACAAACCGGCTCCGGCCTCCTAGAGCCAAGGGGCGGCAGAGGACAGCCCTCCCCAGGATCAAGAAAAAAGACAGCCGCCTCTACGATCACTCAATCGCAAAGGCGGCTGCCTCCATTTAGTTTCAAACTTCCAATTGTCATGGGATCATTTATGGATGGATGATCCCCTGGACCTCATCAGAGTCCACATTCTTGCTGTCCACCAGTACAACACCGGTATCAATGGTCTTATCCTCCACAGTCTGGCCGTTTGCCAGCTCCACTGCTGTCTTTACTCCGTCATACCCCATAAAATACTGTCTCTGGACAACAGAAGCAACATCATATTCATTGCTGCGGATCATGGTTTCGATCTCTGCGGAGAAGTCAAATCCTACCATGGTGATATCCGTGCGCTTGGATTCTGTCAGCCCTGTTACAAAACCAACCGTGGAACCGTTGTTTGGACCAAATACCCCCTTCAGATCAGGGTAGGTGGTGATAAAGTCCTGGCAGAAACCAACCGCCTTGCTGATATCGCCTTCATTTACCTTGATGTCGTCATTGAGAACCACCCATTTTTCAGGGGCATTGGCTTCCCAGTACTCGTTAAAGCCCTTTACCCTGTCGTTGATGGTCTGGGAGCCGGTGGAGCCTACCTGGATGGCGATCTGTGCTGTCTCATCCTCGGAAAGGCCCTTTGCCTTTAATCTTCGGATCATTTCCTCCGCTGCAGTTTTCCCAGCCTCCACATTGTTGGTCAGAAGGGCTGCACTGTAGTTATCGCTCTTTGTAACCGTGTCCACCAGCACAACCGGAGTGCCTGAATTGTATGCCTCTGTGATAGGCGCATCCAGGGAAACACTGTCCAGAGGCGCTATGACGATCCCTGCCGCCTGGGCGGATACCGCGTTCTGGAGAAGGGTCAGCTGGCCTTCAATATCAGACTCCAAAGCGGTTCCCACAACCACCACCTTGCATCCCAGGTCCTTGCCGGCCTGCTCTGCACCGGCCTGGAGGATACTCCAGTACTGGTTTCCCAACACCTTAACGATCACATAAATAGTCTTTTCACTGTTATCCGTTATCGGGGTTTCACTGCTTCCCGCCTCTGACTGTGCCCCCTGCGCCCCTGACTGAGCTCCCTGCGCCTTTGTGTTTTCCTTATCCGCAGGGGCTGCCGTGGTATCTGCCTGGGTGTTGGAGGCCGTACTGCTCCCGCACCCTGCCAGTGTTGATGCTGCCAATGCTCCTGCCATTAAAACCGCTGCTAATTTTCTCATTATGATCCTCCTGCTATTCTTGTGCACTCTCGGAGTCTCCCCGGCACCCATCTTTGCGGCTGATTTCCCGCCAGCCGCATACAAATTTATTCAATATACACACCGCGTACACCTCATAATTTTATGCGCAACTGACAAAAAATCATCTCGCAAATCTGAGTACCAAAAGATCCGAATAGTACACTCTTATTTTTGTTTTGTCTATCTCTACGGTTTTATTTGCTCAAACCGAAAAAGCGCTTGATGGAATTCAGGTTCCCGCCTTTATTTGCTGTCTGTGACGCAACAGCAATAAGGAGTATGAAGCCTACGATCACCTGCTGCCAGAAGGAATTGACTCCATTCAGGTTCAGGCCGTTTCGGATCACGCCCATCATCAGAGCTCCGATCACCGTGTTCAGGATCGTGCCCTCGCCTCCCAGGATGGAGATCCCTCCCAGAACCGATGCCGCGATCGCCTCCATCTCATATCCGTTTCCGGCAGTGGGCTGGGCGCTGGAGAGACGTGAGGCAACCAGAATACCGCAGATGGCTGCTGACAATCCGGAGATGCAATATGCAAACATACGCGTCTTTACCGCATTAATGCCTGACAGTTTTGCCGCCTCCAGGTTGGAGCCGCAGGCATAGATCTGACGCCCGATGCGCATCTTTGCCAGGACGATCCCCAGTATGACGGCATATACCAGGGTTATGATCACGCTGTAGGGAAGGCCGTCCCCTCCGATCCTTCCGCCTCCCAGCACATAGAACTGCTTTTGGACCGCCTCAGACGGAATATTGGTGGTGTAAAGAGGAGCGCCGTTCACCAGTACATTGGCCATGCCCCTGTACACCCACTGGGTTGCAAGGGTTGCCACAAACGGCACCACACCCAGGATCTCAATAAAAAATCCGTTCATGATCCCGGTACAAACTCCCATGGCCAGACAGAGGACGATACATACCCCCAGCGGCAGCCCCTGGGTCAGCAGGCTTACCATGATGATGCCGGACAATGCCATGGATGCACCGGCGGACAGATCATTTCCCCCGCAGACCAGACAGAAGGTTAGTCCGCACCCGATAATGGTGTATGTAACGATCTGCTGCAGCAGATTTTGAAGATTGGCCGGGGCCAGGAACTTATCCACCTGGAGCACGGAGAATAATAGGAACAGCCCTGCAAGAATGCCAAAGGAATAGATCGCCCTTCTGGTGGCAGCATTTAATTTGCCAAAGGACCCGCTGCCTTTTTTGCCCTTTGCCTCATTTTCCTGTTTTACTTTTAAATCCGCCATACTTACGCTCCCTTTCCCTCTGCCCCTGCTGATAATGTGGGGGCTGGTTTTCCTTCTAATTTGTTATATCCGGCTGCCAGGTACAGGATCTGTTCCTGGGTGGCCGTCTTTGCATCCAGCTCGCCGTTGATCTCTCCCTGATGGATGACCAGTATCCTGTCACTCATCCCAAGGATCTCAGGCAATTCCGATGAAATCATGATGATCGCCACTCCCTGGTCGCTGAGCCTGTTAAAAAGCTCGTATACCTCGTATTTTGCTCCCACATCGATTCCCCTTGTGGGTTCATCCACGATCAGGACCTTTACATCATTGCACAGCCATTTGGCAAGCACCACCTTTTGCTGGTTACCTCCTGAAAGGTTTTGGCACAGCTGATGGATACTGGGCGTCTTGGTGCGCAGCAGATCCACATATTTTTCCGCGTTCACGGTTCCCGCCTTGTCATCTATAAACCCAAAATGGGTGATGCTGGGAAGATGAGCCATATTGGTGTTATATTTTACATCCAGGCCAAGAGCCAGCCCGTCCCTCTTTCTGTCCTCTGTCGCATAACCGATCCCATGTTTTATGGCCTGGATCACGGAATTGATCTTCACCGGCTTTCCTTCCAGGCTCAGTTCCATATGGTCTGCCCTGTCAGCTCCGAAAATACACCGCATCAGTTCGGTACGCCCTGCTCCCACCAGACCGGAAATGCCCAGTATCTCCCCTTTTCTCACATAGAAATAACCGGCGTTTACCTTGTTCCCCCTGCGCACATTCCTGGCCTCCAGCGCCACCTCCCCCAGGGTCCGCACGTATTTGGGGTATTTGTCCTCCAGGGAGCGTCCCACGATCATGTTCACCAGCTCATCCATGGTGATATCAGCCAGGTTCCTGGTCCCTATGTACTGGCCATCGCGGATAATGGTGACCCGCTCACAGATCTGATTCAGCTCAGCCATCCGGTGGGAGATGTAGACCATGCCCACTCCCTTTTCCTTCAGCCTGCGTATAATCCCAAACAGCTGCTCAATTTCCCTCTCTGTCAGTGTGGCCGTGGGCTCATCCAGCACCAGTATCTTCGAGTGGAAACTGATGGCCTTTGCGATCTCCACCATCTGCTGTTTTGCAATGCTCAGACTACCCACATGGGCGTAGGTATTCAGATCAATACCCAGGTCATCCAGTATTTTTTGGGCTTCCTCATGCATTCTCTTATCATCGATAAAAAGTCCCTTTTTGTGGGCTCTTCCAATAAAAATGTTGTCCGCCACGCTCAGATGCCCGCACATGTTCAGCTCCTGCATGATAATGCTGACTCCCAGCTCATGGGCCTTTGCCACGGAGTCGATCACCACCTTCTGGCCCTCAATGTAGATGTCCCCCTCATCTGCCCGGTACACCCCTGAGAGTATCTTCATCAGCGTTGACTTTCCGGCGCCGTTCTCACCTACAAGCCCAAGGACCTCCCCCTTATTTACAGTGAGGGATACCCGGTCCAGAGCCTTGACCCCGGGGAAGCTTTTGCTGATCCCCTCCATGCGAAACAGCTCCTGTTCCATATCCCGTTCTCCTTTCATCTTTCCTTCTGCTTTTCTTCCGCCTGAGGCTCCCGCCTCTTTTGGCAGTGTGTCATAACAGTCATTCTTTCCTGCACAGTGTTGTGTTTCATAACTCAATTATAGCCCCGCTTGTTTTCCATTTATATCGTATCTTTTTATCATCCGTAGTAATTTTTTAGCTTTTTATTATGTATTATATATAAAAAAAACAACTAATAAATAAATTTATTAGTTGTTTTTAACACCATCTTAACGCATATTCATTTTTCTTATCAGAGTTTCTGAAGCAGCTCCATCCTGTAATCCGAAGGGTTCATACCGGCCAGCCGCCTGAATACCTTGGTGAAATAGTTGTTGTCCGGATACCCCACGCGGATGCCCACATCCTTCACATTCACATTGGGCTGGCAGAGCAGCTTTTTGGCTTCATTGATCCGGTACTCCGCCAGATAGGATGTGAAGTTCTGGCCAAACTGCTGTTTGAACATCTTGCAGAAATAGGGATCGGAATAATTCACTGCCTTTGCCGCATCATGCATGGATATCTCATACATATAATGGGTTCGTATATACTCCTCCACCATGGAAACCATCAGGGACAGGCGGGTACACGACTCATCATTTTCCTTTTCCTGATCCGGTTCGTCCACCAGACGCAGAGTGAAGGGCAGGATCTCACCAGACGCAGTTTCACCAGCCCCAGTCCCACCGGCCCCATCCTTTCCGGCCGCTGCTTCTGCTCCGGTTCCACCGGCTCTATCCCCATCGGCTCCATCTTTCCCGGCCCTCCATGTCCGGTACCGGTCCGCAAGGTGCAGGGCTTCCCCTGTCACGTGAATGATCTCCCTGCTGGAATATGGCTTTAAAAGGTATTCCATGGCCCCCACGGAAATGGCACTCCTGGCATACTCAAAGCGGTCATAGGCGGTAAGGAAAATGATGCAGCATTCCGGGTGCTCCCTGCGTATGATCTTTGCTGCCTGGATCCCGTTCATCCCCGGCATACCGATGTCCAGGATGATCACCTGGATCTCTTCCCGCCTGGCTAACTCCACTGCCTCATGACCGTTCTGGGCCTCATAGATGGTACACTGTTCCCCAAACTTTTTCTGGAGCATTTTCTTAAGAACCATACGCTCGATCAGCTCATCCTCTGCAATCATTAAACCGGCCATTCCCCAATCCTATTCCTTCCTTTTTCCAAATTCCATCTGGACCACGGTGCCGCAGCCCTCCCTGCTGTCAAGCAGGATCCTGCCCTTATCATAATAAGCGGTGATCCTGCGGTAAATATTGCCCAGTCCGATTCCCAGCCGCTTTCCCCTCAATGTAGATGCCTCCTGCAGTTCCCTCAAGTGCTTTCCGGGAATCCCCGCTCCCGTGTCCGCCACCGAGATCCACAGCAGTTCTCCTTTTTCCCGGATCCGTATATAGATGGCGCCGCCCTCCTCCTGATCCGCTATGCCGTGGATCACTGCGTTCTCCACCAGGGGCTGGAGCAGGAACACGGGCACCTCCCTTTCACAAAGATCCCGGCTGCAGTCCACGCTCCAGCGTATCCTGCTTCCAAAGCGCATACGCTGTATGTACATGTAATCCTCCACCACCTTAAGTTCCTGTCCCAATGGCGTAAAGGCATTGGTGGTTCTCAGGCTGTACCGCAAAAGATTGCTCATGGCCACCAGCATTTCTTCGGTAACAGGCGCATCCTCCGCCTGGGACATGCGGGTGATCATGTTCAGTGTGTTAAAAAGAAAATGGGGATTGAGCTGGCTCTTGATCAGCTGGAGCTGAGCCAGTGAAAAACGCTGTTCCAGCTGTGTACGTTCAAGCTCCTGACAATGCAGCTGTTCCTCCATCTTTCTTTTTTCCTCTGCCGCGGCAAAATAACGCTCCGTGGAATGCTTCATCTTGTTAAATGCACTGACCAGCTGTCCGATCTCATCCCTTCCGGCCCAGACCACATCAGCGCCTGAAAAATCATTGCGCTCTATTTTCCCGGATGAGGACGCCAGGTGTACCAATACCTTTACAATGCTTCCCGTAATAAAGCGCAGCATGGCCACTAATGCGATGAATGCCGTAATGCTGATCAGCACCAGCACAAGAGGCATCCGTCTAAGGGACGGCACCTGGGCCTCATAGTAGCTGTTTCCTTCTGTGAGGACTGCCCTTGTAAGCCTCGATGCGTAAGTGTTCAGATACCCCTGCATGCTGTACACCTTGTATAGCTCCCTGATATACCCATCCTCATCCGCTTCCATGGCAATGACTTTTTTCTTCTGCTTCTCATATTCGCCATAGCTGTTGCGGATGCTCCATGTGATGGCGTACCTGTCCCTTCCCACCTGGTTATAGTCAAAGGGCAGTTGTTCCAAATACGCCAACGCACGCACGCCGGAATCCTTATAAGCCTGTTCGCTCTCCAGATTTCTCTCCCCGATCAGCCTGGCAAAACAGGCGGCTTCCTCCTCCAGGGCATCCTGGAACTTATAGCAGGACAGATTGTCATCCATGATCTCCTGTCCATGATCCACAAAATAATACACTACTATCAGGTTAATATAAATGGAAGCCGCCATCATCACAGCCACGCTTGCAATGATTACAGACAGCTTCCTTCTCAGGGTCATATGATACCAGATATCCACGACCCGGCTTATGGTCTTCCCCACCCTGTCCGCTCCTTTTCACCTGAATCAGCCCTGATCCATCAACAGGCTCTCAGGTTACTATAAGAAAAAGGCGGAACTGTGTCAATAAGCCTTCCTAAATCTGAACGGAATCTTAACTACTCCGCCTCCCTGTAACAGATCCACACACAGCATCCTGTGAGCACGGCCGCAAACAGTGCGGAGACTGCCATGGACGTCCAGTTAACGCTGCCTCCAAAGGAAAGCCCCCGTATCAGCCGGGTGGTATGGGTCAGGGGCATGACATTTACAAGCCGCTTCAGGGCCTGGGGAATCCCCTCCAGAGAAAAGAAGGTTCCGCACAGAAAGGACATGGGGGTAATTACAACATTTGTAAAGTTATTCATATCATAGTGGCTCCGGATCACCATGGCTGCCAGGAATCCCAACGCTGAAAAGATCCAGGCGTTCAGGACCACCGCTGCCAGGAGCCAGCCATTATATACAAGACCCGCCCTGGATACCAGGCCAAGCAGCAGGATAAACACCCCTGAGTACATTCCCCTCAAGGCCCCTGCCAGAATATGCCCAATAGCAAGGAGATACATCCGCGTGGGGGAATAGAAGTAACACTCAAAGCTTTTTTCATGGAGACGCATGACGCTGATGCGCGTGGAAACAGAGGTGTAGCTGTTGCGCATGGTGGTCATGGCCAGAAGCCCGGGGATCAAATAATGGAGGTAGGGCTGTCCGTCCACATTCACCATGCCCCCCAGCCCCATTCCAAAGGTGACAAAATACAGCAGCGGGGAGACCATCTGTGAAAATGTCACCCGCCAGAACCTCCGCTTTAAGAACAGCCACTCTCTCCAGAGGATCGTTGTTATTTCCATCCCTCCACCTCCTTGCTGGTGTAATGGAAAAACACATCCTCCAGCGTGGAGGGAAGCACGCTGCAGGGAACATCCAGCTTTCCGGCCCGGGCCTTTGCCCCTGACAGGTCGGTAAAAAACTCGGCCTCCATCCGTTCCCCGGTGTCATATTCCACCTTGAACCTGCCGATCTGCGCGATCAGCGCCTCCGGCGTATCCTCCCTAAAGATCCTGCCCCCGTCAATGAGCATCACCTTATCACACAGGTGCTGTGCCTCCTCTATATAATGGGTGGTGAGCACAATGGTCTTTCCCTCCTTGTGCTGCACATGGAGAAAATCCCAGATATCCCGGCGGGCCTTGGGATCGATTCCCACCGTGGGCTCATCTAAGAACAGATACCGGGGATCGTGGATCAGGGCTTTTGCGATCATCAGCTTGCGCTTCATCCCTCCGGACAGTCCCTGAACTACCCGTCCCCTGACACTGTCCAGTCCCAGGAACGCCAGAAGCCGGTCCGCGGCAGCCGCAATCTCATTCCTTCTCATGCGGTAAAGGCGCCCCGCAAACTCCATGTTCTCCTCCACGGTCAGCTCCTTGTCCAGATTTACATGCTGGCTGGTGACGCCGATCACCTGTTTCACCCCTATGGCATTCCTGTCCATAAGCCTGCTGTCAAACTCCACCGTGCCCGTATCCGGCGCCAGAAGTCCGGTCATCATGCGCATCAGCGTTGTCTTCCCCGCTCCGTTAGGTCCCAAAAGCCCCAGAAATGTTCCGTCCGGCACCTGGAAGGAGATTCCATCCACTGCCTTCACATCCCCAAACCCCTTATGCAGATCATTGCATACGATCATTGACTCACCTTCCCTGACGCTTGATAATGACCGTGGACAGGTATGGGATCTCATACTGCTCCAGTTCTGCAAAATCCGTCACCAGACGCTCCTCACCCGTACCAGATTTGGTCACCAGTACAAAGTGGTCTTCCAGATGATTCTCCCGGATCGCCTGAAGCAGCGCCTGCTGGTTGGCGGAAGGCTTCATCAGCACCACATTGTCATGTTCTCTCAGGATCCTTCCAAGATCTTCGCTGCTGTTTTCCCGTACCGGAGCCACCACCAGATCCTCATCCCAGGCCACCAAAGGCATCTTCATGGAATCAGCCACCGCACAAAAAGAGGTGATGCCCGGCACCACCTCCACATCCACACCGGCCTGTTCTATATAGGGCAGTGTATACATGAATGTGCTGTAAACAGCCGGATCTCCCAGGGTGATAAAAGCCCCAATCCTGTTCCCGCTGAGACATTCGGCGATCTGCGCGGCATTCTCCTTCCACATTTCCTGCAGCCGGTCCCCATGGTAATGCATGGGATACACAAGATTAACGATCTCCGCCCCGGCGTCTTTCAGCAGTCCTTTAATGATATCGTAGGCAAAACTGCCCGCGCCTTTTTTCTTTTCCGGGCAGAAGATCACATCCGCCTCACCCAGGATCCGATGGGCCTTTAATGTCAGCAGCTCAGGATCTCCCGGCCCCACGCCGATTCCGTATAATTTTCCCATTCTTAAGTCCCCTTTCCGTTTTTCATACCATGACATGGTATCATATCCGCCATGAAAGCGCAATTGGTTCCGGCCGGATCAATGGGATACCTGTCATCCGGTCTCTTCCACCATCCTCCATCCCAGGTAACGGGAAAGACTGCCCAGAAATGCATCCCGTTCAGGGGAGGCTTCATGGGATGTGACAATATCAATATGATTTGATCTCCTGCTGTCATAATCATTGCTGCTCCAGCCATCCCAATCCTTTACACGCATGATCTGCAGGGCGCAGAAAAAGTTCCGCCCATGGTACGCCCCTGCAGATAACCTGGAAAAGAGCCCGGAATTTTCTATGTAAGCCTCAACATCATCAGTGGGCCATGTATTGGAGTAACAATCTGTGCGTATTGAAAAGTAGCGGTAACATGCAGACTCCATATTGCACCCTCTTTCACAAACTGATCAGATAAAACAGAACCTGTTTACAACCTAATTATATGATAATGGGCACACAATAATAGAGGGTATTTTATTAAGAATCTTTACTTTTTCTTTCCGGGCTTTCTTCTCAGCTTCAGTTCCAGGCCCCGCTCTGCGGCCCGCTCCTGGAACAGTTTCACCGCGTACACCGCCTTTTCCCTGACGGTCTCATCTTCCGCCGCCTCATGGCTTTCAAGATGGCCCATGATCTCCCGCAGATCCTGCAGTTTTAGGAGGTTGACCGCCACACAGAAAAATGATTTGCGCCTGCCGTCATTGTAACCGGCCAAAAGTTGTTTTAATATTTGTTCCTTTTCCTCCTGCTCCTCCCCATAGGCATCCCGGCCGATCTGAAGCACCTTTTCCAGATCCCTCCTTTTATTACGGTGGGTTATAAAGGAATCGTACTCCTCCGCCTGCTCATACCTGGCGCAGGGAAATTCTCCGCACTGGGAGCAGAACGTGACTCCCCCATGTGACAGGCTGCATCTTGCAATGGCGCAGGACTGGTTCCCCTCCCCGCCTCCGCAGCCCGGACAATACTGATCCATATACAGGGTGCACAGCCTGCAATTCAGTCCACAGAGGGACAGCCATGGATAATCCCGGTCAAATCCCTTCATCAGCAGCCTCCTTGATCCCCGCCGCTCCCTGAAGACCTCCGTATGCAGCCATCTTTGCATTTAATTTGCTGTAGATCCGCTCCCGCATCCACGGCTCCGAGGAGGCGCTGACCGCCTCCTCCGCGGGGAACCAGGCAACGCCGCTGTTCTCATCCTCCTTTGTGTGCAGAATTCCATGGTCATCCGCCTCCAGAAGATAGGTGACGTTCAGGTGCAGATGGGAGGCAACATATGCCCCCCGCTTTACATGTCCGTCCACGGTCAGCACCTCTATGGAATAGATGGAATCCGTCACAGGCCGTATATCCGAAAGCCCGCTTTCCTCCACGGCCTCCCGGACAGCCACCCGCAGCAGATCCCGGTCCCCGTCCGCATGGCCTCCCAGCCAGGACCAGGAATCATAGATATTGTGATATGCCATCAGCACCCGGGTACGGTCCTGATTCACCACCCAGGCCGATGCGGTCATATGGGCCAGGCTGTTCTTTCGTGTAAATATATCCTCATCCTGTCTCAGACATTTGAGGATCAGCTTTTGGTCCATTTCCTCCTGCTCGTTAAAGGGATGATATGCTTCCATTTGTTCCAATAGGTCCATTTCCTCAACCTTCTTTCCACTCTTTTTGTATTTTCTGCCTTCCGGCATTGGTCTGGAATTATTGTAACACAAATCCTGTGATCAGGCCATGTCATTCAGACTGATCCCCTTTGTTGCCACCTTTTCCCTGAACGCCTGGTCATGCTCCACAAATATCATGGTCAGTCCATGGCTCATAATCAGCTCCTCTATCTGCATTCTGGAAAATACATCAATAAAATTCAGCGGCTCATCCCAGATATAAAGATGCGCCTGTTCGCAAAGGCTTTTTGCCAGCAGGACCTTCTTTTTCTGCCCTTCACTGTAAAACTGCATTTCCTTTGAAAAATGGTCCCTGGAAAAATCCAGCTTTCTCAGGATTGCCCGGAACAAGGTGGCGTCCAGTCCGTATTGCTCCGTGAACCTGCTGACACTCCCTGAAAGCCAGGAGGTATCCTGTGACACGTAGGATATGACAAGGCCTGACGCCGTGTGGATTCTCCCTGATAATACAAGGGGGTCTCCATCCCCTCCCACAATGGCTTTGATCACCGTGGATTTACCGGAGCCGTTTCTTCCGTCCAGGACAGCACGGTCTCCCTCCCTGATCTCCATGGTCAGATGTTCCAGGACCGGACCTTTTTCCAAGGCGTACCCAAGGGATACATCCTCCATGGACACAAGGACCTGTTTATGGTGGCGGAGTGGAATGATCTTCAGGCTTTCTGCTGTTTCCACATCCTTCAGCAGCTTTTCCTTGTCCTCCGCTGCTTTCTCCATCCGGCTCTCCGTTGATTTGGAGCGTTTCATCATCTTTGCCGCCTTATGTCCCACATACCCCCGGTCCGGTTTCAGCCCGCCGGTCTTGGTCCCTTTTTTTGTTTTCTCCACTGCGTCAGACCAGCGCTCCGTCTGCCTGGCCGACACCCTCAGCCTCCCGATCTCCTTTTTCAGCTTTTCGTTCTCCTGAGCTTCCCATTCATCCCTTTGTCTCTTGTTATCCCACCACGTGGTAAAATTCCCCTGCACCACTTCAATGGTACTCTTATTCAGGGAAAGCACATGGTCAACACACTCATCCATAAACCTGCGGTCGTGGGATACCAGGATAAACCCCGATTTTTTGTTCAGGTACCGGCTCACAGCCTGCCTCGCCTCTGCATCCAGATGATTGGTAGGCTCATCGATCAAAAGGAAGCTGTGCTCTTTGGTAAATAATACCGCCAGCATGATCCTGGTGCGCTCTCCATTGCTCAGGGTGTCATATGGCCGGTAAAGCAGCTCCGGTTCCATTTCCATCAGGTTTATTTCCCTTAGCAGTTTCCACAGTTCATAACCGGGATCCATCTCCTCCACTATGTCAATGGTCATCCTGGACTTATCCTTAACCTGAAAGGGAAAATATTCAAAATGGACCGGAGCCGAAATGCTTCCTCTGTACTCATATTTTCCCATGAGCAGGTTGAGAAAGGTGGTCTTTCCCCTTCCGTTCCTGCCCACAAATCCCAATTTCCAATCCGTGTCTATGGCAAAGGAAACATCGCTAAACAATTCCTCGTAGTTTCCCTCATAATAAAATGTCAAATGATTTACCTGTATCTGCGCCATTCTTTTCATCCCTCCATTTCGATTTTCTCCAAGCAAAAAGGATGCAAGAATATTCCTGCATCCCTTACATAAGCTCCGAAGTCCGTCCCGGGTCCCATGATCTCAACCCGGATCCTGAAAAAACATGACAGCGGACCGCACATTCCCACCGGCAACACTTCTCCCGGCAGCACTGTGCGCCTGTATTATAAAGATAAAAGGATATATATTCCTGCATCGCATGGAAAAGCACCTTTGGGGCACGGCAGCCAGCGCCCCGTCCCCTGTAAAAGGAAGAAACATCTGCTGCACCATCTCCATGCTGTCTATGAAATTCATTATCTGCAAGAATACATTCTCATCCTTTCATCTCCCATCTTCTTATAATTGATCACAATTGTAACTATAACAGCACACCGAGCCGATGTCAACACCAAAAATACCTGGGATATTGCCGCCCGAGTTATTGGCGGCTAAGTTTTGCCCCTTTATCCATACCACCGCAGGACCGCTCCGGAAACGAAAAACAGCAAAAAGGAGCGGATGCTCCTGTAGATGATCTACGGTAGATGATCTGCGGTAGATGGTCTACGTTTGCAGCAGCCCCTTTTTATCAGGTGGTCAATTAGTTTTCAAAATACCAGGTCTCAACATTGTAGAACCACTCATCAGGAGCTACCACATAGTTGACCAGTTTTGGATTGTAGGCATAACCCTGGTTATAGAAGTACAGGACGAACTGAGGAGTCATCTCATTATCGTACTCACACCATGCCCCGTAATTGGCAGCAGCCTCTTCCATATTCTTGGAGGCAGCAGCCGCATTCAGCAGTTCAACCTCTTTGGGATCTTTATCCCAGCGGGACATCCAGGAGTTGGAACCGCCGTAACCCATGTTGGCACGGTAGGTAGCTCCCATGATCGCCATATCAAACTCAGCGGTAGAATCCTTAAGAGTTGCCAGAACCGTGTTGAAGTCCTGACCCACCAAGTCTACCTGGATCCCGGCAGCCTTTGCAAAATTCTGGATAACCTGAACCAGCTCATCGTTGCTTCCGGTGCTGTACTGCAGGGTCAGAGCCAGGTTCTTGCCGTCCTTGTCAACAATGCCGTCACCATTGGTATCCTCATATCCGGCTTCCTTCAGCAGTTCCTGAGCCTTCTCAATGCTGTAATCATAGGTGTTCAGCGTGTCGGGATACACAGACAGGGATGGCTTCATCAAAGCGTTAGACAGGGACCCGTGACCGGCAACCAGTCCATCCACCATGGCCTGACGGTTCATAGCGTAAATGATGGCCTGACGGATCCTTACATCGCTGAGAATAGGATCAGTGGTGTCAAACACCAGGTAGGTGGCGTTGGTGTCAAGCTGCTCTGCAATAGGGATGTTGTTGTCCAGGAAGGTCTGGATACCATCAGGACGCCATGTTCTGACCTCGGTGACGTCAATGTCCCCGTTTACCAGCTCAGCCTGGCAGGTGTCTTTGTTGGAAACCTTAAAAATAAAGTTCTTGATCAGGGGCTCGCCCTTAAAGTAGTCAGGGTTGGCAACCAGCTTGACATACTGGTCGGGAACAAACTCCACAAATTTATAGGGGCCGGTACCCACAGGGTTCTGGAGCAGCTCGGTGGCATCGCCCCACTTTCCCACAGGGGTGCCTTCCCAAATGTGCTTTGCCAGTACAGGCTTGTCAATAAATTTCACCAGAGCATCCAGGTAAGGCGCCTTGAAGGTGAAGCTGACCGTGTAGTCATCAATGACCTTGATGCCTTCCACATGGTCGGCAGTGCCGTCATGGTAAGCGTCAGCGCCCAGCAGAGCGGCGGAAAACTCATCATAGCCCTTGCCAAAATCGGGATGGCAGGTGGTCTCATAGGTGAACGCCACATCCTCAGCAGTAAAAGCCTCACCATCATGCCACTTGATGTCTTTCTTCAGGTTGAAGGTGTACACAGTGGCGTCCTCGTTGATCTCATAGGACTCGCACAGGCTCTCAACATAATTGTCGTCAACATCTTTGGTCAGAAGACGGTCATAGACCAGGAAAACAACTTCGCGGTCATAGTTGGAGTACTGGAGGGTGGGGTGGAAAACGCCGGATGCCCCGGCCTTGGAGCCCCAAACCAGAGTATCCTTGGCAGAAACAGTTTCATCCGTAACCTCGGCAACCTTGCCGGTGTCGGTACCGACAACTGCAGCTGCGCTGCTGGAGGGGCTGGTGGCGGCTGGTGTGTCGCCGGCAGGCTTTTTGCTGCCGCAGGCAGCCATGCTCAGAACCATGGTAAGAGCCAGTCCAGTAGAAAGAACTTTTGTGATCTTCTTTTTCATAATCTTCCCTACTTTCAAAAATTTTTCTGAAGCCTTTGCGGATTAAGGAATCCGCCTATCGCTACTCTCCCGGGCTTTTCCCAAAGAGATGCTTCCAAAGGTTATTGCCGCATCAGCGGCATTTATCAATCCTGGGCAAAATAAACGTCCGGGTTCAGTACGCGCAGATCCTCAGGCAGGTAGATGCCGTCCTTGCGCACCAGCTCGCCATCGATCCACACCTCACCGCCGCCGTGTTCAGGCCGGTGGCTCTGGATCAGATCCCAGTGAATGCTGGACCGGTTGCCGTTGTCACGGCCCGGGAAATTGTAGCAGGCGCCCAGGGCCATATGCATGGATCCGCCCATCTTCTCGTCAAAAAGAGTCTCGTGTACAACACGCTGCACATAGGGGCTGGTCCCCATAGAAAACTCGCCTATGTAGCGGCAGCCCTCATCCAGGGAGATCTCCTTTAAGAAACGCTCTGTGTCATTGGCGGAAGCCTCCACCACCTTGCCGTCCTTAAAGGTCAGGCGCACATCGGTAAAGAGAAAGCCATTGTGCATGGAGGGAACATTGAAGCTGATGGTGCCGTTAACAGAACAGCGGTCAGGGGTTGAAGCAATCTCCCCATCGGGCAGATTGTGCTCGCCGGCAGCGATAAGAGCGGTAAAGCCCTTCAGGGACACGGTCAGATCCGTACCCGGTGCCACAATGCGTACCTGGTCCGCGGCCCTCATACGCAGGGCCATGGGCAGGGAAGCCTTCTCCAGCTTGTCATAATCCATGGTCATAAGATCAAAATAATAGTCGGAGAATTCGCTGAGGCTCATGCCCGCATTCTGGGCCATCCCATGGTTGGGATAAGTCAGGGACACCCAGCGCAGCTTGCTTTTGGCACGGCTGATCAAGCTTTTACAATACTTCGTGTACATGGTCTGCTTTTCCTGAGAGATCAGGCAAAACTCGCAACTGTTATAGGGAGCGGAGATGGTAACATGGCAGTCCATCTCATCCATAAGAACCACGCTGGGCTTAGCCATCAGCTCCAGCTGTTCTGCGGTGGCCCCCCTTAGGATGGCACGGCGGATGGTGGTCTGCTCCAAACTGACAAAGGGCACGGCGCCACAGGCATATGCCTCCTCCACCAGAGCTTCTGCCAGCTTGTCTCCATCGTCCACGGCTGAGATCATCACCTTCTCACCTGGCTGGATCTTTAAACTGTGGCACATAACGGTAGAAGCGATCTTTTTAAATCTGGGATCCATAATCTTTCTACTTCCTTTCCTGCTTTACTTATGATTGATCTCCTGCCAATGATGGCAGGCCACAAAATGGGTTCCGCCCGTGCAAGCCAGCTGAGGCTCGGTGCTCTTGCACTTGTCAGTGGCGTACGGACAGCGGGTGTGAAACTTACAGCCTGATGGCATATTGGTAGCACTGGGGATCTCGCCTATCAGCTTGATCCGCTCAGGGTTATCATCAGCGGTGGGATCCTCGGGAGGGATAGCGGAAAACAGGGCCTTGGTATAGGGATGGAGGGGCTCTGTCATTGTCTCCTCCGTGGTGCCGGTCTCAAAAAGGGTGCCCAGGTACAGAACCCCGACCTTATCACAGAAATACTCCACGGTCTTCAGATCGTGGGAAATATACAGATAAGTCAGGCCCAGTTTCTCTTTCAGCTCGCTCATCAGGTTCAGAACCTGGGACTGGATGGAGACATCCAATGCGGACAACGGCTCGTCAGCCACCACAAAACGGGGCTTCACAGCCAGAGCCCGCGCAATACCGATGCGCTGCTTCTGTCCGCCGGAGAACTGGCTGGGATAACGGTTGGCCATGGAGCGGTCCAAGCCGCACAACTCCAGATAATAGGCGGCCAGGTCGCTTGCCTCCTTGCCGGTGGCGATCTTGTGTTTCTTGATTCCTTCTTCCACGATCTGGCCCACGGTCATGCGGGGATCCAGACTGGCATTGGGATCCTGGAAGATGATCTGCATCTCCTTCCGGTACTCCATCATCTCTTTGCGGTTCAGGGCAATGCCCTTCTCCTCATCAAAGATGGGTTTGCCGTCAAAATATACTTTTCCGCTGGTGGGGCACAGCAGGTTCAGGACACAACGGCCCGTGGTGGATTTGCCCGAACCGGACTCACCCACCAGGCCAAAGCACTCGCCCTCATTGATCTGGAACGACACATTGTCAACAGCTTTGACCACGCGGCCGCTCTTCTTGCTAAAAGGGTTCTTTCCCAGAGGGAAATATTTTTTCAGATTTTCAACTTCAATCAGTGGCTTCGACATGGTTAGTCACCTCCCAGCAGCGTACTTTATGGCCAGGCTCTACCTCCACCAAAGGAGGGATCTCGCAGGCGCACTGGCCGCCTGCCTTGAGGCAGCGAGGGGCAAAGGGACATCCCGCCGGCATATTCTCGGCGCTGGGCACCATTCCGGGGATGCTGTAAAGCTTACCCTTGTTTTTCAGGCTGCGTCCCATACGGGAACTCATCAGGCCGAAGGTATAAGGATGCAGAGGATTGCGGAACAAGGTCTTGGTATCACATTCCTCCATCACATAACCGGCATACAAGACAGCAATGTTGTCGCTGATCTCACCAATCACCCCCAGGTCATGGGATATAAAGATGATGGTGGTGTTCAGCTTCTTCTGCAATTCTTTGAACAGATCGATAATCTGCGCCTGGGTCGTTACATCCAGGGCCGTAGTTGGCTCATCGGCAATGACCAGCTCGGGATCGCAGGCCAGGGCCATAGCGATCATCACACGCTGGCGCATGCCGCCGGAGAGCTTAAACGGGTAATAGTCATATACACTGGCAGGATCAGGGATCGATACCAGGTTCAAAAGTTCCAGGCACTTGGCCTTGTTGGCCTGTCCGGTCATGTTCAGGTGCTGTTCCAGCACTTCGCTGAGCTGCTGGCCCACGGTGAACACAGGGTTAAGGCTGGTCATAGGCTCCTGGAACACCATGGAGATACGCTTTCCGCGGATCTTCTGGAATTCCTTGTCAGGCAGTCCGTTCAGCTCCTGTCCATCAAAGAGGACATTGCCGGTGACTTCGCAGTTATTTTTGGGCAAAAGGCCCATGGAGGAAAGCATGGTGACGCTCTTGCCGCAGCCTGACTCACCCACCAGCCCCAGCACCTTGCCGCGCTCGATATTCAGGTTGATCCCCTTGACAACAGGATAGCTTTTGCCCGCGGGGCCAAACTTGATCCAAAGATCTTTTAATTGAAAGAATATATCATGTTCCGCCATTAGTCAGCACCCCTTCCTTTTTTCTTAGGATCCAGGATCTCGGACAGGCCGTCACCCAGGAAGTTGATAGCCAGAACGGTGCTCAGGACCAGGATACCTGCGGGAATCCACATCCACCAGCAGTCCTGAAGGATCTGCATGTTCTGGGCAGTGGACAGGATCGTGCCCCAACTGGACTGTGGCATAGCGATACCCAGACCCAGGAAACTTAAGGACGCCTCCATCAGGATGGCGTTAGCCACGCTCAGGGTGGTATAGACGATAATAGGACCGCTGGCATTGGGCAGGATGTGACGGAAGATGATCTCCATCTGGTTTAAGCCCAGGGAGCGGGCTGCATCCACATACTCAACATTTTTCAGGCTCAGCACCTGACTGCGCACGATACGGCACACACCGGGCCAGCCCAGAATACCAATGATAAAAATCGTGTTATGGAAGCTGGGACCGGTGATGGCAGCGATGCACAGGGCAATGACAAAAAAGGGGAAGCACATAATAATATCCACGATACGCATAATGACACTTTCCACAATCCCGCCGTACAGACCTGCAATACAGCCCAGCAGCACACCGATACACAGCTTAAAAAGCGTTGCGATCAAGCCCACGCTGATGGATACACGGCCTCCTTCAGCCAGACGGGTGAACATATCCCTGCCTAATTCATCCGTGCCCAGCAAATGCGTATCGCTGGGGCCGGTAAGCATATTCAGCAGGTCAATGGAATCAGATTCATATCCTGTGAACATGGGGCCAAAGATAGAAAACAAGATCAGGATCACCAGCACGATCAGACTGACCAAACACAGCTTGTTGGATAAAATTTTCTTCAGACTTTCTTGGAAAGGAGTCTGGATCTTTTCTTTTTTTATTTCCATCATCCTCATCCTTTCTCCTCGTGCAGAACCCGGGGATCAATGAGAGCATAAGAGATATCGGCGATCAGGTTGGCAATCAGCGTAAAACTGGCCAAAATCAGCACGATGCCCATGATCAGCGGGTAATCGCGGTGGTTAACAGCTTCAAAGTTCAAACGGCCAACGCCGGGCCACAGAAACACCGTCTCTGTCAAAAGAGAACCGGACAGCAGACTGGGAATCTGCTGGCTGAGGATCGTGATGATCTGGCTCAGGGCGTTTTTCAGACCGTGCTTATAGATGACCTTGCGCTCAGGCAGGCCCTTGGCACGGGCAGTTCGTATGTAGTCCATGGACTGGATATCCACCATACTGGCACGGGTATAGCGCATCATGGTAGCCGCATTCATCAGACCCAGGACAATGGTAGGCAATATCATATGCTTGGCCACATCCAGGACATAGGCCGGGCCTGTGACAGGATTGGCCGATACCGTAACCATTCCGGAAATCGGCAGCAGCTTTAAGTTGACGCCGAAGATCTTGATCAGCACCATGCCGAAGAAGAAGCTGGGAATGGAAATGGCTGCAAAAGCCAGGATGGACGAGGTATTATCCACGATTCCCTTTTTATGCCTTGCCGAATAAATACCAACAGTAATACCCAACAGGGTACTCAGTGCAATGGCTGCACATGCCAGCAGCGCGGTGTTTCCCAGTCTGTCCAGGATGATGCCGATGACGGGGGTCTTGTACCAGATAGAATAACCAAAGTCACCTGTCACCACACGGCCCAGCCACTTTACATATTGTACGGGCCAGGGGTCATTGGCACCCAGCTCCTCCAATTTTGCTGCGATCTGTTCAGGTGGGATATCCGGCGAGTACATGCCGGAATAAGGGTCGCCGGGGATGCTCATGACCAGGAAGAAAACAATCACCGACACACCGAACAGAATGACCACTGAAGTCAGCAGTCTTTTCCCAATATACTTTCCCATTCGTGTTCCTCCATACTTTCCTCTTTTTGTCTTGTAAGGGTCCGGTACAGGCTTCCTGCAGCACGCAGCCACCCCTGCGCCCTCCCAAAAGGCGCATGTCTTGGTGATTTTGCTTTTATATGTATGTATTAACCCGCATATACCATGCAATATGTAAGACCATACCGAATTACAATGACAATGTAAATTAACTTATTATACAAAATTCGTCAAAATTTGTCAATATGATTTATCTACATATCTACTTATCCAATTTTAACAAACAATGGATTCATACAGATGTATCCAAATGAGGTATCCAATTCCCCTCCCCCTGTTTTTAAAAACAGTATTGACAAACCCGCTCCCGTGTCCTATACTGGATTTTGTAAAAAACGGGGAGCTTATGAATAGGCTGAGAGGAAGTTTTAAACTTCGACCCATGAACCTGATTTGGATAATGCCAACGTAGGGACCGATCATGAAACTTCTTAGCGGGAATACTTTGGTATTCCCGTATTTTGTTGTTCTCTCCACCATACGGGACCAGATCCGGTCCGCAATCCACAATTAAATACAGGCAGACAGAGTGAATCTATGTTCATGAAGGGGTGCACCACCGCGGGTGTATTGCTTTGTGAACATTTTTTTATTCTGCAATGTACGCCGGAAGCTTTCCTGCCGCCAGGAGCTTCCCAGCGCCCACTGCCGGAAAAGGAGGTGTAACAAATGCCCATGATCAATGGCAGGCAAACGCAGCTGTCACAGCCGGTCACAGTAGAGGAGTATCTGCTGGAACAGGGATACCGTCTGGACAGGATTGCAGTGGAATTTGGAGGTTCCATATTGCCCAAAGGAAGCTATGGCACTACCCGGCTTGGGGATGATGATGTACTGGAGATCGTAAGTTTTGTAGGAGGAGGCTGAATATGGACACTGTCTTAAACAAAGAGCAGCTTCACCGTGCCCTGACCGAACGGCACACGGCCCAGGTCCAGGAAAAACTGGACCATGCCCGGGTGGCTGTGGCAGGGCTGGGAGGCCTGGGCTCTAATGTGGCGTTTGCACTGGCCAGGATCGGCGTGGGCCACCTGCATCTCATTGATTTTGATGTTGTGGACATAACCAACCTGAACCGCCAGCAATATACGGCGCGCCACCTGGGCATGTACAAAACCCTTGCGCTGGCCCATGAATTAAAGGAGATCAATCCTTTCCTGGATATATATACCCATTGTGTCAGGGTCACTGAATCCAACATCCAGTCCCTGTTTGAACATGAGACCATCATATGCGAAGCCTTTGACCGCCCTGAGGCAAAAGCCATGCTGGCCAATGGGATCCTGGAACAGTTTCCGGACAAGTTCCTGGTATCCGCGTCCGGAATGGCGGGTTTCGGGAGCGGCAACAGTATCTGTACCAAAAGAGCCGGGAGGCATTTTTATGTGTGCGGAGACGGCACCTCCCTTCCCGGGCCGGGAAACGGCCTTATGGCGCCCAGGGTCATGCTCTGCGCCGCCCACCAGGCCAATATGATCACACGGCTGATCCTTGGAGAGGAGACCGTCTGAGAGACAGCCGCTGCACAGTTTAAAAGCAAAGGAGAATTGAAACATGGAACAAAAAGAAAGAGAGCAGACAAAGATGGAACAAACAAAAATGGAACAACAAAACACGGAGCAGACAGCCCTAAGCTCCTGCAGCGACCCTCTTATCATCGGAGGCCACACCTTTACCTCACGTTTTATTCTGGGATCGGGAAAGTATTCCCTGGATCTGATCCAGGCAGCCGTAAAACAGGCAGAAGCCCAGATCATCACCCTTGCCCTGCGGCGGGCAAATGAAGGCGGCATCGCCAATATCCTGGACTACATACCCAGCCACGTCACCCTCCTTCCCAACACCTCCGGCGCCAGGAACGCACAGGAGGCCGTCCGGATCGCCCGTCTCTCCAGGGAGGCCGGGTGCGGGGATTTTGTAAAAATAGAGGTGATACGCGATGCAAAATATCTGCTGCCCGACAACACAGAAACCATCAAAGCCACGGAAATCCTTGCCAAGGAAGGCTTTGTGGTCATGCCCTACATGTACCCGGACCTGAACACGGCCAGGGATCTGGCCAGTGCAGGAGCCGCCTGCATCATGCCTTTGGCCGCTCCCATCGGAACCAACCGGGGACTGTGCACCAGGGAATTCATTCAGATCCTTATCAATGAAATAGATCTTCCCATTATTGTTGACGCGGGGATCGGACGCCCCTCACAGGCCTGTGAGGCCATGGAAATGGGCGCCGCCGCCATCATGGCCAACACAGCCATCGCAACAGCAGGCAGCGTACCGGCAATGGCCGGGGCATTTAAGCTGGCCATTGAAGCCGGAAGGCAGGCATACCTGGCAGGTCTTGGAAGGACACTGGACAAGGAAGCCAGTGCCTCCTCCCCCCTGACCGGATTTCTCCACGACTAACCACAAACCCTATGATAAAAAGAGGTGACACCATGTCTCAAAATGAAAAGAACAATGAACCCATGAATGAAAGTATCCTGAACCCCCAGATCAGCCAGGACCTGAAAAAGGAACGCACTGACCACATGGCCTATCTTCCCGATATGGAGGTACTGGATTCACAAATCGGCAGGCAGGTCCTGTCCCTTATGAACGCCTATGATCCGTCAGCGTACACGGCCGCGGATGTCAAAGCAGCCCTGGCCCATGAAACACGCACCCTGGAGGACTTCGCCGCCCTGCTCTCCCCTTCCGCACAGCCTCTGCTGGAAGACATTGCAAAGGCTGCCCAGGTAGAAACCAGAAAACATTTCGGCAACTCCATCTACATGTTTACCCCTATCTATATTGCGAATTATTGTGAAAACTACTGTATTTACTGCGGCTTCAACTGCAAGAACAAGATAAGGCGTGCACAGCTTGAACCGGAACAGATCGAGGAGGAAATGAAATCCATTGCCCGCACAGGGCTGAAGGAGATCCTGATCCTTACCGGTGAAAGCCGGGCAAAGTCCACTGTCTCTTATATTGGAGAAGCCTGTAAGATCGCCCGCAGGTATTTTAAGGTGATCGGCCTGGAGATCTATCCCCTGAACTCTGATGAGTACGCTTACCTGCACAGCTGCGGAGTGGATTACGTAACCATATTCCAGGAGACCTATAACCCGGACAAATATGAGACCCTGCACCTGTCCGGCCACAAGCGCTGTTTTCCGTACCGCCTCAATGCCCAGGAACGCGCACTGAAGGGCGGAATGAGGGGCGTGGGTCTGGGAGCCCTTTTAGGACTGTCGGACTTCCGCAAGGACGCATTTGCAACCGGATGCCACGCCTGGCTGCTTCAAAAGAAATATCCCCACGGGGAGATCGCGTTTTCCTGCCCGCGCCTCAGACCCATTATCAACAATGACAAGATCAATCCCATGGATGTCCATGAGACACAGCTTCTTCAGGTGGTCACAGCTTACCGTCTCCTTATGCCTTGGGCCAGCATCACCGTGTCCACCAGGGAATGCGCCAGGGTCAGGGATCATCTGGCATCCATTGCGGCCACCAAGGTATCTGCCGGGGTAAGCACCGGGATCGGAGGACATTCAGAGGAAATAGAAGAGGAAGGAGACAGCCAGTTTGAGATTTCCGACAACCGCAGCGTGGATCAGGTGTTCCGCGACCTGCTGAGCAGGAATCTCCAGCCGGTGATGAGTGATTATATCTATGTGTAATATACAAGAACAAACAATACCAAAGGAAATAAGGGACCGCATCATGGCCGTATCCAACCGCAGTCTCTGCACCCGGCCATTTATGGACCAGGTCCGCCGGATATGCTGTTTTCATCCGGCAGCCCTGGTCCTGAGGGAAAAGGACATGGATGAGGCAGACTATGAATCCATGGCACGGGAGGTCTTAAAACTGTGTGCATCCTATCAGGTTCCCTGCATCCTCCACACCTTTACAGAGGCCGCCCACATTCTGGGTGCTGATGGAATCCATCTGCCGCTGTGGAAATTAAGGGAGGCGGCCGAAAAAAAACAGCTGGACGGATTCACCACCATCGGTGTATCGGTCCATGCCGCCAATGAGGCCCTGGAGGCCCAGTCCCTGGGAGCCACCTATCTGACAGCCGGCCACATCTATGCCACTGACTGTAAAAAGGGACTGCCCCCGCGGGGAACTGCTTTTTTAAGGGAGATATGCCAAACCGTTTCCATACCGGTCTATGCCATAGGAGGCATCCGCCTGGAGGCGGCCCAGATCCGGGAAGTCATGTCATGTGGGGCCGTTGGCGGATGTATCATGTCGGGGATGATGGCGCTTTAAAGCGCTGTCATCAATGGAACTTCCAGTCCTTTACCACGATCTGCAGGTTCCTGTTCCCATTGTATTCATTAATGCCTGGATAATAGATCACATCCATGAGGCGGCTGTTTCCCTTCTCCTCCATGAACAGGTCCCCATCTGTAAATACCACGCCGTCCATGGATACTCCCCGCTCATTGACCAGACTCAGCCGTACCACATTCCGGTTTCGCCCCATCACATGGGCACTGCGGATCACCATGCTTTTCTGGGCAAACTGCGGCTTCTCATTCCCCTGCCCATATGGCTCCAAAAGTTCCAGTTCCCTGACAAACGGCTCCGTTATGTATTCAAAGGGCATTGCAACATCGATCCACACCCTGGGGATAAAGTCCTCCTCCGTCAAACGCTCCCTGGCATTCTCATTCAGGCGTCTCCGGAACTCGTCCACGTCCTTTTCCTCCAGGGAAAACCCCGCTGCCATGGGATGGCCCCCAAACTTCAGCAGCAGGTCCTTCACCTCCACCAGGGCATGGAACATGTGGTAGGCCTCTATGGAACGCCCGGAGCCTTTGGCGCAGCCCTCTGCCCGGGTCAGCACAAAGGAGGGCTTGTTATATCTCTCCCTGAGCCTTCCCGCCACGATCCCGGCCAGTGATTCATGGCAGTCGGGCAGGAACACTACCAGGACCTTATCATCCCCATACCGTTCCTCCACCATGGCTGCGGCCTGGTCAATCCCGGCCTGGGTCATATCCTTTCTCTGGTCATTGAGTTCCTTTAACTCCATGGCCATGCGGTCGGCTTCCTCCTCATCCTCGCAGAGCAGCAGGGACAATGCGATCTTAGCTGTCTGAAGGCGTCCGCTGGCATTCAGGCAGGGGCCGATCACAAACCCGATATGATAGGCAGTAATGGAGCCCGGTACCAGATTATTCTTTTCGATCAGTTTCTTCAGCCCCAGATTGGAGGTATGGCCCAGACAGCGCAGGCCTTCCTTTACAATGATACGGTTTTCCCCCTGGAGCTTCATCACATCCCCCACCGTGGCAATGGCCGCGATCTCCAGCATGTCAAGCCACTCCTGCGCCAAAACTCCCGACTCCTCAAAGAGCACCTGCACCAGTTTAAACGCCACCATTCCGCCGCAGATACCGGTGAACGGGTACGCGCATCCCCTGAGCTTGGGATTCACGATCGCATCGGCCGGAGGAAGCACTTCCCTCCCCCCCTCAGGCAGGTCTTCCTCATTTTCCTCCACCAGTATATCGTGGTGGTCCGTGACAATGACCGTCATCCCCAGTTTTTTTGCCCTGGCGATCTGGCTGACGGCAGCGATCCCATTGTCACATGTAAGTATGGTATCAATGCCGTCTGATGCAGCTGCCTCGATGATCATCTCATTGATTCCATATCCGTCCTTAATACGGTCAGGTATCTCATAATCCACCCTGGCCCCGATCCGCTTTAAAGCCCGGTAAAGCAGATAGGTGGAGCACACTCCGTCAATATCATAATCACCCACAATACGGATGGTCTTTCCCTCCGCCGCCTTCCGCCTCAGTATGCCCACCGCCTTTTCCATGTCCGGAAGAAGACGCGGGTCATGGAGATCTTCGATTGAGCCATGGAGGTAATGCCGGATGGACTCCATGTCCTCAATCCCCCGGTTGCGTATGATCCTTGCTGTCACGGGACTTATCCCAAAGTTCTCTGCTATCTTATTAAAATCCGCCTTTTTGGCGTGCAGCATCCATTTTGTCTGTGTCATCTCTCTTATATCCTTTTTCTTTATAGCATTGCCTTCCGTCACCAGCCGCTTTCCATTGCGGAGGACACGGCCACACCGGCCGCCATTCCGGCCAGGGCAGGTACGATCCAGCCCAGTCCGGCCCCATAACCAGGCAGGAAGGTGGTTGCCTGGCTCAGGAACGGTATGACCACCTTGCTCTGCTCCAGCGCATAAACCACACTGACGATCCCTGTGAACAATATACTGCATGGAAACATGGCCGGCCATCTTTTTGTCAGAGGATCCATAAATGCCAGCACAATGAGCACAATGGCCACGGGATAAATGGCGCTGAGCACAGGAACCGAAACCGCCAGGATCCGGTTCAGACCCGCGCTGGAGATCACCAGGCTGATGACCGCAAACACAGCCACCCACATTTTGTATCCGATCAGTGGAATGATGGTGGTAAAATACTGGCTGCAGCAGCTGAGCAGTCCCACACAGGTGTTAAAGCAGGCAATGAGGAAGATCATTCCCAATATCATCATCCCCGCTTGTCCAAACAGGCTTCCCGCAACATAGGTAAGGATCCTGGCTCCATTTTCCGTATCAGCCGTAACAGTGCCTGCCGGCGCCCCGATATGGGCCAGGGCTCCGTAGATGAGGGCCAGCAGTATTCCTGCGATCACCCCCGCCTTGATGGTCTCCCGCACAATGGCGCCCTCCTGCTCCACCCCCTTTGCCCGGATATTCAGGGCAATGACAATTCCGAAATTAAGGGCGGCAATGGTATCCATGGTCTGATATCCCTCCAGAAATCCCTTAATCACAGGTCCTGATGAAAAAGACTGGGACGGCGTCCCGTAAGGTCCCATGGGCCATACCAGGCACCCGGTAAATATGACGCCGATCAGGACCAAAAGCGCCGGGCACAAAACCTTTCCCAGCCGGTCTGTCAGCTTCTCGGGCCTGAAAGCCACTATCATGGCCACAATAAAAAACAGGGCCGAATAGGCAAACTGTGAAAGTGTCTGGAGGGTAAACCCGGTTTGGCCCACCACGCCTTGCATATTCAGATTCATGCCGGTGAGGGCAGGGAGCACCGTCATCTCAAAGGAGGTGCTGGCAGTCCTTGGTATGGCCAGGCATGGTCCGATGGAAAGATATATCAGCAGCGTAAACAGAAAGGCAAACCAGGGATGCACCCTTCCTGCCAGATTGGTCAGTCCACCGGACAGCGCAACTGCCGCCACCCCCATCACAGGGAGGCCCACCGCGCTGATCAGGAATCCTCCCATGGCCTGCCATGTAAGGCTGCCTGCCTGAGCGCCCAGAAAAGGCGGGAAGATCAAATTTCCCGCGCCAAAAAACATGGAAAATAATGTAAATCCAACAAGCAGCAGATTGTGCTTTGATAGTTTCTGTCTCATATGTATATATCCCCGCTCAGTACAAAATAAGAGATAAGAGTTTATCCCCCGATTTCTCTTATCTCTTTCTTTGATAATGATATCACAAAAGTCCCCATGTTTCAACATTAACCGGGGAATGCGCCTTCCCGGCGCCTCTGGTTCCTACTCTTTGAAATAGTCATATATATACTGAAACAATACCCTTTCCGGCCGGTTCTGTATCAGATTTTTTCTGAGCACCAGCACATTGTACCGGTAAAGTTTGGGATCCAATGAATAGTAAGCTACATTTTCCCGGTCGCTGACGCAGGAGCTGGCAATAAAAGTAACCCCTATACCCTTTGCCACCATGGCCCGTGTGGCAATGATGCTGTTGGTCTCACACATGGTGCTGGGCTGAAAGTCACAGGCTGTAAAGATCCGGTCCGCCAGCACCCGCAGGGTAGAACCCTTCTTGGAAAGCATGAAATTGTCTTTACCGAACTCTCTCACCAGTTCCTCCTGGGTCATGGCACTGTCCTGATTGCGCTTCCTGTACTCATGGGATGCCGGTATGGCGAAAAGCACTTCCTCCTCCCGCAATACGGAAACCTGCTCCCTGGAAAAGGCATCCGTACCATTAAGGGCCATAATGGCGCAGTCGATCCCCTCATCCAGCAGCATCCTTGTAAGGGCGGGCACATTGGATTCCGAGATCTCAATGGTCACCTGGGGAAACTCCTTTTTGTACGCGGGTATGATCTCCGTCAGCATCCTCAGGCCAAACTGGGACGTGACCCCAATGGTGATATGGCTTTTATTGTTCAGGCTGCGTATGTCCTGATAAAGGTCCTTCTGGATCCGTATCACCTTCCTGGCAGCCTCCACATACAGTTCCCCTGCCGGGGTCAGCAAAAGCTCCCCTTTTGCCCGTATGAACAGAGGATCCCCGATCTCCTGCTCCAGCCTGGACAAATACTGGCTCAAGGAGGACTGGGACACATACAGTTCCTCCGCAGCCTTTGTCATGTTTTTTCTTCTTGCAATGGTTAAAATATAGTTTAAATATTTTGTATCCAATATAATCCCCCCGTGTGCATATGGGCAGACCCGCTGCGGACCTGTCTTTGCAGGCCTGTTTTTATTCACATTCACCATTAGTAAAAGTGATTGCCCCGATTATTTTTACATATTGGCCTGATTTTCCTAACTGTATTATAATAAAAACAGTCAAAAAAGCAAGGCATTTGTATATAGGAGGAAATAAAACATGTCAGCAAACACACCTATTGTCACTGAGATGCAGGTAATTCCTGTAGCAGGTTACGACAGCATGGAAATGACACTCAGCGGAGCCCATGCTCCCTATTTTACACGGAATCTGGTCATTATAAAGGACAGCTCCGGCCATACAGGCATTGGAGAGATCCACGGAGGGGATTATACATATGAATGCCTTACCAGCTGTATTCCCCTGGTCGTGGGACAGGAAGTAGGCAAATACCGTTCCATTCTGGGATGTATCCACAGAGGCGGCAAACAGGCTGCGGGTGATGACGGGGAAGGCATTCAGACCCTGGACATCAGCAAACTGAAGTTTGTGGTAAAGGCAGAATGGGCCATTGAATGCGCCCTCTTGGATCTTCTCGGACAGCACCTGGGCATTCCTGTGTGCGAACTTCTGGCAGAGGGAAAGCAGCGGGATCAGGTGGAAGTACTTGGTTATCTGTTCTATGTATCGGATAAGAACAAAACCGACCTTCCCTACCTGGATGAATCCCAGAGCCGTGATCCATGGTTCAGGATGAGACGCCAGGAAATGATCAGCCATGAACAGATCGTGGAACAGGCCTGCTGCCTTCAGGACAAATACGGCTACCGCAACTTCAAGCTCAAGGGCGGCGTTTTCTCAGGGGATTACGAAATGGACACGGTAAGGGCTCTCAAAAAGCAGTTTCCCCAGGGCCGCATCAACATAGACCCCAACGGCGCATGGAGTCTGGAGGAAGCCATCCGCCTGTGCCGGGGCATGGGCAGCATCCTGTCCTATATTGAGGATCCCTGCGGCCCCGAGGCAGGATTCTCCAGCCGTGAGATCATGGCGGAATTCAAAAATGCCACCGGACTTTTGGTTGCCACCAACATGATTGCCACAAACTGGAGGCAGTTCTACCATGCCGCTGCCTTAAAAGCAGTGGACATTGTTCTGGCGGACCCGCATTTCTGGGGTCTGGAGGGAAGCCTGCGCATGGCCGCGCTCCTCAATGACTGGGGACTTACCTGGGGCAGCCATTCCAATAACCACTTTGACATAACCCTTACCACCTTCGCCCATGTGGCCGCAGCTGCCCCGGGCAGTCCCACGGCCCTGGATACCCACTGGATCTGGCAGGACGGCCAGAACCTGTTAAAGGATACCCCGGTCATAAAGAACGGTTACCTGGAAGTTCCGGACCGTCCCGGACTTGGTGTCACACTGGACATGGATCAGGTAATGGAGGCCAACAAGCTTTACAACCGTATGCCCAGCCATGACAGGGATGACGCCATGGCCATGCAGTACCTGATCCCGGGATGGATCTATGATTCCAAAAAGCCATGTCTTGTGAGATAGGAAACGCTATAAATAAAGGGAGGGAATAAAACGTGAGTTATACAGCCATCGTGGGCTTTGGGATGATGATACTCATCACCACACTGCTCCTGAAAAAGAAAGTAAGCACCCTGTTTGCATTTACCATCATTCCCATAATCGGGGCCCTGCTGGTGGGTGCCAGCATTACGGAAGTATGTGATTATATTAATGTGGGACTTGGGAAGACCAGGGATCTGATGTTCATCATATTCTTCTCACTGCCCTATTTCTCAGTCATGTCGGAAGCAGGACTTTTTGATATCATGGTGGAGTTCCTGCTAAAGCACACAAAACTGAGTGTCACGGTGATCTGCATCATCACCGTGCTGGTATCTCTGATCACGGAAATAGACGGAAGCGTCACCTCCACCTATCTGGTGACCATACCCATGATGCTTCCTCTGTACAAAAAGTTAAAAATCGATCCAAAAGTACTGCTGCTTTTATGTTCCGCAACCATGTGCGCCCTGTTCGTAACGCCCTGGAACGGCCGTACCCTGAGGGCAGCCACTCTGCTGGAGGGCATTGAAAATCCCCAGAACTACATTTTCTCAAAGATGCTGCCCATGATGCTCATCTATATTGTACTGTGTGTCTGCCTTGCTGTCATCCTGGCCAGAATCCAGATGAAAAAAGGAGCCGGCCAGATGGATGAACAGGTGGACACGGCTGTAACCATGGAGTCCTCAGAGCTTAAACGCCCCAGGCTGTTCTGGTTCAACTTGATCTGGACCATACTGCTGATCATCGGTCTGAGCGCGGTTCCCTGCCCTGACTATTTTGTATTTGCCATCGGACTGATCGTGGCTCTGTGCGTCAACTACCCTGACCTGAAACTTCAGGGCAGCCTGTTAAAGAAATATTCCCAGGAAATGTACTCCACTGCATGCGCCGTGTTCCTGTCCGGCGTGGTGGTAGGCGTCCTTTCCGAGAGCGGTATGATGGATGCCATGGTGGATTTCCTGATCCGCATCATCCCGGGTGCCATGGGTCCATGGGTCTACCTGATCATCGCCCTGTTCAGCACTCCGCTCATGCTTATCTTTACCAATGATATCTGGCAATACGCCCTGGTGCCCATTGTAGCCGGCGTCAGCAGCAAATTCGGCATTCCCGGCGAGGTGGTCATCCTGACCCTTCTCATGAACATGGGCGCCATGGTTTCCCCTGTGGCCCAGCCCCAGATATACCTGGCCTGTGATCTGGCCGATGGCACGGAACTGGCCGATTACGTTAAATTCTCATTCGTGCCCCTGTGGATTCTCTCCGTGCTGTGGGTTGTCATAGGGTACTGCATCGGGATCTTCCGTTAGAGGATCCAGCTCTGTAAAGGATCCACCCCTCGGTCTCATGTTAACGGAAAATGACAAAACACCTGTCTCTCCCCAACCATAGTCCCCTCCGGAACCTTCTGGCTGCATACCTCCTTTGCATAAGGACACCTGGTATGGAACCGGCAGCCCGAGGGGGGATTGACCGGACTTGGGATCTCCCCTGTAAGCAGCTCCTGCTCATCGCTCCTAAGCCTGGGATCGGCCTTGGGTATGGCGTTGAGAAGAAAACGCGTGTAGGGATGCAGTGGGTGGTTGTACAATTCATGTGTATCCCCCACCTCACAGACCATTCCCAGAAACATCACACACACTCTGTCGGAGATAAATTTTACCACCCCAAGGTCATGTGAGATGAACAGATACGTCAGCTGGTACTGTTCCTGCAGATCCTTTAGCAGGTTCAATACCTGTGACTGGATGGACACATCCAAAGCAGACACAGGCTCGTCACAGATGATCAGCCTTGGGTGAAGGGCGATCGCCCTGGCGATCCCGATCCTCTGCCTCTGTCCGCCTGAAAACTGGTGGGGGTAACGGTTGATGAATTCCCTGGGAATCCCCACCTCATCCATCAGCGCCTGGACCTGGCTCTCTACCTCTGCCCTGTTTTTTGCCAGACCGTAAGTGGTCAGGGGCTCGGAAATGATCTCTTTTACATTCATTCTTGGATTCAGGGATGCATAGGGATCCTGGAAAATGATCTGCATCTGCCGCCTGATCCCGGCAAATTCCTTATCCTTCATCCCCATAATATCCATTCCGTCAAATTCTATGGTGCCTGACGTGGCATCCAAAAGCCTGATCAGGGTCCGGCCCAGGGTGCTCTTGCCGCATCCGGACTCCCCCACCAGGGCCAGTGTCTCTCCCTCATAGATCTTCAGGTTCACGCCGGAAACTGCGTGAACCACATTCTTTCCCTTTTTTCCGCCCTCCAGGGCAAATTCCTTTACAAGATCCCTGGCTTCCAGGAGTATTTTCTTATCTGCCATGTTCCGCCTCCCGACTGCCCTCCGCGCTTCTGTCATCATACAGGAAGCACCTCACCTTGTGGCTCATTCCGTTCTCATCCGTCCCCGTATCATACAGCTGCGGTTTTTCCTCCAGGCATCGTGCCGCCGCCTTTGTACATCTGTTGCAGAAATTACATCCCCGGGGCAGGTGCAGCATGTTGGGCACCACGCCTTCTATGGTATACAGGCGCTCCTCATTGCTGTCCAGCTTGGGAATAGACCTCAGCAGACCCTGGGTATAGGGATGCTTTGTGTTGGCAAACAGATCAAAGACCTCCGCCTGCTCCATCACTTTTCCCGCATACATTACATACACATAATCACAGACTTCCGCAACCACTCCCATATTATGGGTAATCAGGATAATGGAGGTTCCCTGCTCATCCCTCAGGCGCTTCATCAGCCGCAGGATCTGGGCCTCAATGGTCACATCCAGGGCAGTGGTCGGCTCATCAGCGATCATGACCTTGGGCTTGCAGACCATGGCCATGCCTATCATCACACGCTGGCGGAGGCCGCCGGAAAGCTGGTGCGGATAAGAATTGTACCGCTTCTCCGGCTCCGGGATCCCCACCTCCCTGAAGATCTCGATCACCTGCCTTTTTGCTTCCTCCCTGGACACCTTCTGGTGCAGGAGAATGGCTTCCTGTACCTGTCTTCCCACCTGGTACACGGGGTTTAAGGAGGTCATGGGTTCCTGGAAAATCATGGATATCTCATTTCCCCTTACACCTGCCCTTTCCTTTGGCCCGAGATGGGTGATATCCCTTCCGTCCAGGAGGATCCTGCCCCCCACCACCTTGCCGGGATGGCGCAAAAGCCCCATCACAGACATGGCTGTCATACTTTTTCCGCAGCCCGACTCTCCCACCAGACCAATGATCTTCCCGGCCGGCACCTCAATGGTCACATCATCCACCGCCGGTACGGTTCCCTTGGCAGTAAAGAAATAGGACTGCAGGTTCTCTATGGTCAATACATGTTCTTCCTTCATCCGCGGCCTCCTACTGTTCTTTCAAATACGGGTCAAGCACATCCCGAAGTCCATCCCCCAGGAAGTTAAACGCCATCACCACGATCATGATTGCCACGCTGGGCGCAATGGAAAGCCATGGTTCTGAAAACAGGTATTTCTTTCCCCTTACCACCGCAAGGCCCCAGCTGGCGGACGGCGGCTGAAGTCCCGCTCCCAGAAAGCTTAGGGAGGACTCTGTCAGGATAGCCGCCGGAATGTTCAGTGTAAACAGAACGATCAGGGAAGGCAGGCAGTTGGGAAGGATGTGCCGGAACATGATTTTCCATTTTTTTACTCCTATGGAGCGGGCCGCCTCCACATACTCCGCCTCCTTTAACGAAAGGGTCTGGGATCTGACGATCCGGGCCGTCCCTGCCCAGTTCACCAGGATCAGGGCCATAAAAATACTCACCAGTCCTCCGCCGATGGTATAGGTGATGACCATTGCAAGAAGCAGGGAAGGGAAAGCCAGCATCACATCCGCCAGGCGCATGATGGCAAAATCTGTCTTGCCACCGTAAAATCCTGCCAAAAGGCCCAGGATCGTCCCAATGGCCATAGAGATCACAGTGGGGACCAACCCTACCATCAGAGATACCCTTGCCCCATAGATGATCCGGCTGAACACATCCCTCCCCAGCTCATCCGTGCCCAGGATATGGGCTGCGCTGGGCGCCTGGAGCCTGTCGGTCAGGGTCTGCGCATATGGGTCGTACGGAGCTGCCAAAGGCGCAAATATGGCCGCCAGGGCAATGACCGCAATCACCACCGCTGCCAGGGCCGCCAGTTTATTTTGGCGCACCATGGTCCTTATCTGGTCCAGCAGTGTTTCCGACTCCCCAATCTGTGATTCCATATCTATGGAATTGATCGTTATTTTCTCCTCGCTCATCATGCACCCTCCCTGATTCTCGGATCCAGCACCGAATACAGCATATCCGCCACCAGGTTTCCTGCAATTACAAGAATTGTGGTAAAAATAACCGTGCCCTGCAAAAGCGGCATGTCCCTTGTCTCAATGGCATTGACTGCCAGACGTCCGATTCCCGGGATTCCGAACACGCTCTCGGTAAGCACTGCACCGGAAAGCATACTGGATACCTGGAGAGCCATCATGGTGACCACCGGCAGCATGGCGTTCTTAAGGGCGTGATGCACAATGACGCCCCACTCCCTCAGCCCCTTTGCCCTGGCCGTCCGTATGTAATCTCCCTGCATGGCCTCCACCAGGTTGGACCGGGTCATTCTTGCAATGCTTCCGGCTGAATTCCATCCCAGCACAATGGCGGGCAGCACCATACAGATAAGCGAATCATACCCGGACACGGGAAACAGCTTAAGCTTAAAGGCAAACACGTACTGAAGCACCAGGGCTGTCATAAATACAGGCATGGAAACACCCATCAGCGCACAGCCCATAAACAGACGGTCCAGAAGTTTATTCTGTTTGACCGCCGCCACGATACCGGCTGTGATCCCGATCACCCAGGCAACCACGGCCGCGCACACGGACAGCTTCACCGTATTAGGAAACGCTTCCAGGATGATCTTGGTCACATTGCGGTTCAGCCTATAGGAGGTTCCGAAATCCCCCTTAAGGGCATTGCCCACATACCGGAAAAACTGTATGTACAGGGGCTGGTCCAGACCCATCTCCCTGCTGACCTTATCGATAACAGCCTGGTTTACATGTTCCCCCAGCATGGTAGTCACAGGGTTGCCCGGAATGATCCTGAGCATAACGAATATGATCAGGACAACACCTATGAGGACCGGAATGGATATGACGATACGTTTTAAACATTTCTTCAGCACAGGATTACCCCCTTTTCGTAATGGGAGTACTCTCAGAAACCACCTTGCCATAAGGGACTGTGAAAATGCGCTGGAACAAAGAGGTTTCTGAGGGCACTCCGCATATCTGCCAAAGGTGCCGCAGTTCATGCGGCACCCCGGGCAGTCCCGGCTCCCACCGGAGCCGGGGCGTACTTACACTTATTCTTATTTTATTCAGTGATGGACAACGGATAAAAATCATTGTCGCTGAGACCATTCCAGGCAACCCTGAAATTCTGGACTCTCTTAGATACTGCAAAGACATGAAGTCTGGAGAACATGGGCACCCATGCCGCATCTTCGGAAATGATCTTCTCCTCCAGTGCATTGTATTCCTTCATACGCTCATCGTTATCCAGAATGGTCCTGGCCTTTGCCACACGGTCCATCACAGCAGTATCCGGATAATTCAGGGAACGGGCCGTGGTCTTTTCCCCATTGCCGAAAAAGGTGTAGATAAAGTTGTCGGGATCATTGTAATCCGCAGTCCATGTGGACATGAAGGAACCCAGCTCCCCTGACTTTCTGGTCTCCAGCCATGTGGATTCATCATAGTTCTTGATCTCAGCATTGATCCCCACCTGGGCCAGCTGCTCCTTGATGATCTCCAGGGCCATGGTCACGGTATCGGATGCAGACATGTCGGCTGCAATCTCCATGGTAAACCCATCCGGATATCCTGCCTCTGCCAAAAGGGCCTTTGCCCCCTCTGGATCATATTTGATCTCCGGCATGTTGGCGTTAAATCCAATGAGGCCGTGGGGGAAGATGCCGTTTTCCAGCTGGCCCCTGCCGCCCCACAGGGTATCCAGGATCACCTGACGGTCAATGGCCATCTGAACGGCTTTTCTTACCTGCAGGTTGTTAAATGGCTCCAGCTTCTGATTCATGGTGAAATAGGTGGTTCCCAGACGCGGGCCTGATACCAGCTGGTCCGGATAAGACTGCTGGAAGCGGTCGATCTGCTCTGTCACATAATCCATGTCCAGAAGATCCAGCTGGCCGCTCTCAAACATCATGGTCTGCGTCTCCGTATCAGGCACGATCTTGATCACAACGCCGGGAAGCTGGCTTGCACCCTGGAAATAGTCATCGTTCCTCACCAGTACAAGCTGGTCATTGTAGGTCCAGCTAGCAAACTTAAATGGACCGGTCCCCACTGTAAGGGCCGGGTCAAGGCCGAACTGGTCCCCCGCCTCCTCGGTGGCTTTCTCATTATAAATGGAAACAGCCGGGGTTGAGATACATGCCAGGAAACCGGAATAGGGCTCCTCCAATATCAGCTTGAAGGTATAATCGTCCACAAGCTCAAATCCCTCCAATTCAGTGGCTGTGCCCTCAAAAAGCGCGCCCGCCCCCTTGATCTGGTCCAGGAACTCAGAGTTGGTCCCTCCCTGCACTGTAAGCATACGCTCAAATGTATATTTGACATCGCTGGCCTTCAGTTCCTCTCCGTTGTGGAACTTGACGCCCTTTCTCAGATAAAAGGTATATTCCATGCCGTCATCGCTGATATCCCACTTCTCCGCCAGACATGGCTGGATGGAGGAAGTGCCGTCATCCGCCACCTTGATCTCACAAAGGCTGTCATAAATATTAATGGGGATCTGATAATCCTTGGATGTCTTCTGCATATCTGCTGTCTGGATATCCGCATTTAATGCCACATTAAGAAAACCTGTGGTATCAATGCTGGTATCCCCCACGCTGCCGGATGTCCCCTGGCCGTCTGCAGCGCTGCTCTCAGCCGGCGCGCCGGACTCCGCCTTGGATGCTTCCCCTCCCTTGCCGCTTCCGCAGCCGGACAGCGCCAGGCTGGCTGCCATCATCAGTGAAAGAACCAGGCTCAATTTTCTTTTCATAGATTCTCCTCCTTTTTGTTCGGCCTCATACACAAAAAGACGCAGTACACCTGTTTTCTGCGCCAATGCATCCTCATCCGAAAAATTAACTTTATGAAAGTAATGATACCATAGGCAAAATCTGTTTTCAATACTTTTAATTTTTTTCAAAAAACCATTGACATTTCTGTCCAACTCATATATACTAGTTTTTGCGCTGTTGAGGAAACAAAACAGCAGCATGCGTCAGTAGCTCAGCTGGATAGAGCATACGGCTACGGACCGTAGTGTCGGGAGTTCGAATCTTCTCTGGCGCATGAATAAAACCCCGCAGGTATGATATCTGCGGGGTTTTTGTATATATAAATTATATGTACAAATTATATGAATAAATTTAGGATAAAACCTCAGCTGTCCTCTGTCACCTTCAGCTTACTCTTAAGACTTGCCGCCATCTTAAGGTCAGGGAATCTGGACTGATAGATGGTGATGGCCTCATCTGCTTTTTTCTCATCCAGCATTTCCCTGCTCACAGTTTCATGGCTGTCCAAAAGATCCGCACTGCTTTTATATGGTCCTTACCCAGCATGAAGGAGAGGATCCACCCACACCCGGAAACCGTACGTTCAGCACTGTCGTCTTTGTCCTCATGAATTTTCATCCATAACAGCCCTTACCACTGACAGCATCTCAGGCGTTGCCTTTAGAATGCGCTGTTTCTTGGATATCCTGGCCGCCGCATCCTCAAAGCACATCCCATCCCTGCCCGTCATGGCATCCCGCAGCAGGATATAATAGAGCATCAGTCCTTTGCCGTCCAGGCCGGGCAGCCTGGATGTCAGTTCTTTTTCCACCCGGTCCTTCTGCTCATTCCCTCCAGGGAAAATGCGGTACAGGTACTCCTGTTCCTCCCGCTCCCTCTCTTCCCTGCTTTTAAACTCCATCCCAAATACGTTCATGACATCCTCCTGCCTTTTCTCCGTGTACTCTCGGAATCTCCTGGTACCAGTATAAAATCCGCAGCAGGGAACGTCAAGAAATTTCTCCCCGGTCCGTTCCTTTCTCCCCGGTCCGCTCCCTTTCTCCCCAGACCGCTCCTGACTCCCGGATTCACTCCTCCATTCCCGCCCCGGCCTCCGGGTCATTGAACACCTCCCGGTCAACCGCCCCGTCCTGGCTGGCCACAATGGTAGTGCACACCGCGTCCCCCGTAATATTCACCGCAGTCCGGCTCATATCCAGGATTCGGTCAATGCCCATGATCAGCGCAATAGCCTCCACAGGAAGCCCCACAGAGGCAAATACCATAGACAGGGTGATCAGTCCCACCCCGGGCACTCCGGCCGTGCCTATGGACGCCAGGGTGGCTGTGAGGATGACTGTAAGGTAATCAGCCATGGCCAGGTGAATGCCGAACGCCTGTGAGGCAAACACCACGGCCACGCCCTGCATAATGGCCGTGCCGTCCATATTAATGGTGGCTCCCAGAGGAATGGTAAAGGAGGATACCCGTTTGGCAACTCCCATTTTTCTGTGAAGCGTGTCAATGGACATGGGTATGGTGGCATTGGAGGTGGCTGTGGAAAAGGCAAATCCCATTACAGGCAGGAACTTTTTTAAGAATTTACCCGGACTAAGGCCTGTAAATACCCTTAGGATCACCATATAGACCACCAGGCACTGAATAGCCAGGGCGATCATGACTCCGGCCATATATTTGAGCAATGGCACAAAGGCATCAAAGCCAATGCCGGAAAAGGTCCTGGCCGTAAGGCAGAACACGCCGTAAGGGGCCAGCTTCATGACCATTACGGTCATCTGCATCATCACATCATTAAACTGGCTGAAAAAATTCCCCACAGTCTCCCCGCTCTCCCCCAGGCCTGCCAGGATCACACCAACGAACAGAGCAAACAGGATGATGGACAGCATGTCACCGCTTGCCAGGGCATGGAGGGGATTGGTGGGGATGATAGCAAGAAGGGTATCCGCCAGATTGGCGCGCTCCCCAATGGCCACGTCCGCTGTCTCAATGGAGGTCATGTCAAGCCCTTTGCCGGGATCGATCACATTGGCGGTCAGAATGGCCGCAGTGATGGCCAGGGCTGTTGTCACAAGATAGAATCCCAGTGTCTTTACCCCGATTCTCCCCAGCTTTTTTGTATCCCCCATGGCCATACTGCCGCACACCAGGGAGCAGAATACCAGTGGGACCACCAGCATCTGCATCAGGCGCAGGAAACCGTTTCCCACCACATAAAAAATACCGTCTATAACCACGCTGTCCCGGACCGGTCCGGCGGGGACCACATAATGAAGCAGAATCCCCGTGACAGCGCCCAGTATCAGCCCGATAAAAATAGCTGTTGTAAGACCTATTTTCCTCTTTTCTTTCATTTGACCAGCCGTCCCTCCCGCCTCTTTTTCCGGCGCTCCATAAACGCCTCCAGCATAACCTGCCATTCCGGCAGCTGCTCAATGCCCGATATGCGGAGCATCATGTTATCCAGAGCACTGTATGACGGCCTCATGGCGCTGAGCCTGTCCTCAGGCGAGTTTACCTCCACCACACGGGCACCGGTCCGAATACCGGTCTGGGTATCAAGTTCCAAAAGGCTTACCGCAGCCTTGGCAAACTCATAGCGGCTGCAGATCCCCCTGCCAGTCACATGGTAAAGGCCGTCTTCCCCGTGATACATCAGTTCCACGGCCTTTTCAGCCAGTTCCTTTGCCCCTGTGGGAGACGCGAACTGGTCCCCTGCCGCCTGTATGGTCTTGCCCCTCTGAGCCATATCCAGTATGGTCTCCAGATAGGGGCTTCCTTCCCCAAAGATCCATGAACTTCTGATAATGATATGGCGGCTGCAGAATTCCCTTACAAAATTTTCTCCCGCCAGCTTGGATTTTCCATACACGGTCAGAGGCGCCGGAGTGTCAAACTCCGTATAGGGGATCCGGCTGTTACCGTCAAACACATCATCTGTGGAAAACTGCACCAGCCTGGCCTTCCCCATCCTGGCCGCTATGCTCAGGTTCCTGGCTCCCAGGGCATTGACCTTAAAGGCCTCCTCTTTGTTCTGCCCGCATTGGCCCAGGTCCGTCATTCCCGCGCAGTTTACAATAAAATGGGGCCTGTTAATATTGGCATATTCCATCACATCCCTGGAAACCGTGATGTCCAGGTCATCCATATCTGTTAAAAGCAGTTCCACCGGCTGGGACTTTAAGATCTTCGTCATCTTTCTGCCCACCCGCCCGTTGGCCCCGCATATCCATATTTTCTGCATAACTGTTACCTCCATATCCTTTATCATGGAAATCCTTACCCATTATTATGTACAAAAGCGGGAAAAAAACGGCATCCGGGGAAAAATCCCTGAATGCCGGTTATAAAGCACTTTATTTTCTTTCATTATGGATTTCAAATTCGCTCTCTATCTCTTTAAGGATTCGGGCATAACGGCAGAATTCCTGCTCCAGCCACTCCTTGTTTTCCGGTTTCTTTTTATAGCACACCCGGTGCTCCATGCTGGCCCAGAAATCCATGGCCATGGTCCGAAACTGCACCTCCACCGGAAAATACTCCATGGTGTCCAGACAGTATACTGGAATGCCCAGGACCAGATGGTAACTCCGATAACCATTAGGCTTTGGAACCCGTATATAATCCTTTTCCTTGATCAGGACCAGATCGGTCTGTCGTTTGAGGATATGCACCATGTTATAAATGTCATTTACAAAATAGCAGATAACGCGGATTCCCGCAATATCCTGGAGTTCATTCCTGGCATTGTTCATACTGTCCGTAAACCCCAAACGCCTGAGTTTTTCCTCAATGCTCCGCTTTTCCTTGATCCGGCTCTGGATGTTGTGTATGGGGCCGGAAACGGACCGTTCCTTATACAGGGTGTGGTTTAACACCTCCATGCGGGTGTTCAGAACGCGCCTGGCATCCTCATAAGGCTTGATAAAATCGTAATACTGCTCATTTGTCATCCTGCGGACCCTACCTCCCTGTTTCTCTCAAGATTTCCACATTTAACCAGCATACCTGGAATTTGTGAGTATTCTGTGATGGCTTTCTGTATAATCCATAAAATTTATATTCCTTTCTTCTCGGCGGAACAAATTTTTAGAAACAAAAAAGCAGACATACCTTTACCGGTACATCTGCTGGTCAGGGCAGAACAGCTGCCCTGTCAATTATGTTAACTGGGCCGGCGGGATTCGAACCCTCGAGTGCAGGAGTCAAAGTCCTGTGCCTTACCGCTTGGCGACGGCCCAAAAATCTCAGATAAAATATCCAGATAAAAAAAAATTCCCATAAGGGAAAGGTGAGTAGAGGGATTCGAACCCTCGGCCTCCAGAGCCACAATCTGGCGCGATAACCAACTTCGCCATACCCACCATACATAATTATTCAATTCAGAGCTTGCGCTCAATGAGCCTGAAGGGATTCGAACCCCCGACCCACGGCTTAGAAGGCCGTTGCTCTATCCAACTGAGCTACAGACTCACACTCGCTGACAACTTACCATGATGTCACACTTTGTCCGTCTACCGTTGTCAACGAGAGATAGTTTACCATAGGTTTCTGAAGATTGCAAGCACTTTTTTATATTTTTTTTGAAGACCCTTTTTGAACCTCTTTAAAGAGAACTGCTAAAGCATCTTCCGGCATTTCTTATAAGGCGCATGGAGTCCCTCTACACGGCTCCTTCCATCATAGCCGACACATCCACGATTCCCTCTCTGCCCGCCTGGATCACCTGGCCCGGAAGCTGCTCAAAGGGAACATTTTCCCGCATGAACATGGCCTGGACAATGGATGCCATGTTTGCTCCCGCCACCACCTTGAGATTTTTTCCAACCGGTTCCGCCAGCAGCTGCACCGCCACATTAAAGGGCGATCCGCCCAGGATATCGGTCATAAGAAGCACATCATCCGATTCCAGGTCACGAATCGCCTGCACCATATGGGACTTCAGTTCCTCTATGCCCTCCCCTTTTACAAAATTAACCACCTGTACCTGTTCCGGTACACCGGCCACCAGCTCGATGGCGCTCATCACTCCCTGCGCATACTGCCCGTGGCCTGTCACTACAAGTCCTGTCACTTAAGCTCCTCCTGGTTTCTATTGTTTACTCCCCTTTTTAAGACAGCTGCCCTGAGGGCGGCCGGCTATGCGTAGAACCCGCTCATATACCCAATACCGGTCAGTATGGCTGCCAGGACCAGTATCAGCCCCATCAGCTTAAGGGGCGACCACTTTTTCTTGGCGTACAGCCAGTATACGCCCAGGGTCAGCCCCAAAGGCACCAGCCTTGGGAAAATGTTGTTGATTGTGGCGTCTGCGTTAAATATCACCTGTCCTGCCAGCACCTCCCCGGTAGCCGCGTCAAATACATCCTTTACAATCTGGAACGGGATGGAGCAGCTGACAAAGGACGCGGTCAGGGCGCCTACTACCAAAAGTCCCATGAAATTCATGGAGTTGGTGAGAATATCCATTTTACCGGTTGCCATAAATCCGGACATGCCCTCCAGACCTGACTTGTACCCAAAGTAAAACAATTTCCTGGACAGGATGCAGGTCAGGACCGGATAAGCCAGCAGATAGATGACAGCCCCCACCAATGCCATGGAACTGTCAAGCCCCTGTGAAATGGACATGCATATGGTCAGGAGAATGGGGATAATGGTGGCCACCCAAAGTGAATCGCCAATGGCGGATGTGGGGCCTATCAGAGCCACCTTTACGGTGTTGATCACATCCGGCGTGCACTGTCCATTGGCATTGGCTTCCTCCATGCCGCATACAATGCCGTTGCAGATGGATCCCACCTGTGCCTCTGTGTTAAAGAGGGTCACGTGGCGTTTCAAAGCCTGGGCCTTTTCCTCCTTGGTGTCATACAGTTCCTCCACAACAGGAGCCATGGACTGGCCAAAGGCCATGCCCAGCATACTCTCCGCCTGCTGGGAGCAGCCGTTCCAGAAAAACCAGTTCCAGAATGATTGATCCAATGTTTTTTTGCTTAACTGCCTGCTCATGCCCTTGCCTCCTTTTGCTCAATCTGAAACACATAGTAGATCACTGCCAGCAGGGTTGCGATCACAGCCACCGCCATGGTGTTTAAGTTAAAATAAGTTACAAGTACAAAGCCCAGCAGGAAAATGCATATCTGCCACTGCTTTTTTAACAGGAACGAGATGATGATCCCCATTCCAAGAGCCGCCATCATGCCGCCAAAGGTGCTGAGCAGGGTTGTGAGCCAGCCCGGTATCATGGACGCAAAATCCGCCTGCGCCGATGCGGCTGTCATGGTGGTCAGAAGGATCACTGCCGGAATAAAACGGCAGGCCAGACCGATCAGCTGCCCGCATACGACATTGGGAATATACATCTTTCCGGTCTCACCAGCCTCTGCGTACTTGTTGGCAAGGCGGTTTAAAGGCAGGTTCAGGGCATAGGACAGGTTCCATACCATCTGTCCCACCAGTCCGCCGATTCCCGCAAACACCACGGCCAGGCCGATGACCTGTGTGCTTTCCATGCCGGTTCCAAATACCAGGGCGCCGGCCGTACCAATGTAGGTGGCATAGGACAAGTCCCAGGCCACGGCGCCGCCGGGAGTCACATTGCCCATGTACATGATCTGCAGGGCAATGCCCACGATCATGGCTGTCTGCAGATCCCCCATGATCACGCCCACCACAAAGGAAGCCACCAGGGGTCTTCCCAGGGTGTACCACCCTATGGTATTTCCCACAATGGAGCCAATGGAACCCAGATACACAAACAGTGAAATCGCTATAATCTGTATGACACTCATTTCTTCCCCTCCTATACGCTAAATTGTTTTCTTAAACGCTTCCCACGTGGTCCTGGCTGAAGTTGGCAGCTGATGGAAAAATACATCCAGTCCGCCAGCAGCAAATCCATCCAGGATCTCCACATCCCGGTCACTGAGATAAAAGATTCCCGTGGCTCCGTCCAGTTTGTGCCTGGAGTCCTCCTTTTTAGCCAGGTTTCCCAGCATAACCGCCTTGGCTCCTGCGATCTCCTCCTTCAGCGCGGTCAGGACTTCAGGCTGTTTTACGATCATCAGCCGGTTGCCGCTTCCCGGTTTTTTCAATATCTCCCTGGCTTCTTCTGTTGTAACAATATGCGTTTTGTACGTGCCCGGAACCCCCATGGTCATAATGGTCTTAAGCATGGGATTCTTGGCGCTCACATCATCCACCGCCACGATCTCCTTGATCTGCAGAGTGGGGCACCACGCCACGATGGTCTGTCCATGTATCAGCCTGTCGTCAATCCTTACATACAAATCTGCCATTGCAGTTCCTCCTTTCAGTCACGGCCGTGTGTACCATCCAAACATTTCCTCACAAATCCCTTATGAATCTCCAGGCGTTCCTTTGCCTCTTTTGCCGTTATCCCTGTCAGAATCATGACGATCGCTGCCTTGATCCCTCCATCCGCCAGTTCAAGGGCTGCCTGTGCTGTCTCCTCCGTGCAGCCGCAGGCCATGGACACGATCCGTTTGGCCCGCTCCACCAGTTTCAGGTTGGTGGCCCGCATATCCACCATAAGATTTCCATATACTTTCCCGATCCCCACCATGGCCGCGGTAGAGATCATGTTCAGGATCATTTTCTCAGCCGTACCCGCCTTCAGCCTGGTAGACCCTGTGAGGATCTCAGGACCGGCGTCCACCTCAATGGCGATATCCGAATAATCCGTAAGTTCTGCCGGCCGGTTGCAGGAAAGCCCCACGCAGCATGCGCCTGCTTCCCTTGCACATTCCAATGCGCCGATACAGTATGGGGTGCGCCCGGAAGCAGAAAGGGCCACCACCACATCCCGCTCATCCACCTTTAAATGCTCCAGGTCTTTTCTGCCCTCCTCTTTGGAATCCTCCACCCCCTCCTGGGCGTGGACAAAGGCTTTCTCACCTCCTGCCATGATCCCCACCACCTCGTCCGTGGTGGAAAATGTGGGCAGGCACTCCACCGCGTCCAGGATCCCCAGCCTTCCGCTGGTTCCGGCTCCGGCGTAGATCAGCCTCCCCCCCTTGTTCAGCGCACAGATGACCGCTTCCACGGTTTCCTGGATCTGCGGCAGCGCCTGTTTTACCGCCTCAATGACATTTTTATCCTCTTCATTCATCACGGTCAGGAGTTCCCCCACACTCATCAGGTCCAGGTCCAGTGTCCTGGGGTTCCTGCTCTCTGTCTTTAAACCGGATAATACTTCCTTATCTTTTCCCTTCAACCCTACCATAAGCGTTCCTCTATCTGGCTTGCATACATATAGCCCACTGTATTGCAGTCATTTCCTGATTCAATTCCCCTTACCTTGAGATTGGTGGTATAATAAGGAATATATGGGAAATCATTGATCTCCCCCTTAAATACCTGGTACTCCTTAAGGGCCCTGAACCACTGGTCCGTCTCCTCCTCACTGAGGCTGTAATATGCCTGGGGGATAAAGCCCTGGAGATCCTCAAAGGTCTCCCCGTACACAAGACGGATGGGGTTTCCTTTTTTCCTTAAATGCTTCACTGCCAATGTCACTGCGTCATGGGTATTGATATGTCTTGGATGCATGGAACCGCGCCAGTGCGTGATGACCAGTTCCACTTTCTCCTCCTCAAAATATTCTTCCAAGCGTCCGGCAAAGTCTTCCAGGGAGGGCATGCTGCTGGACACATATCCCAGCCAGATGGTATCCCCGCCCAGAGCCTTGGCCGCCCTCTGGTTTTGGTCCAGAAGCGACTTCAGATACGCCTGCTTTTCCTCTTCTGCCGCATTGGGATCCTCCAGCCTGCCCTGTGTCACATGAATCAGGGTGCAGCGGCTGCCCTGCTTTGCATATTTTATGACCAAAGGCCCTCCCAGCAGTTCAGCATCCAATGAATGGGCTCCAATACTCACCACGCGTTTTGCAATTTCCATATCCTGTTCCCTCCCCTATAGATTTTTCCGGTAATCTTTAAATGTCCTGAACACATGAACTCCATGGCGTTCATAGAACCTGCGCCCCGGTTCATCCGTGGATACAAAATACAGGTGATAGATCCCCCGCTTTTCCATCTCCAGCTGAGCCAGGTCAAAAAGGATGCTGCCAAGCCCCTGATTCCTCACACGCTCCGCTGTCCCAATGGGACCAAAGCGCATGGGATTCTCATCGATCATCCTGGTACAGAATCCGCATATTTGATCCTGCTGGTCCAGGACCAGCAGGATACAGTCCTCTGCCCGGTCATGCTGCATGGTCAGCAGGCAGTTGCGTTTCCATCCCCCGCCAAATTCATCCCGGGCAAAATTCAGCAGGTCCACCGCGTACTGGTAAGTGAACATCTTAAAACAAAAACCTGCCTCATTTGCCTTTTTTAACCGTTTCTTTGTCTCATCCGACAGGCGGTAGCCGTGCAGGTCTTTGCACATGGAGTAGCTGGTCTTTCCCTGTACATAGCCATGCTTTTCAAAAAATGAAGCGCCCCCAGGGTAATTCTCAGTATCCACACCCGGGAAAAAGTAACTGGGACTATAGGCTACCAGGGTGATGTTCTTTGCTCCCCTTGCCTTTAGATCCCCCTCAGCCCTCACAAGGAGTTCAGTGCCAATCCCTTTTCCCTGGTATTCCCCTGCCACAAACATCACATTGATCCATCCCCGCTCCGGCTCTGTGCCGCGTTCCAGATAAGGAAATTTACGTTTGGTGGCCAGCAGGAATCCCACTGTCTTTTCATCCTCCCTGGCCACATAGCACAGATCCGAATCAAAGTTGTCGTCCAACAGTGCCTGCCGGCGGAATTTATGTACGGTTATGGGGTCGGCGAAAAGCTCCTGGTTCCAGAGTTCCACCACCTGGGCTTCATATGCCTGGTTATAGGTTAAGAGTTCCATGATCGTCCTTCCTTCCTTAAAATATACGTAACTGTTCAGGACATCCGATGTGAAAATGAACTTATATAATGTCCTTTGTTATCACATTGCTTTTGAGCCTGGCAATATTTCTTTCGTAATTATTCTTCACATATGCGGTAAACAGGATATCGATGATATTCAGCTGGGATATCCTGGATGCGGTTGCCGCTGTCCTCACCAGCAGTTCCTTGGCAGACACATACAGTTTGCAGTCAGCCAGACGTGTCAGATCATTTTCCGCAAACCGGGTCACGGTGATAATGGGAACGTTTTGTTCCTTCAGCACCCTGGCGCAGGTCAGCATTTCCCTGGTAAGGCCTGAGTAGCTGAATATGACAGCCACATCCTCCTTTGTCAGGTTCCTGGCGCACACCAGCTGGGAATGCCAGTCATCATTGCAGATACAGGGCTTGTTAAGCCTGAGGAACTTAAGATACATATCCCTGGCTGCCAGCAGAGAGGATCCGATCCCAAACAGCCCTGCGGTCTTAGCCTTCTCAATGATGTCCACACAGTTCTGCAGTTCGTCCAGGTCCACTAATTTGCGAGTGTCCTCCAACGCCTGTATGCTTCTGTAAGTAACCTTATCCACAATGTCCTTCAGTCCGTCATCCCGGCTGATTTCCGTGCTGATGTCCTTACGCGCTTCACTGCGCAGTGCAAGCTCGTAATTCAGGGAACTGTTAAATTCCTTGTAGCCGCTGAATCCCAGCTTTTTGCACAGCCGGATGATCGTGGCCGCCGAGGTATAGGTCTTCTCAGCCAGAACATGGATGCTGAGTTTGGATGCTTCCTCCGGCTTTTCCAGCAGATACCGGACCAGGTCCTTCTCCGCTCCGTTGGCCTGTACCCTGTACTCCTGCAGTCTTACCAATACATTTTTCATCATATCCCGTCCTCACTTTTAATTATAAGAAATGAAACTAAATTGTCAATAAATCCATTGTATAACGAAACTTTATTTCAATCAATGTAATAATTACTCCTTTTAAAATAAATTGTTTGAAACTTGTTAACAATTTCCTCCTTATCTCTGCTACTTTGTTCACAAACATTTCCGGATCCCATCATGCCAACACTGTTTTATAATACAAAAAAAGAAGCCCTGTAAGGCTTCTCTCTCAGAGCAGGTGATGGGAATCGAACCCACGTATCTAGCTTGGAAGGCTAGTGTTCTACCATTGAACTACACCTGCATATATGCAATTTATTGAGTTGAAAATCGGGGTGACAGGATTTGAACCTGCGACCTCCTGGTCCCAAACCAGGCGCTCTAGCCAAGCTGAGCCACACCCCGGCACCGGCATAATATACCCGTCATTCTCTCCCGTCTTTAAGACGCAAGAGTTATTATATACTATGCCTATGAGAATGTCAATAAGTATTTTATCTTTTCTTCTGCCCGAATTTACAGGAAATTCAGGGAAAAATGGGCTTCCCCTTCCTTATCGATCTCCATCAGCATATAGGACGGCTTGTGTCCGTCCTGGCGCGGATAGGAGAGGCTGCCAGGATTCAGCACGATCAGATCCTTATCCCCGGGCTTTCTGTCCACCTCATAGAACGGCCTGTGGGTATGGCCGAACATGGCTATGTCAAAGCCCCTGGCCCTGGCTTCCTCTGCAAGGTACTCGGCGCCCACCGATACATTGTAATAATGTCCATGGGTCAGAAGGGTCCTGTAACCACCGATCATAATGTCCTTTTCCCGTTCCAGATTGGAAAAAAAATCATTGTTGCCCAGGATCATCTGAAGGTCGCAGTCCTCATTGACCCAGGACGCGATCATATGCTCGCTGCCCTCCGCGTCTCCCAGATGGATCAGCATATCCAGATGTCCTGTCCGGGCAATGACCTGTTTCAGGTTTCCGTCTTTTCTATGAGTATCACTGACAATTAATATTTTCATCCTGCGTCCTCTCCATCTCTCTTTTAAGCACTTTCTCAAGAGCCGCTTTCATTGCCCTTAAGGCTTTCCCCCTGTGGCTGATCTTATTCTTCTCCTCCATGGTGATCTCAGCCGATGTCAGACCATACTCGGGCAGGAAAAGAATGGGATCATACCCAAACCCTCCGCTTCCGGCAGGTTCTTCTGCTATCATTCCCTCCATGGTCTCCTCCGTATGAAGGACCCGTCCGTCCGGCAGCACGGCCGCTATGTTGCACACAAACCGGGCGCTGCGGGACCTGCCCCCGGCATCCTTCAGCCGGTCAATGATATTCCTGTTCTTTATCTCATAGGAGGTATCCTCCCCCATATATCTTGCGGAGTATATCCCCGGTTCGCCGCCGATGTAATCCACCGCCAGACCGGAATCATCTGCCAGCACAATATCGCCTGTCACCTTCCAGACCGCTTTGGCCTTGATCTCAGCGTTCTCCCCAAAGGTGGTTCCGTCCTCCACGATGTCCAGGTCCACACCTGCCTCCTTCATGGACAGCACAGGCAGCCCCAGATCTCCCAAGAGGGCTCTGATCTCCCTCATCTTTCCTTCATTGCCAGTGGCAAAAATGATTCTGTGTCCCATTTTTCCGATCCTCATCTGTTATACTTCAATTATTTATACTTGGTGTAAACCTTCAGGCAGATATTGCAGCCCTGGGTTTCCTCCACATGTTCCCAGACATTGCCGTCATGGCTTAGATAACCCTCCCCGTCCTTTAGGTCCACCAAAGCGATCCCGTCCCCGGCATCATATTCTATGGCAACCGGATGGACGGTCCCGGGTGTTATTATTTTAACTATTATAGCAAATTTTTCATCATCATCCAATAGTATTTTTTCTTCCAGGGGAATTGTATAAAACCCCGCATTGGCCAGCTTACCCCGTGCCAGAAGTGTGCGGCTGTTCAGCGCCTTTTCAAGTTCCGGATCCCCGGCCTCAGGCAGATGTCTGGCCACATAAAGCTCATACTGGGTATCACTGTCCGTTGCATAGAATCCGGCGGCTGCCAGCATTTCCCCGGAACCGGCCCTGTACGCATTGGAAAACCATGCCTCGTCCTGGCCGTATCCGATCTGGCCCACCCAGCCGCACAGATCGCTCTGGTGGATCCTATCGTAATTATTTACCTGCTCCACGCCTGTGTAGACAATATTATGAACCCCGATATTGGTGTCGTAGTAGGATACGTAAAAATATCCCTGGTCCCCAAAATCCTCACCCCAGCTGTTGGTACAGATAAACGCCCCATCCCCCTCCAGGTCCATATTAAAATTCTCCCTGGAATAATTGTCATCCCATCCAACAATCACGGAATCATGGTTCGGCTTTTCGCTGCCCATATAACAGTAGGAATTGGTTTCCCGGTTATAGTACACGGACTCGCTCTGGTAATCCCTCATGGAGGTATACAGAGAACTCTGCACCCCTCCTTCCAGGTATACGGCCCGTTTAACGGCATCATAATCCTTGGCCTTCAGGACCTGGATCTCCTGCACATGCTTCCTGGGCATTAGACCATCCGGCGAATAACCGTCCCCGTAAGGGTCCTCGGATTCCAGCACAGGCCCCTGCCATGCCAGAAGATAGGCCATGGACATGGTGTACTCCCCACCCTCATCCTGGCTTAAAAGAAAGTTGTTGTGCATGGACATGTGGTCCACTGCAAATGTCATCCTCTGCCCAGGCAGCAGGGAAGACTCCAGAGCGGTGAGGGATGCAAAGGCCCAGCACGTTCCCAGGGATCCCTGGTTGCCGATCTGGGGCGCCCTTCCCTCTGTCCTGTAGTCATAGGCAGCCGGCAGCTTTACCTGCGGTCCGTAACCCCGGTTCCATATATATGGTTTATACTCATCCTTTGTCTCTTTTTCCTGTGTATCCTTTTCCTTCGTTTCTTTTTCCCGTTCTTCTTCCTTTCCCGTCTCTCCCCCGTCAGTCCGGCCGGCCGTATGGCCGGCGCTGTTCTCCTGCGTGCCTGATAAGCTCTCCTGCGTCTCCTGCTGCATCTCCTGCCGGGGATTTCCCGCCCCAAGACTGCCGCAACCGGAAACAGACCCCGCCAGCAAAACGCCGGCCAGGGCCAATATCAGCCACTTCTGGCCTGTATATGAAATAAAGGTATTGCTGTTTCTCAATTCTCTCTGCTCTCCTGACTGCGTCTGGGAGGCTTTGGTCCCATGAACTGGTAAAAGTATGTCTTCATCATACCATTGTAGATCTTCCTGTTCTTGTCCGCCTTGCGCCCAATGTACTGCTCCGCGTCCTCGTAGGAAGTAATCAGGTACATGGACCATGCATCCAGGGCAGCATAGCGCTCCCCGATCTCCCTGTACAGGGCTGGAAGGTTGGATTTCTCCTCAAGCCGCTCGCCGTACGGCGGGTTGGATATAATAAATCCATATTTCTTGGGATGGCTTAAAGCGCTGACAGGCCTTTGCTGGAAATGGATCATATGGTCCACTCCGGCAGACTCTGCATTGGCCCTGGCCGCCTTTACAATATCACCGTCAATGTCATACCCCTGAATGTCCGCCTTCACATCCCTGTCCACCAGTTCATTGGCCTCATCCATGGCCTCATACCAGCATTTACGCTTGATCAAATTCTTCCAGTCCTCAGACAGGAAGGAGCGGTTCATACCCGGCGCCATATTGGCCGCCATCATGGCCGCTTCAATGGGAAATGTCCCGCTTCCGCAAAAGGGATCCACCAGTATGCGTTCTTTGTTCCACGGGGTCAGCATAATCAGTGCGGCTGCCAGGGTTTCTGTAATGGGCGCCTTGCTGGTCAGTGTCCTGTATCCGCGTTTGTGGAGTGAATCGCCGCTGGTGTCTATACCCACTGTCACCACATCCTTATACAGAAATACGCGCAGGGGATAGCTGGCTCCATTTTCAGGGAACCATGATACGCCATAATGCTTTTTCATCCGCTCCACCATTGCCTTTTTCATGATGGATTGTATATCAGAGGGGCTGAACAGCTTGCTCTTGATGGAGGAAGCCTTTGCAACCCAGAATTTTCCATCCTCCGGCACATATTCCTCCCAGGCAATGGCTTTTGTACCCTGAAACAGTTCCTCAAATGTCTCTGCCTTAAAACTCCCTGCCTTTAAAAGCACACGCTCCGCGGTGCGCAGGAATATATTGGCGCGGCAGATCGCTTCATCATCACCGATAAAGGTAACACGGCCATCCTCCACAAGGGATATCTCATATCCCAGATCCAGTATCTCTTTTTTCAGCACCGCTTCCAGTCCAAAATGGCAGGGTGCGATCAGTTCATATGTCTTCAATCAATTATCCTCTCCGCATATTACAGCTTCATTTCTTTTACCAGGTCCCCGTCCAGGGTGAGGATCCGGAATACCCCGTCCACAAGCATGGCATAGGTATGGGGATTCCCTCCCTTGGGTATGGAAACAGACCCTGGGTTGAGCACAGTGATGCGTCCGCAGGGTGTATTGTCAACTGTCTCCGCTTTCAGAAGGTGGGTGTGTCCATGAACAAGGATATCGCCTTCCTTCATGGGAGGAAGATGGTCCTGGTCAAACACATGTCCATGGGTGGCATAAAAGGTTTTGCCCTCGATCACAAACAGTCCGTAATCCGCCATGATGGGGAAATCAAGCACCATCTGGTCCACCTCTGTATCACAGTTTCCCCGAACCGCATAAATTTCATTCTTCATGGGATTTAACATGGCAATGACTTCCTTGGGCGCATAATCCCTTGGCAGGTCATTGCGGGGACCGTGGTACAGAATATCTCCCAGCAAAACCAGGCGCTCTGCTCCGGTCCCTTCATATATATCCAACATCCTCCTGCAATAGTACGCAGAACCGTGTATATCCGATGCAAACATTATCTTCATGGGTTTATCCTCCTGAAAACAGCTTTTATCACTCAAACTTACGGTTTCTATTCTATAGCTGAAACCGGGCTTCTGTCAATGTATTTCCCCCGGTAATTCAACATTCCTCCAGCCAGATCCACTGCATCATAGCCCAATCTCCACAGGTCCCGGCAGACCACCATGCTTTTCGCCCCCCGGTCACAATAGAACACCACGGTACCGTCCCTTCTAATAAGATCCATGTTACACTCCAGCTCCTCGTAGGGAATGTTCATACTTCCCCACAAGCGGTCATGCTCATACATCCACGGTTCCCGCAGATCCACCAGCTGGGCCACTTTTCCCTGCTCCAGCCATTCGTCAAATTGTCTATATGATATCATTGGAAATGTCGTCATTTCCTACTCACCTGCCCTTTCCTTTACGGCCGGCCGGCAAAAAAGCCTGTCAGACGTGTCCTATTATCAATATATGCGGTGTGGTCCATGGGGTGAAGGATCAAACCGGGATTGTGGGGACTTTGGGGCGGGCCTGATCCCGGGGCTTCTGGCCGTGGACACCACCAAAAGGCCGGCGTACTTGGTTGCACGCCGGCTCTTTAGCCGTTCCGTTATTCTATTGTTCTATGATTATCGGTTTTTACTGACCCGCCTGTTACGGCGTCTTCATTTCCCGTGCTGTATTTGCGCACTTTCCCCTGCTCTCTATGGGCTTTGAAGCATAAGTTTCACGGTCTTGATCTCAAAGGGCATAAATGAGAGCCTGGTTCCCTCCTTTGCCACATCCAGCGTCCTCTCCTCTGCCTCCAGCATATCACATTCCGCAGCCCCCTTTACCGGAAGCCTCCATGTGAGGCGCGTGTCCGTGCGCTGGTTAAAGCACTCATACATTCGCAGGATCACATCCCGGCTGTCCTCCGCCTGTTTCACCACTTCGATCACAATATTATCCGCATCCACGGATACCAGGGAATACTGTGGCGGGAGGGTGCGGTCAGATCCGTTTTTCACAGCTGCCATCAGGGGATTATTAAACAGATACGCCTGTTTCACCGTGCCGGCTTCCCTCCAGTCCCCCTTGTGGGGATAAATGGAATACCAAAACTCGTGTTTTTCCTTGTCCGCATCCGGATTGGGATACAGAGGGGACTTTAACATGGTCAGCCCCACCACTCCGTCCTTTACGCTGCAGCCGTATTTGCAGTCGTTGAGAAAGCTGACCCCGTACCCGTACTCGGACACATCCAGCCACTTATGGACACATACCTCAAATTTTGCAAAATCCCATGAGGTGTTGGAATGGGTGGGCCGTTTTACATTGCCGTACTGGATCTCAAAGGACGCTTCATCCGTATGGACATCCAGCGGGAATATATCCTTCAGCATAATCAGGTGCTCGTTCCAGTCCACCTTGGTCCGTATATCGATCCTGGGGGTATGGCCATACAGGTAAATAGTCTGGGAAATGGTTGAATCCAGGTACTGCCGGTCGATCTGCACCGCGGCGCGCACCGGCCCCATCTCCGTAACCTGAACAGATGAGACCTGATCCACTTCCCAGCTTTTCTCCGTATAGTAGTTATTGATATCCCACGCATCATAGTTGTGGGGACGGTCCTCGTAGCTCATGATCACATTGCCGGCCCGGCCCGGCTTCAGGACCTCACGCTTATTCTCCTTATCATAAATGCGTGAAAACTGGCCCTTTTCGTTAAATTCCAGGATAAAGTACCGGTTCTCCATTCCCCTCTCGCTGACAGTCAGTTCCGAAGGCATGGCGTTCTCCTCCCCATACCCGTAGGTACGGTACCCCCTTGAGGGCACTCCCAGGGCCTCAAAGATGCAGCGGCCCTCCGCTGTCTGCTGGACCGGAATCTTTCCTGAGCCGTCCCGAAGCCCGGTTACCTCTTTCCCCTTCCCTGGTGAAAATTCCGCAATCCCTTCTCCCAAAGCGCCGTAAGGATTAAACACCACCACATCCCCGGCCCCGGCATCCACATGATCCGCCAGCCTCTGAAGCTGTTCCCTGATCTGCTGCCCGGCACGTTCCAGCAATTCTTCATACTCTGCCTTGGAATCTTCATATACCTCTTTGATGGATGAACCGGGCAGTATATCGTGGAACTGATTCTTCATCACGGTCTCCCAGCTCTCCTTTAGCAGCCGGGCCGGATACTTCCCTCCCGGATGCCCTCCGCCAGGCAGGTCTTCCTCCCCCAGCAGGCATTCCTCCATCACTCCCAGCCACTCCATGTTCTGGCAGGCAAACTCCGATTTCCTGTTATAACGTTTATTCCGTGCCATGGTGGTATAAGTGCCCCTGTGGTATTCCAGGTACAGTTCGCCGCTCCACACAGGCAGATAGGGGTTTTGGCATATATCCTGTTCCAGCTTTTCAAAGAACTCCGTTACATGGGACATTCTGGTGTTGGGGCAGCCCGGGATCCCCTTGGACAGCCGCCTCTGGTTTTCCAGCATTTCCCTGGTGGTCCCTCCGCCGCCGTCCCCGTAGCCGCAGGCCATCAGAGTCTCCTGGTTCAGGTATTTCTGGCTGTACCGTTTCCAGGATCCCTTAACCTGGGACGGATTGATAAAGCCGTTATAAGTGGTGAAAAAGTTGGTCCTGTTGGCATTGTCCGCCGTGTCCTTATAATCCCTGGTGGGCATAAAATGCGTCAGGATCTCCGTGCCATCGATCCCCCTCCACATGAACGTATCATAGGGCATGCGGTTGAATTCATTCCAATTGATCTTAGTGGTCATGAAATACCGGATCCCTGTCTTTTTCATGATCTGGGGCAGGGCCGCTGAGTAGCCGAACACATCCGGCAGCCATACGACCACATTGTCCTTTCCAAATTCTTCCTTGAAAAAACGCTTGCCGTACAGGATCTGACGCACCAGTGATTCCCCTGATGAGAGGTTGCAGTCCGCCTCCACAAACATGGCCCCCTCTGTCTCCCACCGCCCTTCACGGACCCGTTCCCTGATCTCCTCATAGATCTCAGGGGCGTTCTTTTTCACAAATTGGTACAAAAGGGGCTGGCTGGACATGAACTTATACTCCGGATACTGCCGCATAAGTTCCAGCACCGTGGAAAAGCTGCGCACAGCCTTGTCCTGCGTGACCCTCAGGGTCCACAGCCAGGCACAGTCAATATGGGTGTGGCCTACACAGCAGATGGTCGGCCTGTCCTTGGTGCCGCACCGTTTTTCATAAAATTCCTCTGTTATGTATTGCTGCGCCCTGGCAAGGCTTTCATAATATTCAGGCGACCCCTCCTTGCGGAAATCCAGAAGATTGACGGACTGGTTGATGATATTGATGATGGTTATATAATCCCGGTCCTCCTCGTCCAGCAGGCAGGCCGTATGATATGGCACGGAAATATCATAATAGTATTGTTCGGTCAGGCGGTCCAGCACCTTCAGGGAAGCCTTGAGTTTTAAGTTAAAATTCTGGTCCCCTGTGAACGCAGAGAGAACGATCCGGTACTCCTGCCCCGGCGCAGCATGTTCGGAAAGGACCACCTCCCGGTGATTGACATCCAATCCCTGGCGCAGCACGCCGTCCACATAACAGGAGAACTGCGGGTTGGTTGCGTCCCATCCCCCTTCCTTTCCGGTGAGGATCTCAAGGCAGACACATTTTCCCTCAAAGCATTCCGGTACCGTTGCCTTAAGGTCGAACCAGTAATACTCTCTGTGGCCTCCCCATATCCCCCCGCTGCCAAAGGGCTTCCATTCCGAAGCATTCAGATCCATTCTGCCCCTGTAGTTTTCCTCCGACTTGATAAAGCGTATATCCGTTACCTCCCGGGTCAGGGGGTAAATCTGTTGTTCCAGATAAGAAAGGAACTTTCCTATCCGCTGGCGAAGCATGATCATTTCTAACCTCCTTAAATCTTGAAACTCTACCCTTTTGCGGCTCCTGATAAACTGAATCCTTTGGACATATAATTCTGGGACAATATGTACAGCAGGATGGAGGGCAGCGTGTAGATGATGGAATAAGCTGCCAGAGGACCGTAGTCAATAAGTCCATACTGGCCGAAAAACTGATACAGCTTCACGGAAGCCGGCATCTTGGACGCTGAGCTGAGAAGGATATACGGAACAAAAAAGTTGCCCCAGCTCTTGGAAAACGTGTAGATAAACACGGTGCAGATTCCCGGAAACATTAACGGCAGCACAACCCCTGTAATGGATTTCATAGTGGTGGCCCCGTCTACCCAGGCAGCCTCCTCCAGTTCCTGGGGAACCGCGTCCATAAAATTCTTCATCAGCCACAGCCCGTAGGGAAGGGATGAGGCCGAGAGGTACAGGATCACTCCCCAGATTTTGTCCAAAAGCCCCAGACTCAGGTACATTTTATAAACCGGGACGATCACGGCGATCATGGGCAGGGCGGTCATAAATAATATGATGTTCATAAATGCCTTTTTGTAGCTTAATTTGTATCTGGACAGCGGATATGCGGCCAGGCAGGACAGCAGGACCACTGCCAGTGATTCCACAAATGATATCACAAAGCCCACCCAGTAAGCCCGCAGATTGCTTTTTTCCGTCAGCACACTGACAAAGTTGCCCATGGTCCAGGCCGCAGGGGTCTTAAGGGCATCGCTGGCATTGGGGTCCAGTGACGCCGCCACCAGCCACACCAGGGGCAAAAGGAATGTAAGCGCCATAAAACTCAATACAATATAATGCAGATAATTGACCTGTTTGTTATTCATGCTGCGCTCCTCCCTAATCCTTTGATTTTAAGATCCTGGCATATATCAGGCTGCATATGATGCCCACCAGAAGGATCAGCATTCCGATGGCAGTTCCAAATCCCAGCTGCATTCCCTTAAGTCCCTGATTGTACATGTAAATGGGCAGGGTGGTGGTCTTATTGGCAGGACCTCCTCCTGTCATGGCGTAGATCAGTCCGTATACCCCCAGTGTGGACAGGGTGTTTAACATCACATTGGTGGCAATGCTGTCCTTGATGCAGGGTACAATGATACGGATCAGAACCTGGAGCCGGTTGGCGCCGTCCACACGGGCTGCCTCCTCTATCTCCCCGGATACGTTATCCAGGGCGGACTGGAAATTCAGCATGGAAAATGCGGTCCCGTGCCACACGTTGGCTATGATCACCGAGAGCATGGGATGTTCATAAAGCCAGGCAATGCCCTTTATCCCCACAGCGCCCAGAAGCACGTTTAAGGTTCCGTTTTCCTTAAAAAAGGCCATAAAGCATAATGCCACCACAATCTCCGGCATCACCCAGCCCACCAGGAAACAGGGGCCCACCACACTGCGGAAAGCCCTGGTCTTCTGTTTCATAAAATAGGCGATTGCAAACCCCAGGATGGTCTGTCCTGCCAGGCTGCCCGCCAAAAATACCAGGGTATTCCTGATAGCCGTGATGGTGCTGGGGTCTGTCAGCATTCTTTGGTAATTCTCCAGGCCAATGAACTTCAAATTCCTGGCATTGGAACCGCTGAGCGCCATATTTGTAAACGAGTAATACACGGTCAATACAATGGGGACGATGAAAAAGCACAGTAAGACTGCCACTGCCGGGAGCAGAAGCACGGATTTTCTCATCTCCTCCCGCCAACTATATACCTGTCTGTTTGTCATTGGACAACTCTTCCTTTCATAAAAATGTGGAGGGTAATCCGTCTGATCGCCGCTCCACAATTCAGGTACGCCTGAACGTACTTGTGTAAGTCGCCTCATGCTTTGCATGACATGATAGGTATGTGCGCCTTACACGATCCGCCGCAGGCTTTATCTTTCCGGGAAAGATGAACTTATTTCTCCACTACATTGTCATCCCCCACCACGCGGGCCACATCCATGGCATACTGGTTCATGGCATCCTCCGGCGTACTGCCGGATACAACCGCCTCCACCATGGTCTGGATATTATTGGTCACAACTGAATACTGCTCGTTCTGTGGTCTGAAGAAGGCTCCCTCCAGCAGGTCGGTTGCTTCCGTGCGGAAGGGAAGGGAGGTATATGCCTCATCCGCAGCCGCATCCGTCCTGGTGACAATACTTCCCTGGGCGATCACGGATTCGGTGTACAGAGGCGGTTCCATTAATTTCTTAATAAAGGCAAACGCCTCATCTTTCATATCGGAATTTTCAGGAATGGAAACAGACCAGCCTCCTGACATGGTGATCACACCGCCGCCGTTCTGTGTGGGCATGGCTGCAAATCCCATGATCTCCTGGTATTCAGGCCATGGGGAAGCGCCTGTCTCCTCCCAGTTTGCACAGATCCAGGCTCCGTCCATGGACATTGCCAGTTTCTGCTGGGGCAGATATTCGCGCCTGGCCGTGTTGGTGGCCTGCCCGTTAAGTACCAGGGACAGGGAGGGTCCGTAGCCATTGGTATAAATGTCACTGATAAACTGCAGGGTGTCCTCAATGGCCCGGCTCTTTACGATCCATTTTCCATTCTCATCCAGAAGCTGCTCACCTGTTCCGTACAGCAGCATTTCATAGGTCTGCATGGAGGTAGCCTCACCGGTTGCCACACCGGAATTACACCAGAATGGGATCACATCCGGAACATTGGCCTTGATGGCAGCGCACGCGTCCAAAATATCCTGCCAGTTCTCCGGCTGCCACTCCTGGGGAAGACCTGCCTGCTTAAAGATCTCCTTGTTGTACCAGATCCCTCTGGCATCCGTGGAATAAGGGATACCGTAGACAGAGCCGTCCTCTGCAACAGAACCTGCCTTCAGAGAATCATAATATGTCCCATCGGACCATTCCGGGTAACCGGCCACATAAGAGTCCAGATTAGTCAGGTATCCGGCGCTTACATCACTTGGAAGCTGGAAGGTATCCTCGATCACAATGTCCGGGCAGGTATTCTTGTCCGCCAGCTGCAGGGCAACTTTGGTATAATAATCCCCCTCAGAGGATGTGATGGGGGCAAGTTCCAGATCGATCCCATCCTTTTGGTCCCATTCCTCATAGCTTTTCTTAAGCCATACATACCACGGATGGTTTTCTCCCTGGCCATCATCCTTAAATGTAACGGTCAGAGTCTTCTTTTCCCCTGATGACGCCCCGGTCTCCTCCTTCCCGCTCTGCTGCTCAGACGGGGCTGCGGTGGCGGATGCAGACCCGGAGGCCCCGCATGCAGCCAGGCTGGAAACCATAACAGCGGCCAATGCCGCGCTGATCAATTTTCTTTTCATTTTTCCCTCTCCTTTATTTTTCTTTGTACACTGATGGTATCATTTCAAACAGCCAAAGTATATTCCACTTTTTTGAAAAAAGGGTAAAATTTTAACCACTGACGCAAAAAGCATCAGTGGTTCATGATCGCAACCCTCACCTCATCCTGGAGGTTCCTTGCAGTTTCGGGCACATCTATGTTTTTCTTTGTAAGCAGGCTGCAAACATATTCGGAAAGGATGCTGGATACCTCAAACCAGGAATTGTAACTCTTTAACAAAATCCCCTGGTTGACAAACCCCTTTTTCAGCTGCAGCATATCCCTGTCATTTCCGCCTTCTCCTGCTTCTGCCTGAAACAGGGGAAGGGTGCCTGTGGCATTTAAGAAACGCGTCCTGACCTCCGGCTGGTACAGATACCCCATAAATGCAAGGGCGCCTCTGTCCCCGTTTTTCAGGATCCCTATATTGTCCCCTGACAGGACATACCCCTCCCTAACCTCCCCGGGCACCGCAGTGATCCTGTAGGATATACCGCTCTTTAGCTGGTCCAGATAGGTTTTTACGCTGATGGGGGCAATGATCATGGCTGCCTTTTCATCTGCAAATTCCCGCGCAATATCTGTCTGTGTATAATTGATCACATTTTTATCCACATAGCCCCACCGCTTCAGGGTGTCGAATAGTTCCAGGGACCTGATCCCCGGACTGCTGTCCAGACTGTAGTAGTTTCCGCCGCATATGTAAAGCACGCTGCTGTAAAGCCGCGCTCCATCCCCTGTGCGCCGCACGCCGAATCCAAGGCCGTAAATCCCGCTGCTGTCAATGCTGTTGCACACTTCAAATACCTGATTCCAGTTATCCGGCACATCCAGAGCCTTTTTCTCAAAATATCCGGTATTGGAAAACAGTACATAGGGATCGCAGCTAAAGGGGATCCCATAGTATTTCCCATCATCCATAACAGCCTGCCACATATCCGGCCATATGACGCTGGCCCTCCGCTCCTTGGTAATGTAGGGGGTGATGTCTTCCAGCACATCCATGTCAAGAAGTCCGGCCATCTCCAGGCTGTCGCAGATAACCATGTCCGCCTTATCTCCCCGTTCCTCCCTCAGGCATATGTCCTTTTTCAGGTTTTCCTTGTCAATAAATTCCATCTCCACCCGCAGGCCTGGATTTTGTTCATTAAACTCATCCGCAAACTGCCTTAATATCTCCTGCTGCCCCATGATCTCATAGCAGGACAGGACTTTGATGACCGCGGTTTGGTCCTGTGCAGACTTATCCTCCGGGATATCCTTTTGGAACTGGACATATACAATCAGGATGGAGATCATAAGTGTTCCTATTACAACAGGCATAACCCTTTTTATGCTCATAACCTGGATTCCTTCCTATACTCTGACGGAGTCACCCCGCAGAGTTTTTTAAATACCTTAATAAAATACTTCTGGTCATGAAAGCCAACGGCCTCAGCCACCTCATAGATCTTATAATTGCCGGTCATCAGCATCCGCTTGGCAGCGCTGATCCTGAAATTTTGTAAAAAAGCGCTGAAATTAATCCCTGTTTCCCGGTAAAAAATCCTGCTCAGGTATTCCGGCGTCACCCTGCATATCCTGGCCACATCCGTCAGTGTGATGTCCTCTTTATAGTTGGTGCGTATATAGGAAACCGCGTTCATGACCATGCCGTTCTCCGTGGGCATTTCTTCCCCCGGCTCTTTGGAGATCATATGTATGAATTTTTCCAGTTGGTAATGGACCTCGCTTCTGCTTTCACTCAATACGACCATTTCAATAAAATATTGAATGTTCTCTTCCTGGTTAAAATACTCCTTCATCTCCCTGGCCACATTGAACACATTGGCGATCAGGCGTACGGCGCACTCCCGTATCTCTTCCGGTCTGCCATTGCTGTCCGCAACCTCCCTGATAAATTTATTTCCGTATTCCTCCAGTTTCTTCTTGTTGCCATTGCGAAGTTCGCGGATCATGGACTTCTCCAAATGCTCAGGATATTCCAATGGCCCGTAGCGCACCTGTGCAACCGTCTCCTCATCGATCATCCTGTCAGGATCAAGGGAAAACGCATAGGGCAGCCAGCCTGTCATCTGTTCCACCCCGGGCCACAGATTTTCAATTCCCCAGACCCGGTGGCAGACACAGGTACAGGCCCCTATCTCCTCCAGCTCCGGCAGGACCTTTATGGCAAACCGGTTCTTAAACCCCCTGTTTCTCTCCGTGCCGGCCGCAATGACCAGGATGCGCTTTTCCCCGGGCACGGAGATGACACAGGAATTTTCAATGCAGAGTGATTCCAGCAGTTCCTTTGTACAGTTCATAAACTCCGCCACCCGGTCCACAAACATCCTTCCCGGGGATAATAAAAACAAGGTCAGTTCTGTCTTGTCATTCATGTGAAGCATCTCCTGGAGCACCAGGCGCACTGAGTCCTTTTGCTCTTCCTGGCACTCCTTGTAATTAATAAGCAGCTGTTCCACGGAAACCTGTTGGATCCTCGTATTACAGATCCTTGTCTCCACGGCGCTTAGATTCTTTAAAAAATCCTCCACGTCCAACGGTTTCAGGAGATAGTCCACCACCTGAAGCTGGAGGGCCTTCCTTGCATATTCAAAGTCCGAGTACCCGGTGAGAAGAATTGCATTGAACCTGACCTTTTCATCAAACAGCTTCTGGAGCATTTCCAGGCCGCCCATGACCGGCATCCTGATATCGCTGATAATCAGGTCCGGCTGCTTCTCTTTCACCAGTTCATATCCTTCCTGCCCATTTTCCCCAACCCCCACCACCTCATGGGCGGTAAACTGCTTTATCATATTCAGAATGCCATTCCTGGTTTTATGTTCATCCTCCACCAGAACGATCCTCATCCCATCACCCCTTCCTAATGTACTTCCGGAATCACAATGCGCACCGTGGTCCCTGTCAAGTCTGAGTCAAAACGGATATCCCCTTTGTCCCCATAATACAGTTTGATCCTGGTGATCACGTTCCTGACTCCAATGGTTTTGCCCAGGGTGTCAGCCCTGCCGTCATATGAGTTCAGCTGCCGCACCAGATCAGGGCTCATGCCCACGCCGTTATCTTTGATCTCTATGGAAATATTTCCCTCTTCTGTGTACTGTATGGATATGTCTATCTCCCCCGGCCTCCCGCTGTCCGGAAATCCATGGATAATGGTATTTTCCACCAGTGGCTGCAGCAGGAGTTTGTGGATGCAGCACTCCTCCACCTTTTCATCCGCATCAATGGAGCACTGGAATGAGTAGTCAAAGCGCTGCTGCTGTAAATAGATATACTTTTTCAAAAATTCCAGCTCGGTCCGGATCGTCACGATCTCATTGCTGTTGTGGATACTGTAGCGCAGGATCTGGGCCAGCTTTGTGATCATCTGGCTGATGGAGAACTGCTGCTGTTCAATTGCCTGCCAGTTGATGGTATCCAGTGTATTGTAAAGGAAATGTGGATTGATCTGGGCTTCCAGGGACCGTATCTCTGCATTTTTCTCCCGGACCATGGACTCCCGCTCCTGCTGGTTCGCCTTCTTGATCTCTGCCAGCATATCATTAAAGTGCTCGGAGATCCTGGCAAACTCGTCATTTCCTTCCACCACCGCCTTGCTGTCCAGGTTTCCTCTATTGGCCTCGTTCATGGCCTTTAGTATCTTCTTCACGGACCGGTCCGTATCCTGTGATATGTAATACACAATTAGGAAACAGACTGCTCCCACCAGCCCTGCCACCAGACAGATCATGATCAGGAGATAGCGCAGCTTAGACAGGGAGTAGTTCAGATCCTGGATATTCACAATAAAGAATTCCCCGTTCAGAATGCTGAGGGCATTGACAGACAGGTTTCCGGCACGAAAGTAATGGATCTTGCTGATAAAATCATAGGACGCCTTTTTAAGGACATCCATATCCTCCTCTCCTATCATCACCCCGTACCGCCCTGGAAACAGGTTGGTATCATGGTATCCCTGCTGGGGAAATGATACCATGTTGCCGTAACAATCCACCAGAAAAGAAATGTTGGACTCCTCGCCTCCCTGGCTGTAAACCCTGCGGAACCGGCTCTCATCAATACACAGAATCACACAGCCCTCGGCTCCCCTTTTGTAATTGTTAAAATCAGCAAGGGGGTGGGCTATGAAAAAGTAGGAGTGGCTTCCATATTCCTCATCGTTCTTACTGGTCAGGGGAGAATAAATACTGCCCTTCTGCTTCATGGCATCCTTTACTAGCGGATCATTCTTCAGGTTGGGAGGGAAACAATACGGCTTCCGGCTTGACAAGGTCACGCTGTCATAAAAGCACTCATCCCCATATTTCCCCACAATGGCGATCCCCATGATCTCCTCGTTCATATATATGATATCCCGCAGCTTGTCCTCCAGGGAATGCTTAGACCGGTAATAATCCTCCCCGTCCCAGGAATTGATGATCTTCAGGTCGTCAATATAGTCCGGGTTGGTATAGATCTCCTGTATCACGCTGTTAAAGCGTTCAAATGTTGCCCTTATATTCCCCGCACTCTGTTCCAGACTCTCGCTGATCAGTTCCTGTGTCTGTTCCGTTATAATGGCGGAGCTTAAGTGGTAGGATATCATCAGAATAATTCCGATCTGCAAAAGGGACACGGACAAAAGGATAACCAGGATCTTTTTTCCCAATTCCATGGACCGGTATTTTGCAGTCAGTCGACCTCTCATATTTATCATGGCTGGTCACCTTTCATCAGAAGATTTTATTCGCTGCATCTTCCCATATTCTAGCATGATTTTCGCCCCAGTCCAAGTGCCTGCAACCACAAAATCCCCATGCAGAGAGCATCCCAGCGTTCCTTTGAGCGGAGAGGGCATTTGGTAAGCAGATAAGCCCCTTACGGGGCTTACCCCTTTCAGAACCGAACGTGCGGCTTTCCCGCATTCGGCTCCCTGTAAAGCTTATACATCGACTGCTATCTGTATATACTGACATAAATACGTGGCTGGGCAAGCGGAAACTGCTTCATCAGTTCTTTGTACCCTTCCTTTGTATAGCTTTTTTGCTGGCTTCTTCTATTCAGCCAGTAGTACAGCCTGTATCGCACGATATTATAAAACGAGTTCAGGCTTGCTGATGTCCTATGGACGTAAACACCATGTCTGGATTTTCGCTCGACAGCTGTGATATTCTCGCCAATTTCGTTTCCATAGTTCCTCCCGTCTCTGTGTACAGACTATGTTTCCTCTTTGGTATGACTTTACATGACAGACCTGCGAGGACAGGTGCGAGGACAGGTTCTTCTCGACTTCCACAACTTTATTTCTTCTGTGTACTATTCGGCCATCCGACTTCTGCTGGGTATTTTGTGGTTCTCCCTTCTTCAGTTGTTCCACATACCAGATGTACGCAACTCCTCCGGATCCAGACAGACCTCCCCGGTTGACTTAAAATCCTTCCTTGCATGACCAACCTAAAAAAACCGGGGAAGCGGCTGTATTCTCGCCATTATCGTTTACAGCCGTATTGCTTTCAGTGAATAGGAGCACCTCTTCCTTCCCAATTACATTTTGATATCAAGGCTATATATAGTTATGCCCTGCAAGTTTCGCTGTCTACGCTTAGCAGTCAGTATCTCTACTACCCACCCAAGACTCGCTAGCTGCGGTACGGCTTATACCTTACAGCGTGGGACTTTCACCCACCGAACTTCAAGCCCTTTACTGGGCGCACCCTATGATACAAAAAAGACCGCCGTTTATCACGGCGGCGGCCTTCTTTTTTACTCCGGATCGATCTGCACAACAAACTGCCAGATTAGAAATTAGACTCATTTCTGCTGCTGTTGCGGCTGCTGTTCTGGGAATAATTCTGAGAATTGTTCTGAGAGCTGTTCTGAGAGCTGTTCTGAGAACTATTCTGGGACTTGTTCTGAGAACTGTTCTGAGAGCTGTTCTTGGAACTGTTCTGAGAATTGTTCTGGCTGTTATTCTGCTGATCCATGTTCTTGCAATTTCTTGAGCTGTTTTCCATGTCGTTGTTGTAGTTATTCTTATTAGACATCTTCACTACCTCCTAAAAACACGTTTTTTTAGTTACAGCCTTAGTATGGCATAAATGCAGTCCTCTTATTCCAGAGAAAACAAAAAAATAAACAGAACGTCTGTCTGTTCTTATTCTAAAATTAAACAGGGTTCATTTTTCCATCTCTGGCAATTTTCATGAATTTTTTAATATGTCCACACACCATCTAACAGTAAAGTCCCTGTCCGCTTGTGACTTTGCCACGATAATTCCATGTCATTCCGGTCAAAAACCATCTCTTTTGCCCGCAAAAATGAGGAGCAAAAAAGACACCGTAGTGAAAATACAATAAAACCAAGGGATTGTTCACCGCTTTAAACATCCATATCGTCAAAATAAGGTTGCTTTTTTCCTGAAAATATATTATAAATAATATGAGGAAAAATGGTTTCCCTTAAACCATGACCTCATCCTTATTAATTATTTATACTCCCCTTGAGTAAACACCGGATAGCTCCCCTATCCGGTGTTTCTCCGTATGGGACATCTGGCGGTGGGACTTTTAACCGTAACTTTTGGCGTTGGAATCTCTGGCGTTGGAATCTCTGGCGTTGGAATCTCTGGCGTTGGAATCGCTGGCTGTCGATAAATTTCCCTCTTGACAAATCCCCTCCCCTATGATATATTAAAAAAGTATTTTTGATTAATTCTGATTTCACATATTTTTGTAAGTCATGAACGAGTTGATGATTTACAAAAATATGTGATTTTTATTTTTATTCAAGAAACACATATTATATTACAGGAGGTATCTTTCATGAACAAAGGTACAGTTAAGTGGTTTAACTCACAAAAAGGATTTGGCTTTATCACAAACGCAGAGAATGGCGAGGACATCTTCGTTCATTATTCAGGAATCGCTTCCAATGGTTTCAAGTCATTAGAGGATGGACAGTCCGTTACTTTTGACATTACCAATGGCAATCGTGGCTTACAGGCTGTTAATGTGTGCGTAGCTTAAGCATATACGTTTCGTGACAGATCAAAGGGGCACCGCAGGACCGGGAGTTTTGCAGGCTCCTTTTTTGCTGCCCGGACACAGGCCCGGCTGTCCTGGGAAGACATATTTAACAATTTCAGCGCAAAAGAACGCGCCCCGAGACTTTCGTCCCAGGGCGCGTCTTTTATTATATTTGAAAATCTATCCTAACACATTAATGATCTTAACCGGATTCCTGTAATTCCAGTTAGATATGGTAATACCCGTGCGCTCCGTGGAAGCATGTACAATCTGTCCGTTTCCAATATACATGGCCACGTGATTGATACCCCTTGTGCTGCCGTAAAACAGCAGATCTCCCGGCTGCATCTGGTCGGCTCCAATGGCCACACCCTGCTGGGCTTGTCCACCGGAAGAGCGGTTCATGCTGATGCCTGCGGAGTTCTGGAGCACGTATCTTGTAAATCCGGAACAATCCACACCTGTGCGGGGATCGCTGCCGCCGTATCTGTATCTTCCCCCTACAAACTGCATGGCATAATTAACCACCTGCTGCCTTTTGTAACTGTTGGAAGACTCCAGTGCATCCTGCTGCACTTCCGCCATCTCATCCGCCGCCACCTCTTCTACCGTAGCATTACCGGATACCGGAAGATATCCTTCGGTGTCGTTCACACGGATCTTCATCCATCCGTTTCCTAAATCCTCTAATACCTCGTATGTATTCCCTACCTGGGCTGTCATCAGTACTTCTTCGCTGTCTTGGCTTTTGTTGATATTCACACTCTCTGATGTAATGGTCGCTACATATGTACCTGCTGTAAATCCTGGTCCGATGGCTGCCAGGGATGTAAACGGATTCATTACCATCAGCATTCCGCACACAGCGCCTGTTCTTAAAAGTTGACTTAACATACGTTTCATTAAAAGGAAATCTCCCATCCTGTTTTAATGGTGAATGCAACCCTGTTCTTGATTTGTTACATAAGTGTTACATTCATTACGAATTTATTATATCACATTTTCATATTTCGTCAACATCTTTAGACATTTTTAATAATTTAAATATCATTTTTAACAATTTCAGTGCAAGATATAACATATCAGGCGGATTAGAAGCGCGTCTCTGCAAAGCAAAAAACCTGCTGTCCTAAGACAGCAGGCTGACGATCTTAACCGGCTCCCGGTAATCGTATGGGGATGTTTTAATTCCCGTCTTTTCAGTGGAGGCGTGGACGATCTTGCCGTCTCCTATATACAAGGCCACATGGTTGATACCGCCTGAGCCGCTGTAGAACAACAGATCCCCGGGCTGCATCTCCTCCACGGTCACCTGCTTCCCATAGGAAGACTGTCCCTTGGAAGAATGGGGCAGGGCGATGGAAGCTGAATTGGACAGCACATACCGCGTAAAACCGGAGCAGTCCACCCCACGGTTGGGGTCAACTCCGCCGTACACATATCTGCCTCCCACAAACTGCATGGCATATTCCACTACCTGACGGCGCTTTTTAACGTTCTCATCAACGGTTTCATGGGCTTTTTCCACCACGGATGCATTGCCCGTGGTCCGGATATACCCTTCCCGTCCTCCGGTGCGGATCTTTACCCATCCCTGGCCGGCGCCGGACAACGCCTCGTAGGTCTGGCCTCTCATGACCTGGCCCTGCTTTTCTGAACGCTCGCTTGCGTATGTATATACATCCACGGCCGGGGCTTCAATCTTCACCACATAGGATGACCGCGTCTTAACCTCTGCCTGCCTTGCAGCTGCCTGGCTGTCCTGGGGACATGCAATGGACAGACCTGCCACCAGGCACAGAACTCCCGATATCTTCAGTAACCCGTTCCAAAAATCACGTTTATTCAAACCTGTTTCCTGCCTTATATCCTTTTATTTCGATTACAATATGTTACGTAATTATTACATTTGTTAAAATAAAGTATATAATTATTTTACATATTTGTCAACTATAAGAGGATATTATTACAGCAGGATATCTCTGCCAGGGCTGTCCTTTTTCCAGAACAGCCCCTTATCTGCGGGGTCCCCTGAACATCCACACCACCATCATAACCAGGAGTATGGGCCAGATATAGGACAGGATCCAGCCTGCCAGGCCCATGATCCCAAAGAACACGGTCATGATCAGGAGAATAAAAAGGAATACCACCAGGCCTGCAATCAGCCTGACGTACCATTTACTGAAATCCACATAGTGGAATTTGGGGTCCTTATGGTAGGGATCCTGGCTCTCTCTCTGGGTGTATCCTCCCCCTGTCCCCTCATCATAAGCAGCGCCTGAGCCGTAAGTGTCAAACCCGTCCGGACGGTCTTCCGTATCCAGAGCGGCATCCACAATGGTCCTGGCAATGATCTTGGGACCGCCCAGCCCTTCAATGACCTCCTCCTCGGTATGTCCTTTGGCAGCCTCCTCCGTAATATAGGAATCATAATATCTCAGATTCTCCTGTATGATGGAATGGGGTACACGCCCTTCCAGCTCAGCTTTTAATCCCTGTAAAAATTCTAACTTACTCATTACTCAACCCTTTCTTTTATGGTACCTTCTCTGTAAGCCGCCACCAGCTCTTTTAAATCAGCGATTTGCCCCTTTAATTCCCGGCCTTTATCCGTGTCCGCCACCATGACCCTGGTTTTTACCTTTTCCACCACCGATACCTTAGGCGTGCTCTCTTTTTTGGGGTCAAAGGGCATGTGCTCCGCCAGGGCCAGGTGATGGGAATTATAGATCAGGGTATATCCCGCGATCCCCGTGGTGCTCTGATATGCCTTGGACAGCCCTCCGTCAATGATAAACAGCTTACCGCCTGCCTTCATGGGCTTTTCCCCGTCCTTTAACTTCACCGGCACATGACCGTTGATGATATGGGATCCCTCCACGGGAAGGCCAAATTCCTCCAATAAACGGTTGCAGAATTCTTCCTTCACACTCAGCTGGTAATATGGATTCATGACCTCCTTGTGGGTCGCCTTATCCTCCACAAAATAGTGCTCAAATGTGGTCATTTTGTCCTTTCCGAACACCGGTGACTTGGCTCCGCACCAGAGATACCACATCAGGTCCATGGCAGTCTCTTTCCCCGCAGTCCCCTCAGGCATAAAATATGCGTTCTGCATCTGCCGGTCAAAATAATCCATCAGCGCCTTTCCCTTGTAATCGACTCCGTCAATGGTGATGGTATCAAAGGTTCCGTCCTTTTTCATGGGTATGCAGCCATGGTACAGAAGATTGGAGTTGTAGCACTTATACATACCTCCGTGGGAATAGAGGAATTTAACGTGTTTGTGCAGAAGATCGCTGTGCTTAAAGGATGCCTGCAGGGTGCGCAGAAGTTCCTTTTCCCCCCTGGTCAGCTCCAGCGGATTCCCCGGATTCACAGTGGGCAGGTTCATATCCATCATGGGATATGGCCTTCCGTCAATGGACACGGTCCCCTGTTCAAAATCAATATTGTCAAGAAGGACCCGGTTCTCCATCCCGTACTCAGGATGGCGCTTCATCATGGCCCCCTCCACTTTAAACTGGATAATGGCAATGGCCTTATGCATCTTGGCAGCCAGGCCGGGGTCCACTGCATCATAGATATTCTCATCCAGTATCTTGGGCATAAACCGCACGCAGGCGTCATCCTGGTACACCCTGGCCGCAAACATGGAAAGGGGGCGAAGGTTGATGCCGTACCCGTCCTCCAGCACATCAAAGCTGTTATAGCTGATGGCAATGCGCAGCACATTGCAGATACAGGCCAGGTTGCCGGTTGCCGCCCCCATCCAGGAAATATCATGATTGCCCCACTGTACATCCACATCATGGAAATTCATCAGCTCATTCATGATAATGTCCGCCCTCGGCCCCCTGTCATAGATATCCCCTATAATATGAAGGTTATCAATGGTCAGGTTCTGGATCAAATGGCACAGCGCTATGATGAACTTGTCCGCAATGTTGTTGTCAATGATGGAGTGGATGATCTCATTGTAGTACAGCTTTTTGTTGTCATCATTGTAATCCACATGGAGCAGCTCATCAATAATGTAGGCAAACTCCCTGGGCATCTTCTTTCGCACCTTGGAGCGGGTGTACTTGGAGGATACCTCCTTGCAGCTCTGCACCAGCCGGTAGATGGTAATTTTCTGCCAATCCTCCGTAAAATGTCCCTGCTTTATCATTCTGCCCAGATTCCGCTCAGGATAGTAGATCAGATTTGCCAGCTGCACCTGTTCATCCTCAGGTATCAGGTGGCCGAAGGTGTCTTTGATCTTCTCTCTGGTAATACCGGAGGATGAGCGCAAAAGATGAATAAACGCTTCATATTCCCCATGGAGATCGCTGAAAAAGTATTCCGTTCCCTTTGGAAGGCTGCAGATTGCCATGAGATTGACGATTTCACTGGTCGCCGCCTTAACCGTGGGGTATTCTTTTGCCAGAAGCCGCAGATATGCCAAATCCCTCATTGTCATATTCTCCCCAATCACAATTGCATTTTGTTTAAAGTTATAGTAACATATTCTTAAGTAAATGAAAAGTTTTTCCAGCTGAACAAAGAGTTAATATTGATTAAGATTATCTAAAATTTTTTCTAAGGAGACGGAAATATATGGAAAATTTATATGTGTTTGGAACAGGAAATGCCCAGGCAACCCATTGCTATAACACCTGTTTCGCCCTCAGGGACGGGGATGAATACTTTATGGTGGATGCGGGCGGCGGCAACGGCATCCTGCGTATTCTGGAGGATATGGATGTAGACATATGCCATATCCACAACATCTTTGTGACCCATGAACACACGGATCATATCCTGGGAATCGTATGGATGGTGAGAATGATTGCAACCGCTATGAGAAAGAGCGCCTACGAGGGCGAACTGCAGATCTACTGCCACCAGGACCTGGTGGAAACCATTTCCACCATCTGCCGCCTGACCATGCAGGGCAAATTTTATAAGATGATCGGAAGCCGCATCTTCCTGGTTCCTGTGGAGGACGGGGAAACCGTCCATATCCTGGATTATGACGTGACATTTTTTGACATCCTTTCCACCAAAGCCAAGCAGTTTGGTTTTACCACCACCTTAAAGAACGGGCTTAAATTCACCTGTGCTGGAGATGAACCATACAATCCCGACTGCCGCGCCTATGTGGAGGGAAGTGACTGGCTTCTCCACGAGGCATTCTGCCTGTACCGGGACCGCGAAATATTTGCCCCCTATGAAAAGCACCACAGCACTGTCAAGGAGGCCTGTGAACTGGCCGGGGAGCTGAACATCCCAAACCTTGTGCTGTGGCACACGGAGGACAAACAGCTGGCCCAGCGCAAAGCACTGTACACAGAGGAAGGCAGGGAGTACTATCACGGCAATCTGCTGGTGCCTGAGGACAGGGAGATCATATCTCTCTAAGGAGCGGCCGCACTGCCATCTGAAAAGCCGCCGTATAAGAAAAGGAGGACCGGAATGACAAGATCAATGAGCAGGACAGGAAGGGTGATATTTTCTGCCCTCCTATTATTTGGTTCCATCTGCCTTTGTTCCGCTCTCTTTTTTCAGGCAGAATCCCGGGCGGAGACCTCCGGCCCCGTGGGGCTGATGGAAGGAGTAAGCGACAGCAAGGGCAATCCTGTCCTGTATCCGCCCACGGATATTGAATTCAGTACCTCAGACCAGGGGTTTAATTTTAGCGGAGGGATCCACTGGTCCCATGAGCAAAACGCATATTCCGACCAGTTCATGCACGATCCGGTGAATCACTGGGATTCTGCTTTTCAATACACCTACTTCAGCCTGGACACGGATGTCTCCTATTTCAGCGAAGTGGAGATGGATGGAAAAACAGAACGGATCGAGGGCGCTTCTATTGAGCCCATGGCCATCTCCTCCGTGGAGGCCGTGAACGGAGCTCCCACATCCGTATACCGGGCCAATCCCGATGCGGAGCCGGACCGCTGGTTCTCCCTGCTTCCTGACAAATACAAAGCCTATAAAGGGAAGGGAAAAACCATAAAAGTAACCCTGTATTTCCGCGTTCTGGATAAAGACGGGGTGGAACATACCATGCCTTTGGGCACCCACTTCTTCATGGACCGGCAGCCCGCCTATTACCAAGTCAACAGTGACGGATGGGGACACGAATACATGGTCCGGAAAGGAGACTGCCTTTCCAGCTTGGCAAACCTGTGGTACCACGACCCATCCCTTTGGCGGGAAATATATGAATGCAACCGTGATACCATTACAGACCCTGATGTGATCATTGCAGGGCAGATGATCCATATGCCGGAGCGGTTTGTGGTGAAATGATTTCTGCCCTGTATGAACATACGGGCCAGCGGTTCTCATCAACCGCTGGCCCGTATGTTCATTTCTTCTCTGTTTTTTATTCCCCCATGGCCATGCCATAGATCTCTATCATTTCTTCCTTGCCCAGTTCAACAATTCCTGACAATTTGCGCTGGCCCATATTGGTGCACTTTTCAGCCATCTCCTCAATACGGTCCCGCTCCACGCCCAGTTCCTTTAAGGTCACGGGCATGCCCAGGCTCTTGTAGAAATCCTCGGTGGCCTGTATTCCGGCCAGAGCCGTGTTCATGGGGTTTTCAAAATCCATGTCAATATTCCACACATTCACCCCATACCTGGCAAACCGGCTCACATCATGGGAACACACATATCTTGCCCAGGACGGCCACAGGGCAGAAAGGCCCGCGCCGTGGGCGATCTGCGGATACATGCCGGAAAGTTCATGCTCCATCTGATGCACCTGCATCAGAAAGCTTCTGCCCGCGCTGGTCAGTCCGTTGTGTGAAAGGCTTCCCGCCCACATAAGGGTCGCACGCGCCTCATAATTGTCCGGCTCCCTGTCCGCGATCCTTCCCGCCTCAATGGTGGACTTCAGGATTCCCTCCGCAATGCGGTCCGTAAGCATGGTGTCCCTGGTCCGGGTAAAGTACCGCTCCAGGGTGTGCATCGTAATATCCACCGTGCCGCAGCCGGTCTGATATCTGCTCACGCTGTACGTCAGCTCAGGGTTGCAAATGGAAAACAGGGGGCGGTGGGTAGGACTGTTAAAGCCTCTTTTAAATCCGTTTTCCTCATTAGTGATCACGCAGGACGCGCTCATCTCACTGCCGGAAGCCGAAAGGGTAAGGATGGTGCCCACAGGCAGCGCTGTACGTGGAACCGCCTCATGGCGGAAGTAGCTCCACACATCCACTCCCGGATTGCCTGCTCCGTCCGCAATACACTTGGCCGAATCGATCACGCTTCCGCCTCCCACTGCCAGCACAAAGTCCACATGTTCCTTAAGGCACAGTTCGATCCCCTGCCTTACCATGGATAACGTAGGGTTGGCCTGCACTCCGCCCAGGGTCACACAGCCGATCCCCTCAGCTTTAAGGGCGTCCAGGACCGCATCCAAAAGCCCTGTCTTTTTGGCACTGGCTCCGCCAAAATGCACCAATACCCTGTGAAAACCATATTCTTTTACAATTTTTCCCACTTGCAAATGGGTTTCCTTTCCAAATATCACCCGGGTGGGTATAAAAAACTCAAAATTTTCCATGATGATCCGTTCTCCTCTCCACATGTAAAATAGAACCTAATGGTATTCTATCACGAACCATCTCATGCTTCAAGTGCCGGGCCGCCAAGGGCCGGGCTCTGCTCTTATCCCTTAACAGCACCCATGGTAATGCCCTGGGTGAAATACTTCTGGAAGCAAAGGAACACAATAATGATAGGAACAGAAGCCAGGGCAGCTCCTGCCATAATAAGCCCAAAGTCATTGGACATCTCGCTCAGCTTGCTGGCAATACCCAGGGCAATGGTCTTGGACTCATTCTGGGTCAGCATGACCAGCTGCAGAGGATACTCGTTCCAGGAATTGATAAAGGTAAAGATCGCCAGGGCGCCGAATCCCGGTCTGATGATGGGGAACGCCACATTGATAAAGGTTGTCAGTTCACCGGCGCCGTCAATACGGGCAGCTTCCAGCAGGGAAACAGGGATATTTTCAGAAAACTGTTTCATCATGAACACGCCAAAGGGCCAGCCCACCACGGGACAGATCACTGCAAACATGGAGCCCCACACGGAGTGGATCAATCCCAGATCCGACATTTCCTTCATCAATGGAATAAGGATAACCTGTTTGGGAAGCGCCATGGCGCACACAAAAAGGCTGAATATCAGTCTTTTACCCCAGAAGCGTTTCTTTGCCAGGACATAGCCTGCCAGGGATGCGGTGATACAGGTAAGTATCATGGCTGTCGCCGAGATAAACACGCTGTTGAACAGCCACCGGATCGCCATGGGCATACCTATGCCAAACAGTTCTGTCTTGCTCTTAAACAGCCTTGCAAAGTTGTCCCAGGAAACAGTGGTGGGGATCCATTTGACCATCTCACCCGACTTGATGATGATATCGCTCTTTTCCTTTACAGATCCGGTGACGATCCAATAAAGGGGAAAGAGGAAAAATACAGCCAGGAACACAAGGATGATAACCGTGACCACATAATAAGGAGATAATATTTTCTTTTTGCCTGTCATATGTTTTGTCCTCCTATTCTGTTGTTCCGCCGTTCATGACCTTAAACTGCAGGGCGCTGAACAGGGCGATCACGATTGCCAGGACGACACCCATTGCATCGGCATAGCCAAACTCCTTGGTTGTCTTGAACGCAATCTCATATAATAGGTACATAACCGTGCTGGTGCTGTAATTAGGCCCGCCTGAAGTCAGCAGCTGGATCAGGGCAAAGCACTGGAAGCTGTTGATGGTAGTGATGACGGCAACATACAGCGTGGTGGGCATGATGGATGGCCACTTGATGCGCCAGAATACCTGGAAGCTGTTGGCGCCGTCAACCTTGGCAGCCTCCTCCAGGGAACTGTCCACATTGCCCAGGGCAGCTACATAGAGGACAATGGGCTGGCCAATGGAGGTAGTGAACAGGATCAGGATGATACACCACAAAGCCATGGATTCGCTGGCGGTCCAGGGAAGAGGCTGGCCCCCAAAACTCCTGATCACATAATTGAGAAGACCGTCATATTTGTCAAACATCCACTTCCAGACCACAACAACCGCTACCGAACCGGTGACTACCGGCAGGTAAAAGACGCAGCGGAAAAATGAACGGATACCGGAACGCATTCTGTAGATAGCGGAGCCTACCCATAGGGAGAATGCGGTAACGGCGGGAACTGAGACTGCCACAATGATCACGGTGTTGACAGCCGATTTCAGGAATATCTTATCCTTAAAAAGACGGATGTAATTCTCCAAACCCACGAACGTTCCTTTGGGATCCGCAAAGCTGGCGTTGGTAAAGCTGGTAATAACACCCATTGCCATAGGAGTGATGACAAATCCCACAAAGAAACACAATGCCGGAAGCAGGAACAGATATGAGACCATGGTCTCCCTGCGCTGAAGGACCATGCTGCGCGCCGGCGCCTTTTTCTTCCCGGGCCTTCTCTCCTTTTGCTTGGAAACAGTTGTTTTTTCCATATTCTTTCATTCCTCTCTAAAGATTGGTTCAAAATATCCGTTCTGAACGGATGCAGGAAACATCCCATCCAAACATGTTCTGAAAGCAGACTCCCTCCCCCCGCACCCGGCAGAGGAAGGGAGTCCATGGTATATTTCAGTTAGTTGCTGTTTGCAGATGCGTTAAACTCATCTGCTGCCGCCTGTGGGTCGGTACCGTTAAATACCTGCTGCAGCATGTTGAACCACAGAGGACGCATAGCGGCAAATCCGGCGCGTGTGTTGTAATAAGGGCCATAGTACTGGCTCCAGGAAGCCAGCATAGCTTTGTGCTCGTCTCCGGGATATAAATCGCCAAAGGAGGTGCGGACCGGGAATGCATTGGTCTTAACCACGCTCTTTGGTCCCCATTCAGGATCGTCACAGATAAATTTAATAAACTCTTTGGATGCGGCTGCGCGGGCATCTGACTTATTATCAAATACACAGAAACCGTTTACCAGGTATTCCAGAGAAGGCTTGCCGTCCTCAGATGGGAATGGCACTGCGATCTGGGTATAATCTTCAGATGCGTAGGTGATCTCTGCGGATGTGCCAAAGCAGAAGGTCATGGCGCAGGTCTCCTGCTGGAACTTCTGCAGTTCATCAGCAGCAGCCATATCAAATCCAGCGTCAATGGACTTGTTATCGTACATTTCCTTTAAAAGTGTAAGGGCCTTAACACCGTTTGCGTCAATGTTCCACGTTCCGTCAGAACCCACGATGGAAGAACCGTATAAGTTGTTCACCAGTGCGCGGGTGCCCTGGTCGCCGCCCTGTCCGCCGCAGTATACAATACCCGGAACCTGAGTGGGAGCTGCATCCCGAAGGGCTTCACACATCTTAACAAAGTTTTCCGTTGTCCAGGTACGGTCCCCTTCCAGGTTCACGTACTGAAGCGCATCTGCTTTCTCCAGCGCTTCCTTGTTCAGACCCATATAGAATGGAGAGGAAGAAATCGGATACATCCAGGCTGTGCCGTCCGCGCCCACGCAGGTTTCCACAAGTGACTGGCTGGTAAGGTCGCTCTTAAGGTCACCCAGTATATCATCCAGGGAAACCAGGTATCCCGCCTCGCCAAACTCAATGATACGGCCCGGGGCGTCAAAAAGGATATCAGGTGCAGTGCCTGAGGTAAGGGCTGCCGTCAGTTTATCCGGTCCGGATGTAAAGTCTATGTACTCAACCTTAACCTTTATGTCGGAATGAGCGGCGTTAAATGCGTCAACCACCTCCTGCTCATAACCGGTATCCACACCAAATGTGGGGAATGCCCACCAGGTGATCTCCGTCACTTCCGAAGCAGATCCTGCTGTTGTCTCAGCGTCCGCCCCCGCTGCGGTAGTCTGCGCTGCTGCAGGCGCTGCAGTGGTCTCTGCCGGTTTGCCTCCGCCACAGCCAGACAGGGCTCCAACCGCTAATGCTGTTGCCAAACCAAGAGATAAAACTTTTTTCATGATTTCTCCTCCTTGAAATATTTGATAAACTCATTATATATAAGAAAAATAATTTTGTCAATAAATTATAAAAAAAAATATTTTTTTCTATTTTATTCGACAGTTTTTCCACCTAGCAAAGTTTTTCCAGGACAGAGGCCGAAGTTTTTTCGTTATTTTTACTACAAACATCAAAATAACGCCTGTAATATTCTGAGTACATTAAGTCGATCAAAAACAGCTGGCTGATCTCCGCAGAGGTGGAGCCGCCCTGAAGCGGTCCCTCATTTGCCCCGCACAAAAGCACCAGGTCCGCGTAGGAGGTCAAAGGTGATTTTACAAATCTGGTAACGCAGATGATCTTCGCCCCTGCCTTTTTTGCCACCTCCGCCACATGAATGGTATCCTTGGTGGCGCCGGAATAGGAAAACAGGACCGCCACATCCTCCTTTTTCATCATGGACGCCACCATGGCCTGCATGTGGGAATCCTGCATACAATACACCTTGGGTTCGATGCGAAGGAACTTATTGGTTGCCTTAAGGGCGGTCAGAAGACTGGCGCCCACCCCGAAAAAGCAGATTCTGTCCGCCTGTCCAAGATAGTCGATGGCTTTCAGGAAATGCTCCGTATTCAGAAGGGAAAATGTCTCAGTCAGGGCATTGATATTAGTATTGAGCACCTTTTGCGACAGTTCCTCAAAAGAGTCCTCCAGGCTGATATTGCCGGCAAGCCGCTCCATGTCCTTGCCGTCCCCCTCGTGAAGGCTCAGGGACAACATCATCTTAAACTCCTGATACCCCTTCAGATTCATGGTCTTACAGAAACGGAACACACTGGTGTCCCCCACATCACAGGCCTCGGCCAGGTCCGTGATGGACATAAACAGCACATCCTTGGGATGCTGCAGGATATAATCCGCCACCTTCTTTTCCGCTTTTGTAAACTGATTATATACCGCCCTTACTTTTATCAAAAAGTCTCCTTGCATAGTAACCTCCTGTCTGTCTTAAATCTTCCGTCTTAAATCCTCTGTCTTAAATCCTGTCATAAAATAAATCCCTGCCTAGCGGATGGCGGACACAAACCTCTTTGTGATCTCCATGGGCCTGGTGATGGCTCCTCCGATAACCGCTGCCAGCACCCCTGCGTCCAGGGCGGCCTTTAACTGCTCCGGAAGCCAGATCCCGCCCTCTGCGATCACCGGTTTGCCGCAGTCTTTCACCAGGCGTTTCATCAGATCGATATTAGGCAGCTGTGCTCCCAGCGTATAACTGGTATATCCATTCATAGTGGTGCCGATCAGATCAAAGCCGATCTCCGCCGCACGGATCCCCTCCTCATAGTTTGAGCAGTCAGCCATAAACAGCTGGTCGGGGTATTTCTCCCGTACCTCAATGAAAAATTCTTCCAATGTCCGGCCATCCGGGCGCTGCCTGCAGGTCGCGTCTGTGGCAATGATCTCCACACCACAGGCGGCAAGGGCATCGATCTCCTTCATCGTTGGTGTGATGTATACGTCACAGTCTCCATATACTTCCTTGATGATTCCGATAATAGGGAGATCCACTGTCTTTTTTATTTCCTCAATATCCACAACCGTATTGGCCCGGATCCCAACCGCCCCGCCCAGCATGGCTGCATATGCCATCCGCGACATGATATAGGAACTGTAAAGCGGTTCCTCTTTTAATGCCTGGCAGGAAACAATCAGGCCTCCTTTGATTTGTTCCAGCACACTTTCACACATATTTGTTCTCCTCCTGCTTTTTTTTATGCATTTTTTCTATATTAACTCAACTATAGCATGTATAAAAAATTTTTTCAACATAAAATATAAACAAAAAAAAGTTTCTGCTTTTTATTGATTTTTTGTCTTCTCAATGGTATGATTCAACTATGATACCCTCGGTAGACAAGGGCACCAATGAATCTTTTATAAAAGGCGGGGAAATATTATGTCAAAGTATGATGTCAACAAATTCAAACAGGTCACCGTTGCTCTTAACACTCCCTTTCAGCCGGACGGCAGTGTGGATCTAAAGGCTGTCAGGGCCGTGGTCAATTATTTTTACAACAAGGGGATACGGCAGATGTACGTGTGCGGAAGTACGGGGGAAGGCTTTCTGCTGGATACGCAGGAGCGGATGGCGGTGACGGAAACCGTGTTGGAGGAAGCGGCCGGAAGGATGAACATCATTGTTCACGTGGGCTGCCCGGATACCAGGCATTCCGAAGAACTGGCAAGGCACGCAGAAAAAGCCGGCGCCAATGCCACCTCTGCTGTTCCATGTGTATACTACCGCATGGGCGAAGAAAGCGTGTTCCAGCACTGGACCAGGATCACAGAGGCAGCGGATCTCCCATTTTTCATCTATAACATCCCCCAGCTCACAGGCTTCAACCTTTCCATGGACCTGTTCAGGCGTATGCTGGAGAATGAAAAAGTAGCCGGCATCAAATGCTCTTCCGACCCGGCCCAGGACATCCTGCGCTTTAAGCTGGCCGGCGGAAAGGATTTCCTTGTATTCAACGGACCGGACGAGCAGTTTATCGCGGGCCGTCTCATGGGCGCTGACGCAGGGATCGGCGGCACCTACGGCGCCATGCCTGAATTATATTTAAAGATGGACGATCTGGTTAACCGGGGCGAATGGGAGAAGGCACAGATGGTACAGAACCTGGTGACGCCTCTGATCTACCGTCTCTGCTCCTTTGCATCCATGCACGGTGCTGTAAAGGGGATCATTTCCCTGGACGGCTGTCCCATGGGTGACCCACGGCTTCCATTCCTGCCCGTGGCCCTTGACGATCCACAGCTGGCGGCCCTGTACCATGACATCAGGCAGGCTGTTAAAGATACAAAGGACCTGTAGATCCAGGAGGCGCGCTGATGGAAAAAAGACATATTGTATGCTTCGGCGATTCCAACACCCACGGCTACCGCGCTTCGGATGACGGCCGCTATGATGAGCAGGAGCGCTGGACCTGCCTTTTGCAGAAACAGCTGGGGGATGATTATCTGATCATAGAGGAAGGGCTGTCCGGACGGACCACCTGCTTTTCAGACCCCATCCACGAGGGGCTGTCCGGCCTGGACTACATCTATCCCTGTCTCATGAGCCACGAGCCGGTGGACCTGCTGGTCATCATGCTGGGGACCAATGATACAAAGGAGCGTTTCGGCGCCTCCGCCGCGTGCATTGCCCTGGGCCTAAAGCGCCTGATTGCCAAGGCTGCTTCCACTTTTGACGCCTGGAGAACAGGCAGGGCCAACATCCTGGTGGTCACGCCCAAGTCCATTGACAAGCGCTATGAGGCCACACAGGTTGGCAAGACCATGGGTATGGGCTGCGCTGAGAAATCAGAAGGCCTGGCCCAAGAATTTGAAGGGATCGCATCCCAGATGGGGTGCCATTATCTGGACGCCAATACCGTGGTAACGGAACAGAACCATTATGACTTTATGCATCTGACAAAAGAGGGGCATCAGGAACTGGCTGATGCATTGGCGGAAGTGATATCTTCCTTATTTAACTCACAATAAGAAATGAAATAAAGAGGCAAACCACACGATAGCCCCAAGGCACAAACTCTTCTGTGCTTTGGGGCCATCGCGCGGTTTACCTCTTTTTTATCTTATCTTTCTTTTTTCCAATCTTCCAGCATTCCAATCAGCTGCCTTTTCTTCCCTTACTGGCAATTCTCATTAATAAATGCCTTTACCTCATCCTGTCCCTTGCCGATGGCGCTCTTAACTTCAATGGAGCCATCCGCGATTCCGGCCTTTGCTTCCTCTAACTTCGCTTTGCCCTCATCGGACAGTGCTCCGTTTAACTGGTCGCCTTCCACAATGCCTACAGCGCCGTCAGACAGTCCAAGGACCTCATACTCTCCATATGGCAGAGTGCCGTTGTCCAGGTATTCCCCGATCACGTTGTAAACAGCATTGCCCACTTCCTTCACAACAGAGGTCAGGAACTTCTCCTGGATCGCCTTGTCATCCTCATAAAGCTGGGACTGGTCGCTGTCCACACCGATCACGAACTTCTGGGCCTCCTCCGCCGCATTGTGGACGCCGTTGCCGGATCCGCCTGCACACGCAAAGATCACGTCCGCACCTGCATCGTTGTACTGGGTCATGGCCTGGGTCTTGGCTGTGTCGGGATCATTCCATGCGCCTACATAGTTGTATACGATCTTGATGTCAGGGTTGTAGTACTGGGCGCCCTGGATATAACCCCACAGGAATTCCTGGATGACCAGGGACTCGTCCATGCCGCCGATAAAGCCGATCACATTGGTGGGATCCATGCCCTCTGCGCCGTTGGCTGCAACATCAGCCGCAGCAATACCGCCCAGGAACGCTGCCTGGCTTGTGGCAAAGTCCACGCCGTATGCATTGTTGTTCTCACACTGGTCGATCACATCCTCACTGATAATGGTAAAGGCAATGTCAGGATACTCATTGGCAACCTCCACCAGGTTGTCCTTAAAGTCGGAAGCAGTGATGATCAGGTCAGCACCTTTATCAGCGGCTTCATACATGGCCTGCAGGTTTGCCTGAAGGTCAGCCGTTGTCTCCACCACATGCACGTCCGCCCTGTCTGCGTAATCTGCCACGGCGCGGTCGCCGCCTGCTGCCATGCTGTCCCAGTAGGACAAGTCGCCCCTGTCGCGGATGAACACATATACCTGCTTTTTCTCGCCGCTGTCAGCTGCTTCACCTGCATCCTTACCCGCCTGTGCGCCGGCCTCTGCCTTTGGCTCATTGCCCTTGGCCGCCTCTGTGGTTTTGCCTCCGCCGCCACAGCCTGTGAGCATTGCGCCCGCCATTACGGCTGACATTGCCAGTGCTGCAATCCTTTTCCAGTTCTTCATCATTACTTGTCCTCCTTTTTCTGTTCTGCTTCTTTTTTACACATTTCATAAAGCTTTAAACGGTAGGAATCATCATACTCATCCCAGAGCGGCTGTACCTTGCTGGCCTCATCCAGGAAATAGAAGACGTCCCTTCCCATTGCCCTTCCCTTAATGGTATGCATGTCGATTGCATATTCCGGGATCTCAGGAACATATCCCGCCTCAAATTCCTTCATGATGATATTCTTGATATGGTCTGTTGAGCGCTCTTTCTGGCATCTGCACATATAGCGGATCGCATGCATGAAGAAAATAGGCCTGTCCCCGTCCATATATGGGTATTCCTTGTGAAGGTCGTACATGGTCTTTACAAAAACAGGCGCCTGGGTATCCCCAAAGCCCACATCCTCCACAGAGATCACCAACAGACGGTTCCACATTTTCTCCTCATGGAATGTGGATGTGATGTAAAGCTCATATGCCATGCGCAGGGCCGTTTCCTCCTCCGCCCTTCTGATGCACTTTTGCATTGCAGAGATGACCAGATCTGCCTCCAGACCATTTTTTGTTCTTGTGTTTGACCATGGATCATAATATTCCTGTGCCATTTTTTATTGTCCTCCTCTTTGTTATTGTGTATTCCCCAAGTCTCAGGAAACTATGAGAGTACACTGTTTATCATGCTGCCTGTTGGGAGCGTAATTGCTCCAGGCTTGCAAGCTTTTCTTTTCTGCGCGCTACCATTTTCCGGATGGACTGGATAATGACCAGCACCAGGATGATAAACAGATATGGGAACGCTTCAATGAGTTTCAGGTCGATCTTGCTGTAAAGCTGCAGGTAAACGGTGATGGTATCGGAAAATCCGTAAAGCAAAGAGCTTAAACACCCCACAATGGGATTGCCCTGGCTCATGGCATCCATTGCAAGGGACATGTAACCCCTGCCCGCCACCATTCCTGTTGTAAATGATTTAAGAGCGCCCATGGAAAGATACATGCCTCCAAAGGCACAGGATATCCCACAGATGGCAAGGGCTGCAAACTGGTGCTTTAGCACGCTGAGCCCAGCTGCCTTTGCCGCTGCCGGATTCTCTCCCACGGCCCGGATATTGATGCCCAGTTTTGTCTTATAGAGCATCCATGCGGTCACCGCCACGATCCCCCACGCTATGTAGGTCACAAGGTTTTGTCCGGAAAATATGGTTCCCAGGACCGGTATATCCTTTATGACCGGTATGTTCACAACAGGGAAGGTAAGGCTTTTCAGCGCGCTGGAGTTGGCCTTGCTGCCCGTGAGCATAACCAGCACAAACACGGTCCCGCCGGTTGCGATAAGGTTCACGGCAACGCCGCAGGCATTCATGGCCCCTTTCATGACCAGGGCAAAATAGCCGAATACAAACGAGATGAACACTCCCATGACCACGGCCGTCAGGCAGCCGACCCACAGGTTCTGCGTAAAGGCGCTGGCAATCACGCCTGTGAGCGCGCAGATCAGCATGGTTCCCTCAATGGCCAGGTTGAATATCCCTGATTTTGTCATCATATTAGCTGCAAGGGTTGCAAGCATAACCGGTGTTGTACTTGCCAGCACTGTTTTCCAGAATGTGGGTGATAAAAAGAACTCCATCATGCTGCTGCACCTCCTTCTTCTGCTTCTGCCTGTTTAAGGGACATCTTCTGGTCATGGCGCTGCTTCAAAAAGTACAGGAATCTCTGGGATGCAACCAGAAGGATGATGATCCCCTGTAAAAATGTCACGATCTCCGGATCCAGATCCGTTGACCTGGACATGATTTCCGCACCCACTCTCAGGTATGCGATAAAGAATGCAGTCAGTGGAATAAAGGTGGGGTTGCCGTTGGCAAGCATATAGATCAGAAGTCCGTCCCACACGTAAGCGGTCTGGGACTGCCACTGGAAACGCTTGTACACTCCCACGATCTCAATGGCCCCTCCCATGCCGGCAATGGCTCCGCCGATAAACTGGGCCATCAGGATCACAAACCCGGTCTTAATGCCTGAAGCCTTTGCAAAGGCCGGATTGCTTCCCGTCACCCGCACCTTGTATCCAAAGGAGGTCTTGTTCATCAGGAAGATCACAAACAGGGTCACCGCAATGACAATGACAAAACCGTAGTGCAGGGTGGTCCCCTTGATCATGGTCCCCAGCTTTGCGTGGTCCGGAAACTTGTAGCTTCCCCAGCTTCCGCTTTTCTCCAGGAAAAAGGAACTGATAATGGACAGCCCGAAATAATAGAAAATGGAATTGGCCATAATGGCCAGCACCACCGGGTTTACCTTGGTGTACTTATTTACAATGACAGGCAGCATGGAGATCACACCGCCCACCACGGCTGCCGCCAGGATCAGCGCCAGCTGGTGCAGGCCGTTTGGAAGGGGGCATGCAATGGCAATGGCGGTGGCAACAACTGCGCCCATGTAAAAGGATGCGTCTGAACTGATATTGAAAATACCGCTCTTTAAGCACAGGGTCAGCCCCAGACCGGTGAATACCAGAGGAATGGCCCTTACCACAACATTAAAGAAGCTTCTCTTGGTCTCCAGGGGTCCCAGCATCAGCTTTTGGATAGCCAGCCCAGGTGTCTGGCTGACAAAAAAGATGATGACAAAGACAAGGAGGATGGAGAGCAGCAGAGCTGCCGCGATCCGCATGACACTGAAATAATCCATGATATCAAATGGCTTTTTATTCTGATTCTTATTCTCCATGATTTATCCCAACCCTTCCTGTTTTTTAAGACCCAGCATATAAAGCCCCAGCTCCTGCTCGGTCACCTTCGGCGTGTTGCTAAGGGCTCCCACGATCTTCCCCTTGTGCATCACAAGGATACGGTCGCTGAGTGAGATCAGCTCATTCAGATCCGCTGAAGACAGCAGGATGGCTTTGTTATGGCTCCTCATCTCAAGGATTTTTGAATGGATAAAGGAAATCGCCCCCACGTCCACGCCCCTGGTGGGCTGGTTTAACACAAGCAGGTCGCTTGGCGCCATAAACTCCCTGGCCACAATGGCTTTCTGGATATTGCCTCCTGAAAGGCTGCCGATGGACTGGTTTTCATCCTTTGCCTTGACCATGAACTCATGGATCTGCTCCCTGCAGTGTTCCTTTACCTTGGCATTCTCCACCATGCCGAACTTATTGGCAAAGGTGTCAATGTTGGATACGATCAGGTTTTCCTGCAGGCTCATCTCAGGAGCACAGCCCTCGATCATACGGTCCTCAGGCACATGGGACATGCCGATCTTTCGGATATTGGTAACGGATTCATTGGTAATATCCTGTCCATTGAGGAAGATCCTTCCCTCCAGGGCCCGCATGTTGCCTGTGATAATGGAGATCAGCTCACTCTGCCCATTTCCCTCAACACCTGCAATACCTACGATCTCGCCTTTCCTTACCTCCATGCTTACCCCGGAAAGCTTGGGGATCTTAAACTTGTCCACGTACGTAAGGTTCTGGGCCTTCAGCACCACTTCCCCTGCCTCCACCCGGGCCTTATCATACTCAAAGGAGATTTCCCTTCCCACCATCAGGTTGGAGATATCCTCCTCGGACACATCCTTTGTAAGATACGTCCCCTTGGTGACGCCGCCCTTTAAAACAGTGATCCTGTCGCTGATGCGCTTCACTTCATTCAGCTTGTGGGATATGAAGATAATGGTCATCCCCCGCTCCTTAAGCTCCATCAGCCGCTCAAACAGCTCCTCTGTTTCCTGGGGTGTGAGCACGGCCGTGGGCTCATCCAGGATGATCAGCTTGGCACTGCGGTAGAGGATCTTAAGGATCTCCAGCTTCTGCTTCATTCCAACGCTCATGTCCCTGACTCTCCTGGAAGCGTCAATTTCAAAATTATATTTTTTGGCCACCTCGTCCGTGATCAGGATGTCCCGTTTTTTGTTGGACACAAAACCGGTCTTTTCCAGCCCCAGCATCATGTTCTCCGCCCCTGTCAGGGAATCCACCAGCATAAAATGCTGGTGCACCATACCGATTCCGTGTTCAATGGCCTCCTTGCTGGACTGCAGCTTCAGCTCCTTGCCGTTTAAGTAGATGTGGCCTGAGGTAATGCCCTCCAGACCGTACAGCATTTTCATCAGCGTGCTCTTGCCTGCTCCGTTCTCCCCCACCAGTGCATGGATCTCACCCTCATCCACTGTAAAGTTCACATTGTGGTTGGCCAGCACGCCGCCTTCATAGATCTTTGTTACATCCTTTACTTCCAGCAAATGTCCCATCAGACTCTCCTTTCCGCCTGCTCCCGCTCCCGGATCTGCTCCAGGCAATGCTCCAGGTCTCCCGGAATGACCGTCATGCTGCATCCCAGCATCAGGTTCACCGGCATGTCAAAATCCTCCACCGTAAAACCCTGCTCATCTGTCCCGGCCCCGGTCTTCTCCATCATGGTCCGGCCATCCTCCAGATAGCCGTATATCTTTTTCCCAAGGGCATAGGCATATCCGATCTCAAAACAGGTTCCGCTGTCCGGCTCCCTGCCCCTGAAGGGATTCAGGTTGGCAACCACGTAATCGCTGCTGTCAATATAGTGGATATTCTTCAGGAAAACCTTCTCCCCAAGGGTCCTCCCCTCATTGGGGGCAGCCTTCTGCGCCTGCATCTCGAAGTCATACTTCCTGCACAGTTCCTGGTACTCAAAATACCGTTTTCCTTTCCAGTCCGGATAAAACACGTCAAACCCCGCCACATAGATACGGTCCATATGCACCTCCATCTGTCTGCTTTATTGTTTCGTCACCTTAATGTTCCGTCACTTTCACATTCCGCACCTTAATGTTCCCGGAGCAGTTCCTCCACTTTTCCAAAAAACTCCTTTGAAAATGCATCCACATCCACAAACACGGCCGCCTTCATCTCATAATCCCTGTCATTGCACCGCAGCACATTCTCTGTCGTTTTCCCTGCCTGGGGCCCCTGGGTAAAGCACATCATGTGCATGGGTATGGTGGTCAGGATCTCCGGATGGACGGCTGCCACGGCTGCCAGGGGATCGTGAAGCCCGCAGCCTCCCAGGTATGGGTGGAACTTCTCATATGCTCCCAGATAGTGTTTCAGGGCCTCGTAAAGGAACAGGGCGCTCCTGGTGCCGATCTGATGCCAGCGCTCATGGTCTTCAAAGCTTAACAGCGTCTTTCTGGTCACATCCAGTCCCACCAGCACCACCGGCAGCTTGGAATCCAGTACCTGGGCCGTGGCCGGGATATCCAGCCTGACGTTTGCCTCCACCAGCGCCTCCGTGTATGGACCCGTATTCCCGGGGGAAGCAATGGCCCCTCCCATGATATAGACAGCCCCTGCCTTTTCAGCTGTTTCCCGGTCCTTATCCAGCACCCTGGCAATATCCGTCAGGGGGCCGCTTGTGACCCAGTACAGTTCCTTCCCGTATGTCCTTATCATCTGAAGGATAAAGTCGGTGGCCTCCTCCGGTTTCGCCCCCGCATAATCCTCAGGAGAGCTGGGTCCCAGGATCCCTCCAAGGCCCTCGCACCCGTGGAACCGGCTTCCTCCGCTGTAGTCATTGGGGATTCCGCTTAAAGGGGTGTCGCTTCCCATCGCCACCGGAATATCCTCCCTGTCAAACAGCTTCAGCACGGCTTTTGTATTCCTGTACACATTTCCCACATGTCCCATGCCGTATGAGACAGTGATGCCCACTACCTCACACTCCTTTTGTGCCAAAAGGTAAGCAATAGCCAGGGCGTCATCGATCCCCGTGTCGCAGCTGTATAAAATCTTCTTTCCCATATCGTATACCCGGCTTTCTGTTAGTCTTTTTCCTGCGGTACCTGTCTCACGCTCCGCTCAAAAATGTGAAGTCCCCTGCTGGCTCCGCTTCCCAGCACCGTGGAATTGCCAAGGCAGGCCTCTCCTGCGTCAAACCGCTCTATATCCGAGCGCTTTACCAGATAACCGGTGACACGCACCACATCCGAACTGCTGGAGTAAAAGGAGAAATAGCGCATTCCCTCCCCAAAAGCCCCCTTGATAATGTCCAGTACCGCCATAGGGTTCTTCTTGGCTGTCTCCTCAAAGGGAAACAGCTCCCCAATCCCTGCCGCAAAATGCTTCTGGGTCAGGGCCGTGAATAAAAGCTGGTCATGGAGAGGCGGCTCCTCCCCCACAGGTATCCTGGTATTGGGGGTGACCCCAGTATCTGTTGCGATCCCCACCTGTCCATGCATTTCAAAGCGTCCGTACTTGGGCTTATATGCTTTGATCTGCTCATGCATCCGGTCCAGGATCAAAAGGGCAAATTCCTGCGCTTCCCTGCCATGCCCATACCGTTCCTCCGGTTTTTCGAGCTTCAGCACCGTGTTCACACACTCCGCCAGGCCTACCATTCCGAACATGCCCACAAACTTATCCCTGTGGATCAATCCCTCGGAGCAAAGGAAGGTATTTTCCAGGAATCTTCCCTGCTCCAAAATATATGTATCCCTTTTATCCATCTGCTCACACTGCGCTGCCACTGCGGCCGGAAGCAGGTGGTCCAGGAAATGTTCCCTGCTCTCAGCCACGTCCCCCAGCTTCTTCATGTTCAGCCGTCCAAGGGTCAGCCCCCCTCCCCCGATGGGCAGGGCGTTATAGCAGCTCACAATGGCATATTCCCTCCCCCAGTCCGCTGTGTACATGGCATCGTTCACAAAGCTGGGCTTTGCCGTAACCAGGCCGGTTTCAATGGCCTTGCAGGCAAATTCATCCGTGGTATGCTCATTGTAGATCAGGGACATATTGGGAACCGGGCGCTGCATCTGTGCCGACAGCTCCAGGATGATCCTGCCAGCCTTTGTGTCATAAGGCCCTATGTCCGCGTGGCAGAAGGAATCGCTGATGGTGCGGTCCACATGGGTCAGGAAGATCCTGATGGCATGGCGCGCCTCCTCCTCATCCTTTACAAAGGGATCCAGAAGCCTGTCGATATGGCCGATGTACACAGGCCCCGCGATCACCGAGGGCACATGGCGGTAAAGGATCAGCAGATTTGACACCGCATCCCATATATCCCCGGGCGGATCCAGCATCAGGAACCTGCTTCCCTGCCTCATAAACTTATCATAGTCAGGGAGCACATATCTGGGACGGTACGGTGCATTTCCCTCTCCCATATCAAACACAATATCCCTGTCCGCAAACCACTGGGCCTCCCTGCTAAGAGGCACGGGATCCGGCGTGTTCTCAGCCGCTCCGGCCAGGGCGGTCAGCCTCTGAGGGTACGTCAGCTTTGGATCTGCCAAAATTCCTTTGATGATCTCTTCGATTCCCTGTGTCATAAATATTCCTCCTATGAGACGGCCTGCACATCCTGCAGCTTCTCACTGCCGCGGATGATCAGCCGGGTCTGCAGCAGGATCTCCCTGCGGCGCCTTTTTGTGTCGGGACTTGCCATGCGTTCTGTGAGAAGGTCGTATGCGATCTCCCCCATCTCCTTCATGGGCCTGTCCATCACTGTAATTTCATATCCAAGGGTGCCCAGAAGGGAAATGTCATCAAATCCCACCAATCCTATATCCCTTCCCATCTGCAGGCTGTGCTCATTCAGATACCGGATGCAGCCCAGGGTGGCGGAACTGCAGGTGACCAGCACCGCTGTGGGAGGATCGGGAAGTCCCAGCAGATTTTCACATGCCTGATATCCGCTCTTCTCATCAAAATCCCCGGGATAAATATATTCATCCTCCATCTCCATGCCGTAATCCTTCAGGCACTGGACATAACCGTCCAGCCTTGTCTTTCCTTTTTTCACCACTTCGGGACAGGTGACGATCCCGATCTTTCTGTGGCCTGATTCGATCAGGAGTTTGACTCCCTCGTACACTACCTTCTTATTATCAATGAGTACGATATCCAGATCACTATTATGTAAATCCCTGTCAATGAGCACCACCGGTATCCCCGAATCCTCCGCTCCTGCAAGCAGCTCCTCCGTCCGCTCGTCCGGATCCAGAACGGGCAGAAGCAGGATCCCCATGACACGGTGCTCAATGGCCTGGGCAATGGCTTTACACTCCTTGTCCCTGTCCTCCGAGGTGTTATAAAACAGGATGCTGTATCCCTGCTGCTCGGCCCGGGATTCTATGGCATCCAGGACATTGGCGAAAAACGGATTGAGCCTGTTGGACATGATCACGGCGATCATGGATGTATTGCTGCGGGTCAGGCTTCTTGCCACAGCATTGGGACGGTAACCATTCTCCTGGATCAGATTCTCTATCTTCTGTCTGGTCTCTTCCTTTACATAGCCTTTGTTGTTCAGCACACGTGAAACCGTTGCAACAGAAACACCTGCCAGTTTTGCAATATCAGATATTGTCATATCAGCCTCTACCCCCTTTTTTAATAATCCAAACTATATTAGCGGTTATATATGTTACCGGTTACATATTTTATATCTTACAGCTTCCCCGCAAAACCTGAAGCCGGTTTTCCGCAAGGAAAAATATTCCCCCTCCTTCAAATAACAATGATATTTCGTTATTCTTGTTGAAATCCCAAACATGCCCCTCCCACGCGGACAAACACGGTTTTACTGTATTTCCCCAATGGGTTTTGCTGTATTTTCCATACTTTTCTTTGAATTTAGGTAATCGGTTACATGTTTTTCACCATGATTTTAGCATATTCTATCTATCAAATCAATAGCATTTATGCATTTTGCACACTTTTTTACTGTAATCGGGACTTTTTTTCATCTTATGTTCATCTTCCCCCGCACTCCCAAAGAATTGATGCGCGGAATCATAATCCGGCCCGGACAAACATAAGATTAACATAGAGCCCCAATATTCCGGGAACCCTTGTCAGGAGGCGGTATATCATGAAACTTATCCATATGCTCAGGAAGCATTTGCATATCAGTACAAAAACGGTGATTTACGGTGAAATGCTGGCCTTAAGCCTGCTGTGTCTGAGTATCTTCCTTTACAGGACAGACTCCGGCCAGGCAGTGATGAGCCAGGCGGCCAGATTGGCCAGAACCGTCAATCCCCTGGAAGACACCAACGGCCCGGGCCAGGAGAAACAGGAGGAAAAGAAAAAAGAATATATCAAATGGGTGGATTTTGCCGTAACCTCGGAAGCCATGAACCAGGCGTTCCGCTATGATGTGGACACCTGCCAGGCTGAAATCCATTTAAACTGGGTGGATCTGCTTGCCTACCTGGGTGCAAGATACGGGGGTGACTTCAGCAAATATAAGCCGGAGCACATGAAGACCGTGGCGGAAAAGCTGAAAACCGGCGAGACCACCATGGCGGACCTGACAAAAGACATGAAATATTATACATATTACAGGGATGCCTACGGCGCGGTGCTGGACGGGATGGTGGGCCAGTTCCAGGCCGAGATCCCTGCCAGCGAAGCGCCTGCCGCCTATCTTCCCTCCGGCGTGGCCGGGGGAGCTCCCGGCGATCCTGCCACCGTATGGGTGACCAAATATGGGCTGAAAGCATTTTCCCCTATTGCCAAAGGATTTCCTTACAGTGATTTTGATGACTTTGGGGTGGCCAGAAGCTACGGCTTCAAGCGCCAGCACCTGGGCCACGATATGATGGGACAGGTGGGAACTCCCGTCATCGCAGTGGAATCAGGTTATGTGGAGGCCATCGGATGGAACCAGTACGGCGGCTGGCGGCTGGGCATCCGCAGTTTTGACCACAAGCGGTACTATTATTACGCCCACCTCCGTAAAAACTATCCCTATCAGTCCGGTCTGAAGGAAGGGTCCGTGGTGCAGGCCGGGGATGTGGTTGGTTACCTGGGCCGCACCGGCTACAGCCGCACGGAAAACACCAACAATATCAATGAGCCCCATCTTCATTTTGGCCTGGAACTGATCTTTGACGAATCCCAGAAGGAGAGCAACAACGAAATCTGGGTCAGCTGCTATGAGCTGGTAAAATTCCTGAACATGAACCGGTGTGAGACGGTGAAGGTGGAAGGGACCAAGGAATGGAAACGCATCTACCAGACCAAGGACCCCACTGTTCCGGCCACGCCGTCAGAGGCAGCGCCTCCGGCTCCATCCGCCCCGCCCCAGGAGTAGGGTTCCTACCTCCCCTCATCAGGACCAGGGCTCCATCAGAACCTGAAGAACGTCCCGCAGCGTATGATCCTCCCCCACATTTCCCGGAAAGATGACATAGGGAATGTGGGGGAACCTGCTTTCCGGACCGGTCCTCCACACCGGGATTCCGGGGCGGACCTGTCCCTGCACCCAGGCCCTTTTTACTCCCAGGGCTTTGGTGCCGATATCGCTGGATGTGATCCCTCCTTTTGCCACAATAAAAGCCGGTGGTTCCTGAACACGCCCCACCAGCTGCTGTACCGCTTCTGAAATCTTAACAGACCGCTCCAGGGCCTGTTCTCCCGTATCCCCTTTTACGGACAGCAGACGCCGCTTTGTATACACGACAGCGGTGATCCCCTGTCTGATACATGCTTCCTCCCGCCTTACCACGGACGCGATCTCCTCCTCCATGGCGGCCGGGTCCAGCACTTGATCCGAATCAAACTCCATCAGGCGGATATTTGGCAGTTCCCTCAGACATTCCAGCTGGGCTGTGGTTTTGCGGGTATGGGAGCCGACCACCACCAGACCTCCCCCCATCCTCCCCTTAGGGACCAGTTCCCGGCCGGTGAGAAATTCTCTGTCCTCCACTGCTGCAAACTCCTTTACAAATCCCGCGGCGGTGCTGAACAGGAAACGCTTTCCCTTTGCCATTGCGCGGTACAGTGCAATACAGAACACCTTGATCTCCAGGGAGGTCAGTGCGTTTACCACCACCTTGTCAAATCCCCCGGCATTCATAAGCATCTGCTCCACGCCGTCTATATCCACGGACCGCAGCTGCTGCGCGGATATGCATATCACATCCTCTTTCTTATCGGTTCCCCCGGTCTTTTCTTCTATATATTCCCTCAGATCCGAAGAACGGTAGCCAAAGGTCTTATCGTTTGCAAATTCCGTTTCACCCGCAGGAACCAGCCATTCCCCCTCTTTTACATAGTGGACATTGTCCATGGTAAATCTGCCTCCCTCGGCAAAAAAGGGGCAGATCACTTCCCCGTGTATCTCCTCTCCCATCTGCTCCCCAAGGGTCTCCCTCAATGTTTGGGTTTCCAGGGGAAAATGGCCCCGCAAAGTCGAATCACCCCTGTTTACAACGGCAAACGCAATACCCAGCTCCTTTGACACCGCTGCCAGCCTGCGCCCGATCTCACCGTGGGCCCGTATGGTCTGGGGTCTGGAAAAACTTCGTGAATTTGTCAGGATAAAAAACATCTTCCCCGGTTCCAGGAATCCCTGCCGGATACTCTCATAACTCCAGTCCGTGTATACCGGCACATCATGGACGGTCTGGATTCCGGTTGGATCGTCATCCAGGACCACGATCTTATGACCGTCCTTTTCCGCCTCCTCCTTTAGGAGAAGTTGGATGGCCCGTGGATCCAGGCCATCCTTCCATTGCAGATCACTATATTTTAGCATCCGGTCCTCCTCTATACAGTTGATGTCTCACGCTGCTTTTTCCTGTCCTTTATCTCGCTTCTCACAGACAGGACCACCATGACCGCGGTAAGGATAAAAAATACCAGAGCTATGGGTGATGTCAGGATGGGAAGGAAACTGCCTTCCGTGCGCATCAGGGACCGCCTTACATTTTCCTCCAAAAGAGGCGCCAGTATGAATCCCACCACCATGGGAGCCAGCGGATACTCCCATCGCTTGAGCACATACCCCACAAGCCCGAATATCACCATGACCAGTATATCAAATACACGGTTGTTTGCAGAGAATGAACCCACAAAGCAGCAGGCGATCACCACGGGCAGCAGATAAGAGCCGGGAATGCTGAGGACCTTTGCAAACAGCGGAAGCCCCAAAAGTTCAGACACCATCATCACAATGTTTGCTATGATAAATGCCGCAAACAGTGCATATACCAGGTCCGCGCTGGTCTTAAACAACAGGGGCCCTGGTGTGATGCTGTGTATCTGGAAACCCGCAAGCACCATGGATGTGGCGTTATCCCCCGGGATCCCCAGGGTCAGAAGAACGATCAGCGCGCCTCCGATGGTGGCATTGTTAGCCGTCTCCGAAGCCACGATCCCGTCCATGACCCCTGTCCCGAACTTTTCCGGGTACTTGGACCGCTTTTTGCAAAAAGCATAGGCCAGAAGGTTGGAAGCATTTCCCCCGATTCCGGGAAGGATTCCCACAGACAATCCGATAAAAGCAGCAGGAATGGCATTTCTCAGCTGGTACACAAATTCCTTCAGGCTCAGTCCAAATCCCTTTACCCTGGCGGATGGCGCGCGCTGAATGGACGATGGCCCCTTGGCGGCGGTTTCAATGATCTGGGACACTGCAAAGGTACCGATCAAAAGCGGGACCAGGTTAAACCCTGCCGCCAGGCTGGAGATCCCTCCCGTGTACCTGGTGTAGGAGCTGAGACGGTCAATTCCCACAAAGGAAAAGGCAATGCCCAGAAGACAGGATAAAAGCCCTTTGTTGATATTTCCCGCGGAAAGGCCCGACACAGTGGTCAGGGCAAAGAGTATGACCGCAAAATACTCATAGGGTCCGAATTTTAATGCCACCCCCGCAATCACCGGCCCCAGATAGGTCAGTATAAGGGCGCTGAATATCCCTCCCACAAAGGAGAAAACAATCGCAGTGCCCAGGGCCTTGCCGGCCTCCCCTCTCTGTGCCATGGGATAGCCGTCAAAACAGGTGGCAATGGATGAGGGCGTGCCCGGTATTCCCAGCAGAATGGCTGAGATCAAGCCTCCTGAAAGCCCTCCCACATAGATAGATATAAGAAAAGCAATACCGTTGACCGGCTCCATGCCAAAGGTGATGGGCAAAAACAGGGCCAGGGCCGTAAAGGCCGAGAGTCCCGGAATGGCGCCGAAAACGATACCGGCAACCACTCCCCCGATAATAAGAGACAGAGTAACAGGATGGAACACTGCCATAAAACCTTGAATAAGCTGCATTTTCCTCCTCCTTATCCTAATAATCCAGTGGGAAGGAATATACTGAATGCACGGTAGAACAGCTCGTAGATCAATATGGGCGTGACAACCGAGACTGCTGCGGTGACCAGTATACCTTTCCCGGATCTCAGACGTTTCTCAGGCAGAAGCAGAAGGATCTGCGCCAGGAGGTAGACCGCTGTCATGATGATAAAGCCTACCGTCTGAACCAATAGTGCGTATGCAAAGAGGATCCCTATGGTGGCAGCGGCCCTTATGTTAAAGCCGCTCCTTTCCCCTGATCCCTGTTCCTTCCTTTCCTTTTTCAGGCCGGATGCCACCTGAGCCACTGCCAGAATCCCCATACATATGGCAACGGTTCTTGGAAAGAACTGGGGACCCATGGCATCGTTTGTGGTGACCACAATGGCGTAAGAGCCTGCATACAGAGCAACTGCAATGAGAAAAAATATCACGCCTGATCCTATTTCCTTTTTGTTATGTGACATTTTACCCCCTTCTCCACCTTACTTGCTGCTGGTGGATAAAAATTCGTCCTTATATGGCACCAGTGTATCCTGGTAGAACTGGTCGGCGTAATCCTGGGCGTCCTTTTTGGCAATGTATCTGACGGTCAGGTAATTATCCTCCATGGTCTTTACAAATTCAGGATCCTCTGTCACCTGCTCCAAGGCGTCTGACAGGATATCCACCACCTCATCCGGGGTATCGGGGTGTACCCCCAGCCAGAACCACTTACTGCAATCAATGTCCTTTAATCCGTATTCGGAAGGCAGGGGCACATCTGCAAGCAGTTCATTCTTTTCACTTCCCAGCAGGCAAAGGGCCTGGAATTCCCCTGTTGCAAAATAATCCTTTGCAAGGGCATAGGCAAGAACGGCCGTATCGGTCTGCTGTCCCAGCAGCGCTGTCATCTTGGCCGCATTGTTTCCAATATCCATTGGTTTGAACTGCGCTCCCCACTCCTGATTCATGGCGATTCCGTATACCTGGTTTGCCGCGCCGATCTTCATGCCGTACTCAATAGTACCCGGGGCTGCCTGGGTGCGTTCCACCACATCCTTTATACTCTCATAACCGGACGCCTTATTGGCTACCAGAACCGTGGTATTGTCAAACAGCGGAATGCCTACTGTCTTAAAACTGTCAATGGTAATGTCTGTTGTGCCCATCATATTGGGGATATAAGCGTCCAGACCATTGATCACCATGGTATACCCATCCGGCTCCCCGTCCAGGACCTGCTGCATTCCCAGAATGGTGGCCCCTCCTTCCACATTGGTGACAACCACATTCACATCCAGGTATTTTGAAAGGTACTGCGCGATCACACGTGTGTTATAATCCGTATCCCCTCCCGCCTTCACAGGGCAGATGATCTGAATGGGCTTTTTAGGAAAATCCGTCTGTCCTTTGTCCTCCGCGCCTTCCTTGACCGCACCTGCATCATCCGCCTTCCCGGCTCCGGCTGCCTCCGTCCCCGCAGCATCCTTGTCCGCCGTATCCTTGTCCGCCGTATCCGCTTTTTGGGACGAACCTTCATTGGACGCGGCCTTTGTTTCAGCCGCCTTTGTGCCGGCAGGCTTGCTTCCCGCACACCCTGCCATGGATACTGCCATTACTGCTGCCAATGTAACTGCCATGATTCTTTTTTTCATATTCCCAATCTCCTTCTCCTTGTGTTTTACCTACGGTCACGGTCATCTCTGGGGATACATTTCTTTGAACTGCTCCACCTGATCCAGGGCAACCTTTCCCAGCGTGGTGGTGTCTGACATCATGATCACCATACTGTATCCCTTTTCATACAGCTTCTTTGCCTCCTCAAAACTCCCTGCCACGGTTGCCAGGAATTTATCGGATCCCAGGACCACTGCCTCCACTTTGCGGATCGCCTCCTGAACCTCCTCATCCTTGGGATTGCAGAAATGTCCAAAGGAAGTGGCCAGGTCCATGGGACCGATAAAGATCCCATCCAGTCCATTGGTCTTAACAATTTCCTCAATGTGGTCCACCGCCGTCTTTGTCTCCACCGCCACCAGCACATCCAGCTCCTCATTGGCATAATCCAGATAATCCCTCTGGTTCATCCCATATCCTCCGGCCCTGGGACTGGGAGCAATGCCCCTGATCCCCTCCAGCGGGTACTTGCAGGCGCTTACCGCCCTGGCTGCTTCCTCAGCGCTGTTGACATAAGGGACCAGAATCCCGCTGACGCCGGCATCCAGGATCCGCTTAATGGTTACAAAATCATTCCAGGGCACCCTTACAAAGGGTACCACATCATAATGGGATACGGCCTGCAGCTGGCCGATCAGATCCATGATCCCCCCGGGCCCGTGCTCCATGTCCACCATCAGTATGTCAAATCCGGCCTTAGCCATGATCTCAGCCGTTATGGGGCTGGCTGCCTGCAGCCAGGCGGCTGACAGCTTTTTCTTTTCCGCCAAAAGGCGCTTGGCCCTGTTGCGGAATACCTCTCCTCTTCTCAGCATTGATATCCTCCTTATGATTCCTTCTGCCGGGTACGTGCAGCAGTCCTTGTCCCGGCATTTTATACTGATTATAAAAGCAAATTCCATGCCAAGATGCTGATCTCTCCGAAAGCCCGGATTTTTTGTGGATCTTATCTAAAAATACTTAATTATTTTTAGCACTAATACCAGCTGTTACCTCCCCCTCCTTTTGTCCTCATTTCCACTACGTTTTATTTTGATGCACCATTTTGTTTCTTATAAAACATATTGTTCTATTTTTCTCCGGGTTATGGTACCATTAGGGTATGCCTGACAAGAAAGAAGGAAGATGATCCATGGTAAAGATAGCCCTTGTAGTACCCTGTGAAAATTTTATCGCCCACGCCTCCCAAATCCTCAGCCAGCACAACCGTTTCCATGAACAGGAGGATTCGGAAACCTATGTCATGAACGAGATCATTATGAATAACTCCAATGCCGGACATACAAAGATCGATGCCGACATCATCCTCACCCGGGGGCTTTTGGCCCAGATTCTGGCCAACCTTCCCGGTGACATCCCTGTGGTCCAGATCTCCGTTCCCACCGCGGATATCCTGAGGACGATCCGCAAATGCACCCGGCTCTACGGTCAGAAGCAGATCGGCATTATTGCCGCAGGCAATATGCTGGCAGGGATCACCGGCCTGTCCGACCTGTGCGATGTCCCCATTAAAACCTACCTCCTCTCCCCCAACTGGAACAACGAAGCCCTGGCAGACCAGGCGATCCGGGAGGGCTGCCAGGTGATCCTGGGAGGGCTTAACACCTGCCGATACGCGCAGATGATCCACGTGCCCAACATGCTCATAGAAACCAGCGAGGAGGCATTTTGGGACGCCCTTTCCTCGGCCAAGCGCGCTTTGCATATATTCCGCAAGGAGCAGGAAAAGTCCATGCGCCTTCAGACCATACTGGATATTTCCCATGACGGGATCATTTTCATAGACCCTTCCAGGCGGGTCACCACTGCAAACAAAAAAGCCCAGTCCATCTTCGGGCTGGACAAGGACTGCCTGGGAAAACGCATCATTGACATCCCCTTCCCTTTGGAGCTTAAAAACCTGCTGTCCGACAACAATGAATACGCCAACAAGATCCTGCAGTACAACCGCACCCTGCTGAGCATCAGTAAAACATTTGTAAAAACCCAGACATTTTTGTCAGGGTCCATTGTGAACATCCAGCTGGTCAATGAGATCCAGTGGCTGGAAGGTGATATCCGCAAGCAGCTCCATCAAAAGGGCCTTGTGGCAAAGCTCACCTTCTCCGATATGATCGGGTCCTCTCCGTCCATGGCCTCTGTTATAAAGACCGCAAAAAAATACAGCCGCACCAACTCCAATATCCTTCTCATCGGAGAGAGCGGCACCGGAAAGGAGGTGCTGGCCCAGAGCATCCACAACGCCAGCCCCCGCAGCCTCTGCCCCTTTGTGGCGGTCAACTGCGCCGCCATTCCCGATACCCTGCTGGAAAGCGAGCTTTTTGGCTATGTTCCCGGGGCATTTACCGGCGCACAAAAAAGCGGCAAGACCGGTCTCTTTGAGCTGGCCCATACCGGCACCATTTTCCTGGATGAGATCGGTGAGATTCCTCTCCCCCTTCAGGCCAAGCTTCTAAGGGTACTTCAGGAGAGGGAGATCATGCGGGTGGGCGGCGATTCCGTGATCCATGTGGATATCCGCATCATTGCCGCCACCAACAAAAATCTGGAAAACCTGGTCAAGGACCACCTGTTCCGTGAGGATCTGTTCTACCGTCTGGACGTGCTGAGGATCACCATACCGCCCTTAAACCAGCGCCGGGAGGACATCCCCTTGCTGGCAGCTGATTACATGGGAAAAAATTTCCCCGGTATCCGGATGGCGCCGGAGGTGGTGCAGTTCCTCTCACAGGCTGACTGGACCGGCAATGTCCGGCATCTGTTTAACATCTGCGAGCGCATGGCTGTCCTGTGCAGCGATTATTATGTGGACCTGGAATGCGCCAAACTGGCATTTCCCGAATGCCACTCCGCATCCGGGCCATCCGCGCCGGATCTATCCGCACTATCCGCCGGGTCCTCCATCACCGGGCCTTCCACCGCCGGGCCTTCCACCGCCGGGACCTCCAGCGCCGCCCACCGGGCAGAGGAGAGCCGGATCCTTGAAGCCCTGGCCTTCTGCCGTTTCAACAAGGGACAGGCAGCTTCCATGCTGGGAATGAGCCGCTCCACCCTGTGGAGAAAGATGAAGGAATACCATATAGAAGGATAAACAGCAGAAAAATCCCCTTCTGAGGCAGGCCCGTCTCAATGCGCCCGCCTGTCAGAAGGGGATTTTTCCAGCATAACAGTTCATTTATGCAAACTCATATGCAGTTTTGTTCCAGTCTCATGACAGTCTGTGGATAAACAGCCCGCTCCTTAGCTTCGGCTCAAACCAGGTCGACTTGGGAGGCATAAGAAGCCCTGCGTCCGCAACACTGAGTAGTTCGCTGATGGAGGTGGGATACATGGAAAATGCCACCTTCATATCCTCATGGCACCTGCGCTCCAGTTCCCCCAGCCCCCTGATGCCTCCGATAAAGTCCACGCGCTTATCCGTGCGCGGATCGCCTATGCCCAAAACAGGTTCCAGCAGCTGGTTCTGGAGAATGGACACGTCCAGCCCCTCCACGGGATCACTGCTTAAGCCCTGGGGCCTGACCTTAAGGGAGTACCAGGAATCCTCCAGGAACATTCCAAAGACACCCTTTTCTTTTGGGGCAAATGCCTCTGCACCCAGTTCCTTTACCTCAAACCGCTCAGCCACGGCCTTTAAAAAGCCGTTCCGGTCCATTCCATTCAGATCTTTTACCACACGGTTATAAGGCAGTATCATCAGTTCCTCATCCGGGAACAGCACGGTCAGGAAATAGTTAAAGGGCTCCTCCCCCGTATACCCGGGATCTGCTTCCCGCCTTTTAAGCCCTACCTTCACAGCGGAAGCAGCCCTGTGGTGCCCGTCCGCAATGTAAGTGGCAGGGATCTGCTCAAACGCGCGTCCCACGGCTGCAACCTGCTCCCTGTCCCCGATGATCCATACCCGGTGCCCGATCCCATCCTCTGTCACAAAATCATAGACAGGCTGCTCTTTTTTTACCCCTTCCACAATCCCCTTAACCGTATTATCCTGTCTGTAAGCCAGGAAAATAGGGCCTGTGTGGGCATTGGTGGTATCCACATGGCGGATGCGGTCGATCTCTTTATCCTCCCGTGTATTTTCGTGCTTTTTGATGACGCCCTTTAAATAATCATCAATGGAACAGCAGGCCACCACTCCGGTCTGGCTGCGGCCATCCATGGTCAGCTCATACAGATAATAATTTTCCTGGGGATCCGTCACATAGACCCCCTCTTCGATCTGCCTGTCCAGGATCTCCCTGGCCTTGTCATACACCCTGTCGTCATATGTATCCACATCATCAGGAAACTGGGTCTCGGCCCTGTCAATATTTAAAAAAGAAAGGGGGTTCCCCTTTACCGCTTCCAGGGCCTCTTTCCTGTTATACACATCATAGGGCAGGGCCGCCACCCTGTCAGCCTTGCCCGCCTGGGGCCTGACACACACAAACGGTCTCACAATCGCCATATTCTCTCTCCTTCTCTTAAGCTCATCCGCTTCACAGACCAGTCAAGACCACCGGCTTAGCCGGTGGCTTGTTCTGCCCCTATAAGGGGCTGTTACCTGCTTGCGCCCGGAAGGCGCACTGAAAAGTCTGCCTGC
>NZ_JBEPLZ010000010.1:0-172680 GCF_040545455.1 Enterocloster citroniae | reverse complement strand
GACAGCGTATCCTTTTGGGAACTGTACCGGAAAGTAAGCGAACGGGTAAAATATCCTAAATACTATGTAATGGATGCAGGCTATAAGATACCAGCAATCGCAAGAACGCTAATCGAGGAAGGAAAGGTTCCGGTTATGCCCTATAAACGTCCAATGACAAAGAAAGGGTATTTTCGAAAAAGCGATTATGTATATGATGAATACTTTGACTGTTATTTATGCCCGAATAATCAGATCCTAAAATACAGCACAACAAACCGTGATGGATACCGAGAATACAAAAGCGATGGAAAAAAGTGTAAGGATTGTCCGTATCAAAACCAATGTACAGGAAGCAAAGACCATGTAAAGGTGGTAAGCCGCCATGTATGGGAGGGGTACATGGAAAAGGTGGAGGAAATCCGTCATCAGACAGGGATGAAAGAAATCTATCAGAAACGGAAAGAAACCATCGAACGAGTCTTTGCAGACGGAAAAGAAAAACATGGAATGAGATATACACAGTACAGAGGATTGGCAAAAGTGACAATGGAGCTGACCCTTTTATTTGCATGTATGAATCTAAAGAAACTGGCAATCTGGAAATGGAGAAAGGGCGGGCTAAGGAACCCCTGTTCTTTTGTCTGGATATTCGAACCAATATATCTCTATATAAAATTCAAAATGGTTCCGGGTGCATCGCACCAGGAACCATTTTGTCTACAGTCTGAACCGGTATCCTGATGGGGATACCGGTTATATTTGCAGACAGGGATAAATCAATGTTTATTTTTTGGGAATATACGCTCCCTTCAGGTATCCCTCCTCAGGCATTTTCCGTATGGTATACAGATAGTCCTCCAGCTTGTCAAAACGGTGGGTGATGAGTTCTCCAAAGGGGATCTCCCTGTGTTTCTTTAAAAGGCGGAATGCACTGTCAAAGGTAGAGGGAGAGTTTGCGATCAGGCCGCATATCCGTGCATTGCTTTCAAAGATCAGCTGGGGAAGGGATACTGTGACTTCATGGGTATTCAGCATACTCATGGGGAGTCCCACCTCTATGTAGGTGCCCAGTTTTTTTACCATCTTAAGTCCCTGCAGGGTCGCGCTCCAGTGGTTGGCGCATTGGAGGACCAGGTCCGCGCCGCCGTCTGTGGCCTGGATGACGGCCTGAATGCATTCCTGGTCCGTCATTCCCGACAGGTTGACAGCCCTGTCAACGCGTGCCAGTTCCCGGGCTTTTTCAAGCTTGGAGTCAATCATGTCCGTGATGACAAGCTGTTCAACACCCATGTGGCGCAGGATCATGGCTGCGATGATCCCAATCGGGCCGGCTCCGATCACAAGGGCGTGGGTTTTGGTTGAGATACCTTCCTGTAAGGTTCCGCTTTCAGTCATGGCCATCTCAATGGCCCGCATGGCCACGGCAACAGGGTCCATGAGGGCTGCAATCTCGCCCGGCATATCATCCGGTATCTTCCACACAAAGGTTTCAGGATAAATATACACATAATCTCCGAATCCTCCTTTAAAATGAGGATACAGATCCGGATTGGTGTTGGGTACACCGGGGTCATTCTGGTGGGGAGAAGGACCGCCGTAGATGAAGTCGTCATCACACACACCGCATATGCCGGCGCCATGGGACATGCAGCTTGGGCATTTCCCGCAGGTGATATGGGGATATACGGCAATCCTGTCCCCCAGCTTAAGATCCCCGCCATAGCAGTGGATAAAACGGTTGGCGTCTTTTCCCATGCTGACGATCTTTCCTGCAAATTCATGCCCGTCACAGAACGGGGCATCAGGCTTTACTTTGATAAAATGCCCGTCCGAGCCGCAGATCAGGGCAGCCTCCACCTGTATGACCAGCCCATCGTCAGCGGCTTTTGGCACTGGATATTCTTTGATATCCACCTCGTAAGGTCCTGTTATGACAAGTGTTTTCCCGGTATTCATTCTTGTTACCTCCTTTGAATTTTTATAATAAAAAAGCCCTTATACGCACTGATAGCGTATAAAGGCAAATCGTAACCTCTTTATCCGGGAAGGGCCATCCATAAGCTGCTTCCCAATTCCATATTATGACCTTAATATATAGTAAATAAATCAGAATGTCAATTCTTTTTTTGAGAAATACTTCTCCTTTTATTCTTCCTCCAACAGCCACTGCACGGGCACATTCAGGATTTTTGCAATCACCTTTACTTCGTAGTCCGCCACAAAACGGGTTCCTATCTCAATGCGGCTGATGCTGTCCTGCTCCATGAGTATACCCTCTGTCTGCAGCTTTGCGGCAAGGGCGTATTGTGACAGACGCTGTCTTAAGCGGGCTTCCCGGACCCGTTTGCCGCATAGGTTTTTCTTGCCCTTGTAATCGTATATCTTCATCGCAAACTCTCCTTTTACCGGGTAATTTCCGGTAATTTACTTGACTTTACCATATATAAAACGTAAAATTATGTTAAAGATAAGTGGAGTAAATGCAATTTGTTATAATTTCGTTATTGTGCATATAACAGGTGGGATAATCAGTCTTTTTATTGGCGAAGGGAGCAGGTATTGTGAAGGAAGATAGTTGTTTAAATGTCTATATTGCGGAGGATGAATCCATCATACTGATGAATTTTAAGATGATTCTGCAGCGGTTGGGGTATCATGTGGCTGGCAGCGCGGTCAAGGGGGACAGGGCGCTGGATGAGATATTGGAATTAAGGCCGGATCTGCTTTTGCTGGACATCAACATGCCGGGAATGGATGGGATCACGCTGTTTAATCAGGTGTCTAAGGTGTATGAGACGGCCTGTATATTCATAACAGGGCATTTTACGGAAGCATTTGTGGAAAGCGCAAAGGAAGCAGGCGCGTTAGGTTACCTGATCAAGCCTGTGGATGAGAAACAACTGAAGGCATCCATTGAAGTGGCTATGGCCCGTTTTGAGGAACGGCGGATACTCAGAAGGGAAACGGAAAAGTTAAAATCAGATCTGTCCGACAGAAAATATATTGAGAGGGCCAAGGGCATCCTTATGGACTCGTTTGGACTGAAGGAGGGGGAGGCCATGGCCAGGCTGCAGAAGCTCAGCAGAGATAAGAATAAAAAGTTGGTGGTGATCGCAAAAGAGCTGATTGAGAAAGACAGGATCATACTGCGATAGGGGGCGGGAAAGGAAGGATATTTGTGGCATTGATAGAGATCAGGCAATTATATGGAGGACAGAGGGGAACGAGGGTACGGGGCTTTGACCTGACAATCGAAAAGCCTGAGATCCACGTGGTTTTATGCACCAGCATTTCTGCTCTGGATGAACTGGTCCATATCATGTACGGAACTGCCCTTTACAGATCCGGGCATTTTCAGGTGGATGGGAAGAATGCCATTGGCCTGAGAAATAAGGAGGTCCAGTATATCACCATGGATACCTATCTGTTCCCTGGCTTTACGGTGATGGATAATATATTCATGGCATCGCATGAATACGGGTTCATGACCAGAAAGAAGATACAGAGACGATTCGGATATCTCATGAAGGAGACGGATTGCGCCATACCTGATATGAGGGTGGATCATCTGACAGCGGAGCAAAAGAAAATGGTGGAGGTCCTGCGCTGCTATGCGGAGCGTCCAAAGCTTCTGGTGGTGCATGAACTGGCGGGTAACCTGTCTTACCGCAATCTGATGTGGGCCAACACTTTATTTACAAATCTTAAGAACAGCGGGACCACGGTTCTATATCTTACCAGCAAGTGGGAGGATATGCTGAAGATCGGTGATTCGGTATCGGTTCTGCGGTCAGGCAAAAACCTTGGTACATTTACAAAAGAGGAGGTGCTGGCCACACCACAGAAAACTTATTATCTTATGCTGGGCGGACAGACCATGGCTTCCCTCTTGGATTCCGGGGATGGAGGCGGGCAGCAGGACTTTGTCAATACCATCGTATCAGGGGTCAAGCTTTTGTCCCAGGACAGCGACAGTGAGAATGTACTGAAATTTTTCATGCGCCAGGTGAGCAGAAGCCTGAAGGCTGCCAACAGCATTGTGTACGTGTCGGACAGGAATTCAGCAAGGGTACGTTTCATATCCGGGCTTGACTTCCACGGAGATGAACTCCCTCTGATCAAAAGGGATGTGGTGAGGCAGATATCTTCCACAGAAGAGCTTTTTTATACCAATTATCTGGATGTACACCTGGGAGATCTGTTGGAAAACCGGATGAACATTTCCATGATACACACCATGGTATGTATACCGGTCAAGTTCGGGGACAATTATCTTGGGCTTTTGCAGGTGTATTTTGATGATGACTATGCCTATACGCAGGCGGATAAGGATTATCTGTCCGCGATTGCCAATGAACTGGCCTTTGCCATTGAGTCATTCCGTCTCAAGGGCAGATCTGTTCTGATACAGGAGAGCCATCACCGCATTAAAAATAACCTGCAGATGATCATTTCCCTGATGGAGTTACAGAAATACCGTCTGTTCCAAAACGGGGAGTATGTTAAGGCGGAACATATTTCGGACACATGGGACACTTTGGTAAAACAGGTAAAGAGCATCGCGTCCATCCACGATATGCTGTCCAGAGAGGAGGAGACGGACAGCATCATAGGAGTGGATGTGATCATTCGGGCCATACGGGATTTTTATGCAGGGGAAGCGGATATACAAACAGAGATCGAACGTTGCATCATTCCCCACAACCGGGCCACCTCCCTGGCGCTTCTGGTCAATGAACTGATCAGCAATGGGGTCAAACATGCAGCCAGGGAAGATAAACGGCTTGCGATCCGGCTGTCATTGAAGCGCTGCGGGGAGAGCTATTCTTTTATTTACCATGACAATGGACCCGGATTTCCTGAGGGGTTTGAACCCTGGAAAAGCAAGGGGATCGGGATGACCATCATGCAGTCCATTGTAGTGGAGGAATTTGAGGGCGGCTTTTGCTGTGGAAACAGGAGCGGCGCGCTGATTGAAATTACAATACCCTACTGGAATTTTGTGTAAACAATATGCTGTAAGCATAATATTTGTATTATATGATAAAGATAAGTAAATTGATTAAAAATATCTTGACGATAAGAACTTTGTATGATACCATATGTCATAAGACAGTAAAAACTTACGGATGGTTTTTGCTAACATAGAATGTTTGGTCATGATTGCCAACACGAATTTTTTCGTGTTGGCTTTTTTGCGTTTTAACCTAAGAAATGAAAAAGGAAGGAGATAAAAAGTATGTCATTGGTAGGTTTGAAGGAGGTATTAAGGGACTCAATTGAAGGGAGGTATGCGGTAGGGGCCTTTGACGCCACAGATCATCTGTTCGCGGAATCCATTCTCCTGGCGGCAGAGGAGACAAGGACGCCTGTGATCCTCATGGTGGGGGATTTTCCGGCGCCTGTGGATTATGACAATTTCTATCCGTATCTGGTTGACCGGATCAGCAGGACCCATGTTCCGGTATGCCTGCATTTTGACCATGGAGCAAGCTTTGAGGCATGTGCCCTGGCGATCAGGAGGGGGTGCACATCCATCATGATCGATGGTTCCGCCCTGTCCTTTGAGGAGAACGTGGCTCTGACTAAAAAGGTGGTGGAAATGGCCCATGCCTGCAATGTGGAGGTGGAAGGGGAGATTGGTTCCGTGGGAAGGAATGAGAGCCTGGAGGGGGAGAACGCAGTGTCCCTTTATACGGAGCCTGAGGATGCAGCGGAGTTTGTAGCGCTTACAGGGGTGGATGCCCTGGCTGTCTCCATCGGTACCGTACACGGGGTATATAAAAAGGCGCCCAAAATGGACTTTGAACGCCTGGCCAGGATACGGTCCCTCATTGATATTCCTCTGGTCATGCATGGCGGATCAGGACTTTCCGTGGAAGACTTCCACGCGGCGGTCAGCAACGGTATGAATAAAATCAATGCATTTACCAACTTGTCCATTGCAGTGGCTGACCGGATTGCGGAGACAGCCAAGGCGCTGCCGCCCAAGACCATAACCGGTCCTTTATATGAGGCGGCCATAGAGACGGGAAAGCAGCAGGTAATGGAACATATAAAACTGTTTGGGACAAAAACCATTGATCGTTAACACAAGGAGAAAGGGGAAGGAACATATGAAAAAAAATCGGTTAAGAGTATTGGCAATGGCTATGAGCGCAGTAATGCTGGCAGGGTGTACCACTACGCCGTCCGTGGGAACAGGGACCCAGGAGACAGCAAAGCCATCGGAGAGTGCGGCAGCGGCGGACACCACGGCAGAGGCCGGGGCAGCGGAAGCTGAAAGCGGGGATACAGGGGATACGTCTGCAGTTCAGCAGGAATTCCCGCCTTTAAAGGTGGCCCGGGACAGGCCGCTGAAGGTGGGGTATCTGTATTCCAATCTGGAAGCGGAATCCTGTACGCGTTCTTATAACCAGATCCGGATTGAAGCTCCCCACAGGGGATGGGAGCTGACCGAAGTCTATTTCAGCCAGCAAAAGCCTGAAGAAGCGCGCACGGGAATGCAGACCCTCATCACCCAGGACGTGGACGCGATCGTTATTTACAACATGGAGATCGTGGGCATTGCGGATCTGATCCTCCAGGCGCGGCAAAATGGGATCGGCGTCTACAATGTGGACAACCAGCTTGTACCGGGGGTGGTTGCCAACTCCTGCCAGCCCAATGGCGTGGCGGCAGCGGAGTTTGCGTACTATATGGGTGAAAAATATCTGTGGAATGCCAACTATGCCGTCATCACAGCTCCGTCCCTGCAGGTACATGTTGAAAGGACGGATCCCATTAAAGCCATCTACGACCAGTATCCCGGCATGAAGCTTTTGGGAGAGGAGTCCTTGAATCCTTCCGGCAGTGAATCCATGGGACAGCAGGCCTATAACTATACAAAACGGTTTATAGAAAAATATGGGACAGACTTGGATATCCTGATCACCAGCTATGACGGAGCGGCTGTGACTGCGGATGAAGCAGCGGCCCAGGCCATCGGCGGGACTGATGTGGCCATCATTGGCGTGGACGGCGGATCCGAGACATGGTCACACATGCGCAAGGGCGGCAACTTTAAGTATTCGTATGCGCAGCCAACAGAACTGTACTGCCATAAAATCTGCGAGCTTGTGGATGAACTCCAGATACAGGGACTGACCCCGGGGGACAACGGATGCAGCATCAGCGCTTACGGAGAGACTATTTATTCCAGCGGTAAGATCATTGACCAGGACCACGTGCCGGCGCCGAACCAGAGCATTCACTCTGTATTTGATTTTTACGGCGGGGATCCTGATGATCAGGAAGCATGGTACAACTGGAATGACGGACCGGGAATCTATATGATAGCGGATAAATAGGCGGACCGGATCGGACAGGCATATGCCGGGAGGATTTCTCCCGGCATTATAAAAAAGGAGGAAACACTTTGGGCGGCGATACGGAGATTGTATTGGAGACAAGAGAACTTTATAAAGCGTTTCCCGGCACAATTGCAACCAATAACGTGAGCTTTGACGTACACAGGCAGGAAATACATGCGATCATCGGGGAGAACGGCGCCGGAAAAAGCACATTATGCAAATTGCTGACAGGACTGTACCAGCCGGACCGCGGAGATATTATTTTCATGGGTAATAAGGTGTGCTATAAAACCACCACGGAAGCAATGGCAGCCGGTATCAACATGGTATATCAGGAACGAAACCTGATCCCTCATCTTACCGGTGCGCAGAATATCATGCTGGGAAACGAATTGACGAAGATGGGAGTGATCCTGGACGAAAAGAGGATCAGGGATACCGCCTATCAGATCAGGGATGAACTGGGGATCGAGATCCCACTGGATATTCCGGTGGGGCGCCTCAGCGCAGGCGTACAGCAGTCCATTGAAATTGTGAGGGCATTTTCCACCAAGCCAAAGCTGCTGATCCTGGACGAACCCACTGCATCCCTGGGGGAAAGGGAGATAACTCCTTTTCTGGATTTTATCACAAAGATTAAAAAATCCATGGATATTTCCATTATATTTATATCTCATAAGCTGGATGAGGTGTTCCAGGTGGCGGACAGGATCACTGTGTTTACAGAGGGAGTTAAGGTGATGACCGCAGGTAAGGAGGAGACCACCAGGGAAGACTGTATCTGCGCCATGCTGAAGAATGGAAATGTGGAGCCTATTAAGATCAGGGAAAAGCCTGAGGATGCGTCTGTGATACTGGAGGTAGGGGACTGCACGTATGATGGGGAGAAGCATCATCTGGGATTTCATGTTGACGCAGGTGAAGTGGTGGGATTTTACGGGCTGGTGGGGTCCGGGAGAACGGAGTGCGCCAATGCCATATTTGGCATCAGTCCAATGGATGAGGGGAGTGTAAGGCTGAACGGCGAACTGGTGGGGGATATCACAACCCACGGGATGATAAGGAAGGGGCTTATCATGACTCCGGAGGCCAGGGCCCACGGCATGTTCAGGACATACAGCCTGATTGAAAATATAGAGATCCTCTTCCTCAACCAGTTCTCCAACCGGTTCGGGATTGTCAGGGACAAAGAGGCATATGATTTCTCCGGCAGCGTACTGGAAGCCAACGGCGTGCGCTATTCCAGCAAGGAGCAGATCATAAGCCAGCTCAGCGGCGGCAATATACAAAAGATCATAATCGGACGCTCCATTGCCGTGGAGAACTGTTCATTGATCATTTTAGATGAGCCTACAAACGGCCTTGATCTGGGCGCAAAGCATGACGTATATCTGAAAGCCAGGAATCTGGCGGAGGAGCATCAGAAGGGCGTGATCTTCATTACATCGGAGATAGACGAGCTCTTCAGCGTGTGCAACAGGGTATATGTATTTGCCTTTGGCAATATTGTGGAGGAATTTACAAGGGAACAGTTTGACAGGCAGAAGATATTAGAGGCAGCATTCAGAACATCGGGAGGAAATAATAATGGAGCATAAAAAGAAAACATCCGCAAACTCTTTTGAAAAAGCCGTGATGCTGGAAGTGATGGGAAAATACTTTCTTCTGATCGCAACAATTCTGGTTTCCATCATGTTTGCAATCGCATCCCCAAGCTTTCTAAAGGTGACCAATATCCTGGATATTTTCAGGGCGGCTTCCATTATCGGCATCATGGGGATCGGGCTTACCATTGTCCAGTCAACCGGGGATTTTGACTTTGCCATAGGGGCGGAGGCAACCGTGGGGGCCTGTGCCATTGCTAAGGTCATGGTGGAACTCATTCCTAACTTTTACATAGCATTCCTGCTCACCATGATCGCGGTGGCCTGTATCGGCCTGTTTAACTCATACATAGTGATCAATATCGGGATGCAGGCGTTTGTGGCCACCTTTGGAGTGTCCACCCTGATGGTAGGAATCTGCAAATTTCTTACCGGAGGGGGACAGTATTATTCCACCAGCTGGCCATCGGGGTTCTCTGTGCTGGGGCAGGGGTTCATACTGGGGATCATACCGGTTTCAGTTGTCCTGCTGGCTCTTTGCACGGTCATTGCCTTTGTGTTCATGGAAAAGACAAAGACAGGGCGTTATATTTATGCGGTGGGAGCGAACCCGGTTGCCTCCCAGCATGTTGGGATCAATATAAGACGGAACCGCAGGATCGCCTTTGTGGTGTGCTCCATGTTTGCGGGCTTTGCCGGAATCATCCAGGCGTCCATGCTGAGCAATGTCACTCCATCCATGGGAGATTCCAACTTCCTGCCGGCCATGAGCACTTGTATGCTGGGGGCCACTTTCCTGCGGCCTGGGGTATTTAACATACTGGGCACGATCCTGGGTTCCATCCTGCTGGCGGTCATATCCAACGGACTGACCATGGTGGGGGCGTCTTTTTTCCTGAAGGACATTATTCAGGGCGCGGTATTGATCTTTGCAGTGGGATTTGTTGCGGTTATCAGACATAAACGGTAAAGCCATAGGTTAAAGGAGACAGACAATATGGACAAGAAAAAGGTTCTTATCATTCAGGATTTTTCCATGAATGAGGCGGCAGTGGGAAAATACGATTTTCTAAAGGAATATGATGTGGAGCTGGATGTGGTGCAGGACGCCCATGATATATCAAAAGATGAATTCATGAACCGTTTCCTGACCTTTGAGACAAAGGGGCCGGATGCTCTTCCTGTGAACGTGGAGATGGTGGAGAAAATGCGTGACGCGCATATTGTTATCAGCCATTTTTCGCCTGTCAGTACAGTGGCCATTGAGAAGGCTGAGAATTTGGAAACGATCTGTATCCTGCGCAGCGGGGTGGAAAATGTAGACCTTAAGGCAGCTTCCCGAAAGGGTGTGAAGGTAAGCAATGCTCCGGGAAGGCTGGCAGTGGTAGTGTCTGAATTTACAGTGGGCATGATATGTGCAGAGACAAAGAATATTGCCAGGGCCCATGCCAATATGATGAAAGGGGTATGGGAGAACCGGTATTATAATTCCGAGTATGCCACCACCCTGGGAAAACGGAACATAGGGCTGGTGGGCTATGGGACCATTGGTACAAGGGTTGCCGGGATGATGGCAAGCTTCGGCGCTAATATCCTTGTATACGATCCCTATACCCCGGAGGATAAGATACAGGAGGACGGATACGAGCCTGTGGGCCTGAACGAGCTGTGCAGCCGGTCGGATGTGATCTCCATTCATTACCGCCTTACGCCGGAGACAAAGAATATGATCGGCGGGGAACAGTTTGGGCTAATGAAACCCCATGCATTTTTGATCAATTCGGCCAGGGCCGGACTGGTGGACGAGGAATGCCTGATTGACGCACTTAAAAATCACAGGATCGGCGGGGCGGCCCTGGACGTATTCCATGAGGAACCTTTGGGACCGGACAGCCCTTATCTTAAGATGGATAACGTGACCCTGACGCCCCACATTGCGGGAACAGCTTCCAATTCGGATGAACTGACCTTTGATATCATGGAGCATACCCTGCGGCATTATTTTGAAACCGGTGAATGGATGCACGTGGTAAATTAGGAGAAAGACGAAAGGATAAATGAAAGGGGGATAGGATGAAGCGGGATTCAATATTAGTGGTGGATTTTGGCACTTCCAATGTTCATGTCAATGTGGTGGATGTCCGGGACGGGCAGATCCTGTATTCCCGTTCGCGAAAATACAGGATGATATCCCCGGAGGACGGCTATACGGAGATCAATCCCAGGGAACTGTGGCATGCCTCTGAACAGTGTGTAAAGGAAGTGATAAGTGATATGGAGGCGGTGGAGCTTCACGGTATTACCTTCTCCTATTTTGGGGATAACCTGATGCTGGTTGACAGCAATGGGGAACCGCTGACCAATATCATACTTGCTTTTGATGTAAGGGGAGCGCGGGAAGCCGCGGAGGACTTTCCCAGGCGCTTTACGGACGAGGAATTTATCAGAATCACAGGAAGTACCTGCGTCCCCTTCTGTACCGGGCCTAAGATCTTGTGGTTTAAGAAGTACAGGAAGGATCTGTTTGAGAAAGCGGCTCATTTTTACACAAACCAGCAGTGGGTGAATCAGTGCCTGGGATTGGAACCCCTGAATGACTATACCATGGCATGCAGGAAGATGCTGTATGACAGTAAGAACAGGGAGTGGTCCAAACCCATACTGTCTTTTCTGGGGATCCGGGCCGGGCAGCTGGGAGAGGTGGTACCGTCCACGGATATGATCGGCCACATAGACAGATACGGGGAGGTGATATTGCCTTTTACCCTGCCTGTTATCATAGGCAGCCATGACTGTGACTGCGGGATGTACGGTGTGCGGGCAGGATTGACCGATGAAGGCGTGGTTGGGGATATTACGGGAACCTACGACCACCTGGGATTCATTGCCCGGGGATATGTAAACGCAGGCGAGGAAATGCTGGAGGAGCAGATATTTTCTTATTGCGGGCCGCTTGAGGATACCAGTGTATGCCTGGGTGCATTTCCCACATCAGGCGCTGTTCTGGAATGGTTTATGAGGGAGATCATCGGGGACTGTTCGCAGCAATCCTATGACAGGATGTGGGACAGGGCCATGTTTGATGGAAGGGGGACGCTGCTGTTCGACCCCAACTTTTCAGGTAATCAGGGTGGATTACATGGGCTGGGTCTGACCAAGACCAGGGAGGAACTGTTTGAGGCCATGATCGAATCCCTTACTTTTGAAGCCAGACGGATCCTGGAGGGGTGCAGGAAGATAAAAAAGGAGGATGTATCCAAGGTATGTGTGGGCGGAGGCGCTGCCCGTTCCGGGAAATGGATGCAGCTGCGGGCGGATGTATGGGGCTGCCGGGTTGAGCGCATGGAGAATATAGAAGTATCTTCCTTGGGAGCGGCAGTTCTGGCAGCTGTGAAGACCGGGCTGTATCCGGGGATCAGGGAGGCATCCGTCCATATGCTTAGGACCAGGGATGTGTACGAACCCGTACCCGCGGTCCGGGAGCGGTATGAGGAAAAGTACAGGGAATATCTGGCCTTTGTTCAAAGCAGGACAGGGGCAGACCTGGAATGTGACGTTTTGGGAAAAGCAGTCAGCGGAAAGGCGGTTTTATGATAACCAGGAAACTGTTAAGGACCATTGATGAGATCCAGCAGATCCAGCGGCTGGCCACCGTGTGTCCGGAGCCGGTGGGGATCCATTCGGATGACGGGAGCATAATCATTGATGCTAAAAGCTACATTGGAATGTATGCGGTTGATTTCAGAAAGCCCATCTGTATCGTAACGGAGTCAAAGGAATTCCACCAGGCGATCAGGGATATTGGAGAGACACTGCAGGAATGAGACATGGGAAAGGAGAGAAAGGACTATGAGATATAAACATGTAAAAAATGCGGGGATCGATCTGTCGGCGCTGGCAGTGGGAACCTGGGCGATCGGAGGGCAAAAGTGGGGGGATGTGAATGAGAAGGATTCCATCAAAGCCATACGGGCTATGATCGATGAAGGTGTGAATCTGGTGGATACGGCCCCTGTTTACGGCAACGGACACTCCGAGGAGGTGGTGGGAAAAGCCCTGGAGGACGGCTACCGTGACAAGGTGTTTCTTGCAACAAAATTCAGTATCAGCAATGATGAGAACGGGGCGATCATCAACAACGGCTCCTATGAAAATGCCATCAGGGAGTGTGATGATTCCTTAAGGCGTCTCAAGACAGATCATATAGATATCTATATCATGCACTGGCCGGATCCGGGAACGCCTGTGGAGGAGACAATGAGGGCATTGGATGATCTGAAAAAGAGCGGTAAGATCCGTTATGTGGGTGTTTCTAATTTTAACAGGGAGCTGATAGAAGCGGCCCAAAAGGTGGTCCGGATCGATTTTCTCCAGCCCCCTTACAGCATGGTGGAGGAGAGCCAGAAGAATCTGCTCATGTGGTGTGAGGAACAGGGGATCGGCACCATGACCTATGGTTCCCTGGGAGCCGGGATTCTTACAGGAGCTGTCCGTGAGCTGCCTGACTGGGAGGAAAATGACTTTAGATATACATTTTACGACTATTTCAGGGATCCAAAGTTTTCCAGGATCATGGAACTCTTAACGGTTCTGGACCAGATTGCCCTGGCCCGGCAGAAACCGCTGGCGCAGATCGCCATTAACTGGAGCACCCAAAAGAGCTATGTGTCCACGGCAATCTGCGGAGTCAGGGACCCGCAGCAGGCATGGGAGAACTGCTCTACCTTTGATTGGGAACTCACTGCGGATGAGATGGGGATCATTGACGAGGCGGTTAAAAGACTGATATCCTGTGATCAGAAGATTGTATAAAAGCTTGAATCATGCGGTGTTCCGGGCTTTAGCGGAAGAGAAAGCCCGGAAGATCGTTTTGTGTGCTGAGCTTGGAATATGCGGCATCCGCTTTACAGTCCGGCCAACAGCCGTTATAATCAGTTTAGGCACTTATGAATGCCGGACTAAGCAGAGGGCAGGCGGGGAAAAGAGATGGACTTCACAGGGTTATTTGAGATTCAGGGAATGCTGTTCAGTATCATGATATTAGGTCTTTTACTCAAAAAGAAGGGTGTTATAAAGGAACAGAGCCAGGAACTGCTGACGGATCTGGTGGTCTATGTGACCCTGCCGTGCAGCATCGTTCGTTCCTTTGAGATCGAGTTTGATCATGAGATCCTGGTCAATTGCCTGATCATTCTTATTGTTGCCCTGGGGATCCAGGTCGGCTCCTATATCCTGAGTTTTATTCTCTATCCCCACATGGGCGAAAGGCGCAAAAAGGTTCTTCAGTACGCCACCATATGTTCCAATGCGGGAATCCTGGGCAATCCCATAGCGGAGAGCATTTTCGGCCCCCTGGGCCTTCTCTATGCATCCATATACCTGATCCCCCAACGGATATTCATGTGGTCGGCCGGACTTACCTATTTTACCGAGGCGCCGGATAAAAAGACACTTGTAAAAAAGGTGACGACACATCCCTGCATTCTGGCTGTGGGCCTGGGGCTGGTCCTGATGATCTCAGGCATCAGGCTCCCGTCCGTGGCAGAGCAGACCGTAAAAACACTGGCCTCGGCCAACACTGCCCTGTCCATGCTGTTTATCGGAAGCATTCTGGCAGGGGTGAGCTTTAAGTCCCTGTGGAACCGCGTCACCCTATATTATTCCCTGATCCGCCTGGCATTCATCCCCTGCCTGATCTATCTGTTCTGTCTGGCATTCCATGTGGAGCCGGTGGTGACAGGGGTATCCGTGGTATTGGCCGGAATGCCGGCTGCCAGTGTCACGGCTATCCTGGCAGCCAAGTATAAGTGTGATGCGGTGTTTGCGGCAAAATGTGTGGTTTCGTCCACATTGTTGTCCATGGTGACCATACCGGCTTTGTGTTTGATGGTTCGATAATTGATATAAATCTCTTTACTCAAGCAGCTTCCTCACCATCTCAGCGCTAAAGGTAACCTGAGAGACATGGTTCACCTCGATCTGGTAAAGGGCGTTGGCGGCTATATGCTCCGCGGCCTGCTCCAGATCACGGATCCCGGTGGTGTTGCTGTATTTTTCAATGACAGCGCAAAGGGCCTCCTCTGTCACAATGCATTCGTTTGCGTTCATGCTCATCCGCTTTAGGACTTTTGGAAGGGCGTACTGTGAGAATATGATCTTCTTTTCCTCCCGGGTATAGTCCGGAATATCAATGACCGCAAAACGTGACATCAGGGGCGCGCTGATCTGCGCCTTGTCGTTGGCCGTGGCAATGGGATATACGCCCACTGTGGGGATCATACACTCTATGTAATTATCCGTAAAGCCCAGGTTATCAAGAAGGGTTAAAAGCACATCCGCGGGGTTGCCGTTGCCCTTTCCTGCGGCTGCCTTATCCAGTTCATTGATGATAAAGACCAGGCTGGATTCCCCGGCCATGGAGAAGGCTTCCATGATGATCCCGGGCTTTGCATTTGCGTAGATCCGGGAACTGCCGGTCAGCTGCTCAGGATCGTTGATGGAACTCATGTCCAGGGTGGTCCACGGAAGCTTCAGGATACGGGCCACCGCATAGGCGATCTGGGATTTCCCGGTTCCGGCCGGTCCCACCAGCAAAAGGCCGTATGCGGGAAGGGTATGGGTGCGGTTGATCTGTATGATGGTTTCAATGATCCTTTGTTTTACACGCTCCATTCCATAAAGCTCTTCGTCCAGGATCCGGCGCGCTTCCTGCGGGTCGATGGCCTCAAAGTAATTGTTCTTCCACTGTATATTCATCATAATGGAAAGGGCGCGCTGGGCATGACGCCGTTCCTCGGGGGAGACTTCATGGGAGCGGGCGACCGCAAGATTCCTTCTGGCCCACAGCCGGATATTGTCAGGCATGGTCCTGCCCGCGCAGGTCATAAAGTCCGTGATGCTCTGCAGGCTGGTAAGCCTCATATCATCCCCTGTCTCATCCAGGTCATCCTCCTCGTGCTCATCTGCAGGCGCGCTGCTTGCCAGCAGCCGGTCGATCATAAACTGGAGAAAACCATCTTCAGCCGATAGCTTGGTTCCGCCTCCGGAGGCAGTTTCACGTATTTTGTAAACCGCATACCCCTCATCCCGGTTCTCGCCGGACAGGCGCACATTGATGTGGTTTTCCCCCAGCCATTGAAGGAGGCTGACAAAGCGGGCGTCAATCTGAAGGATATCGGCGCTGTGGGTCCCGTCCTCTTCCTTAAATTCAAAGGTGGTCTGTTTATTGGGATTGGCAAAAACCCCACAGGAATGGTGGCGCCACTTTCTTCTGTGGTTGTCCAGTATCACAATGGGCCGGTCAGGCGAGACCAGGGACTCGTTGGACTGGAATATGGTATAGGTGCATCCGGAACGTTCTGTCTGGTCCGGAGCGCTGGTGAAATCAAATACAGGCATGGTTTGCTCTCCTTTAAATGCAATTAAAATCATTTGTCCACTGAGGATAGACATAATAGTAATATATCATGGGTTTCCACAGGTTTCAACATTCAGAAGCATCAAATGCTGAACACCTTCCGTATCACCTCCGGCACATCCCGTTTCCCCTTATCCGGTTTTGTATAGTTGGGATAGGCCAGGATAAAATTAAACGTTTTCGGCGGTTTAAGGGGAAGGATGAAAAAGTGCCGCTCTGCGTGATCAGGAATCATGGAGGATGGCAGGAAGGTGGCGCCCCTGCCTTCCTCCAGGAAATTCCTGGCCATGATATGATCGTCCACCTCATAGATCCGGTTCAGGGAAATGTGGTGCTTGGCAAGGATCTCATTCTCAATCCCGCGGGTATAGGTCCCGCTTTTTAAAAGGATAAAGGGCAGCGGGTTGCAGTCCTCAATGGTGGGTTCCCTGGTCAGCTGGCCGCGCAGATATGCCCTGGGCACCACTAAAAGCAGCTGGTCCTCGCCCAGCACATCCTCTGTAAGCAGGGTGTGGTTCAGGGGCGGGGAACAGATCAGCGCAAAATCAGCCAGATCGTTGAGCAGATAAGCTACACTGACCCTGGAATCCGCCCGGAGCAGCTGAAAATCAGTACCAGGCAGCCGGGTGTTTAGTTCCGGGATGATCACAGAAGCCGCTTTCTCATAGAGCATTGGAGCAGCGGCGATCCGGACGGAGTGGTGCTTTTGAGGAATGACATTCAGCTTATCCATGGTGTCTTTCTGGATCTTGAGGATCCTGCGGGCCCCTTTCAGATAGATCCGTCCGGCCTCGGTTGGGACCATCCTGTGGTTTTCGCTTTTAAACAAGGTATGGCCCAGCTGGGCTTCTTCATTTTTCAGGCACTGGCTGACCGCGGAGGGTGAGATAAAATAAGCTTTTGCCACTCCGGTCATGGTCCCTATTCGTTCCAATGCCAGCATATATTCAAATCTTGTTATATTCATAAGCATCTATCCTCAATTTCCTTTGTTCAAGATAATAATCAGCATACTGATGCATGTAATAGGGCGATCCCCAGTTATTCATCACAAGATGGATCAGATATTCTTCCGCGTCCGAAAGGGGATGTCCGCTTCGCAGGCCGATTCCCTGGTACACAATGATGCGGGGGGAGAGGGAGTACACGGAAATGCCGTCCTCCGGATTGTAGTAAGAGTCCGGGATCATGGCGGCGCCCACTCCGTTCAGCACCATTTCATAGAGAAGGGGGATCACGTTGGAACGGAAAATGATATTGGATTCCAGTCCGGCGTTCCGGTACAGGGTAAGGACCATGTCGCCGTAGGAAGTCTCGGAAGCAGTGGTCAGGATCGGGGTGCCGGCCAGGTTTGCCAGATCCATTGCCGGATAGGGCTGGTTTGGAGGCAGGGTTTTGTAATCGTAGGAGAGAGAGTGGCCTTTGGGCAGCATGACCAGCAGCTCCTCATCCATGAATTTCAGGTATTCCAGATTGGGCAGGCTGGTCTCCATGGCGCCTAAAAGGGACATGGTGATCTCGCCTTCGGAAAGCATTTTCTTAAGGACGGGGTTTTTGTCGCTTACAAACTGGAGATCGATATCAGGGTATTTACGGCGGAACTCGGAATAGATCTTTGCAAACGCCTGGGCGCCCCTGATCGGGCTTCCTCCCAGAATGATACTCTGTTTTGATTTCTGGGATAATGCGTCCAGCTCCCTACGGATCTCAAGTGCGGCCTCCAGGCATTCCCTGCATCCCTCCAGATAGATCTGCCCTGCTTCCGTGAAGACAAGGCCGTTCCTGGAACGGATCACCAGGGGCATGCCGATCTCCTGTTCCAGGTCCAGGAGCCATTTGGAAAGGGCGGGCTGGGACAGGTTAAGGCGCCGGGCCGCTCTTGTGAGGGAGCCCTCGCCGGCCAGTGCGGCCATATATTTCTGATCTTTCAGATACATGGAAAACCTCCATAACTTTTACTTAAAATTAACATAATTTTTATATTGTTGTCAATAAGAAAAATTTAAACTATACTAAAAACACAGAATCAACAAGGATATTGAGTGATTCCTAATTGCCGGCAAATTAGGGGATATGTCCATTCAAAATCCGTAGAAGAGACAATTGAATAAATTTTACTTAAAATATAAAAAGTATGAGGGGGTTCATTTATGCAGATGTATATTGTGTTAGGATTGCTGGTCTTTATGATCGCCATGTTCTTTACCCATAAGGTCCCTTATGGCGTGACCACCATGACCTGCTGCGTAATGCTTGCTTTAACAGGTGTGTTTGATATTTCAACTGCATTTTCAGGTCTGGCCAACAAGACCACGATTCTCATTGCCTGTATGTTTACGGTTGCCTATGCCTTTGGAAAGACCAGTCTCATTAACAAGGTGCGCAACAGCATGGAGCGGATCAAGGGAAAGAGCGGACTGGCATTTATTATCTTTTTATTCCTGGTGACCATTGTCCTTGCACAGCTGATGGGCAGGACAGCCATTATTTCCATTGTGGCACTGTTCCTGGTTTCACTGGATGATAAGGATGAGATCTGCGCTTCACGTATGATCTTTGCGGCATTTGCCGTTATGGCTGCGTGGAGCCTTAAATTCCCGGTAGGGCTGGGTGCAACCATGTCGCCCACGGCAAACGCTTATTATGAAGGGATCATCAATAATCCCGACCTGATGCTTCTGCCCGGGGATTTTATCAAGGTATCCTTTATCCCCGCCACTGCGCTTACGGTTTATGCGCTGTTTGCATGGAAATTCATTCCCAGGCATGGGGTCAATACTTCGGATGTAAAAGAGGTAAAGGAAGCTGCCGCCATCTCAAAGCGGGATGAGACCATTATCAATATTGTGTTTATTGGTGTTCTCCTTGGATTCATTTTTGGTGCAAGGATCGGTAACCTGATGTATGTGATCCCGGCCGCCGGTGTTCTTGTGCTGCTTTACACAAAAACCCTGACAACCAAAGAGACGGTCAACTCCCTCACCGGTGACATGGTGTGGATGATCGCCGGTGTTCTGGTCATGTCGGACGCCATTGGTAAGTCCGGTGTGGGCGATATGATTGGCAACTGGCTTCTTATCCTTCTTGGGGAAAAGCCTTCCGGCATGTTCGTACTGTTTGTTTTTGCAGTGACTACCATTGTGATGACCACATTCATGTCCAACACGGGGACAGCCGCTGTTCTGACACCCATTGCCGCATCCCTTTCCATGGTCGCGGGCATGGATCCCAGGGGGATTGTACTGATCATTAATATTGCTTCCATCATGGCCATTGCGTTTCCAAGCGGGTCCGCTGAGTGTGCCCTTGCCTTTGCCATCGGCCAGCACGAGCCGGGTAAACTTCTTAAGTTTACAATGCCTTACCTGTTGATCGCGGTTGTGACCCTCGTTGTATCAGCCAGCATTTTCTTTCCGGTATATCCGGCTTGATCAGATTAAAAAGAGAGGTGTTTTGTATGAGATCATATTTACAGGAACCGGTGGCCCAGGCACTGCCTGACGCGTCCCTGGTTACCATTGACAAGCAGCATTATTACAGACAGTTCCTGCACGGATATTACCAGTTTGACTGTGGGGTGGGAGAGGGCGTGACCCGTTCCTCAAAATTTTACATACCGGAAGGATCTGTGTACAATCAACCCACTGTGTTTATCGGTGTGCCGGGCGGATCTAACCCATGGGAGTTTATGGTGGACAGCGGCTGGAAGGAATTATCGGATCAATACGGGCTTTATCTTGTGCTCATGGAAGCAAAAGATGAGAAGGGATGGAATAATGACAAAGAGGATCTGGATTATCTGAACGCCCTGAATAATGACCTTGCGGTCCGGCCCATGTTCTGCTCCTTCCAGGCCAATTTCTATGCCGTGGCTTATGGGGATTGCGCTGATGCGGTGGGCGCCCAGAGCAGAATGATGCCAAGGGCGTATGCGGCCTTAGCCCTGCTGGGGACAAAGGGAATGACGGAAGAAGAGGTAAGGACCCTGCAGGCATCGCCATCCCGGGTGGAAGGCATTTCGCTCAGTGAAGTGCAGTGGCCGGTATGGCTTGGCTTTGCCGGAAAGGATGAAGCTGCCCGGAGGATGATCGGCTATTACAGGCATTCAAACCACAGTATGGAATCTCCTGTGGAGGATGGGAGCAGGATGATCTGGCATCCGCAAAAGGGCGGCACTGTGGATGAGCATTGGTGCGCAAAGGTGGTGGCTGATTTCGGGCCATGGAAGGCGTGGGTGGGCCGGGAGTACAGCGAAGCGATCCTGACAGAGCTTTTTGACGGGATCTACCGCTACCCGGGTACTAACAACGGCGCCCTGAGACAGGCGGGCAATATCTACCAACGGGGATTTAAAAAGTTTTCGGCCGATGTGTGGGGCGGATACTATGCGGACCGCCGCGATACGTACCGCAGGGAGTGGTATGTATATGTCCCCGAGTCCGCGCCAACAGACAGGGAACTGCCCGCCCTGTTTGTGTTCCATGGGGCAGGAGGCAGCGGGGATGAGATCGCTGACCGCATTGGGTGGAGTTATGTGGCGGATCAGTATGGGTTTATGATCATCATGCCCACCGCGTCTGAGCCGAATGAGGTGCGCTCCATCAGCGGACTTAAGACCAATAACATTTTCCGGGCCATGTGGAATACCGGATATCCCCAGCCGGAGCGGCCGGAGGATATGAGGTTCCTGGACTTTTTGTACCAGTGGCTGACCGGCCATTATCCGGTTGACAAAAGCCGTGTCTACGGAAGCGGCCAGTCCTCAGGCGGGATGATGAGCTGGGCCTGCGCTGCCTACCGCCCTGATTATTTTGCGGCAGTGGCTCCATTTTCCGCAAGGCACACCGACATAGAGGCAGTGGAGCGGGGAGAAAAGGAGCGGCCGGCCGTGCAGGGCTCCCTGATACCCATCATAGCCAATCTGGGCTGCTGCGATTCCGCGTTTAAGGGCGGATTTACACAGGCGGAGAAACTGGTGGACCACTGGTGTAACCGATACGGGCTCACAAAGAAATGGGCGGATTACAGCTACATGGACGGCGGGAAAAACTGCAGCTTTAAGGAAGGGCTGGTGACCCATTATATATTTGAGACAGAGGACCATGTGCCCATGCTGCATTTGACGGAGACCGATACAAAGGCCCATGCCACCTGGCCCAGCGAGTGTGAGTATGTATGGAATGAATTTATGGCAAAATTTACAAAGGACCCGGAAACAAAAGAACTGTATTATGAAGGGAAAAAGATTGGAATAATCTGATGATGACTGTTATAATAAAGGTAGAAGCCGGCTGACGAAAGGAAAATGGAAACATTGGAAAATGGAGGGGCTATGTGGCATTATACCAAATGTACATCAGAGGACAGGAAAGAAAAATTAAGACAACTGGCAGATGCTTTTAAAAAGGAAAACGATTGTCTGAGATACTTATCCGGCGTACAAAGCTATATCAGCAGCGCGCAGACCACAATGGTGCTGCTCCAGGATCTGGACGCCAACCTGATGATTGAAATGGATTATGTTCCCATTAACAACTATATGTTCCATGTGGTCTGCATTAAAGATAACGGGATCAAGGAACAGGGACGGCCCTGCAGGACCGTTATGCAGGCAGTGGATGAGTTTTGGGGTTGGATGGAAGGCGGATCCAGGAGGTAGGCGGGCAGAGCCCGGTGAAGTTTTGGGGTATCGAAAAATGCATAAGTAACAAAAGGTATATTTTTATTCCCTGGGGGCCCTTCACGGCCCCCTTTTTTTGTGTTAGGATTTCAACGGAGCAGAGGATGTATAATGCTTGCGGTACTGCAGGGGCGTTGTCTGCTCACGTTTTTTGAATATACGCAGGAAATTATTCACATTCCCATAGCCCACGGCCTCGGCTATCTGAGAAACGGACAGATCCGTGGTGATCAAAAGCTTTTTTGCTTCCGTGATCCGAAAAAGGATGAGATATTCCTTGAAGTTGATTCCCACAATATCTTTGAACGCCAGGGTTAGGGAATGGCGGGTGACAAAATTGGCATTGGCGATTTCCTGGAGTGTCAGCTTTTCCATAAAATGGTCATTGATCCGGCGCTGTGCGTTTAGAACAGCATCTGACAGTTCAGTGTGGGCGCGCATGGGAAAATATTCCGGATTGGTGCGGTAGAGTTCAATGAGGACCGAGAGAAACAGTGCAGCGCTTTTGGCACTGTAAAAGGCCTCCTGGGCGGCATATTCTTCGGCCATCTGGTGAAAAAGGGGAAGCATAACATGATAAGCATTTTCAGACAGATGCACTACATGCGTGAATCCCTTTGGCCTCTGGATAAAAATGGAAGCCAGTTCGGTATCCTTGATGTAAGAGAGGATCAGGCTGCCGGAGAGAGAGACTACATACCGGCAGTAGGGTTCATCTTCCACAAGATAATTATGCCGTTCCAGGCGGCTGATGAATATCAGGTCACCTGCTTCCAGGCAGTAGGATATGTGGTTGATGGCAGCACTCGCTTTTCCGCCGGTGATGAGGAGCATTTCGTATTCAAAATGGGCAGTTGGTTCAGCCAGGGCATCTCCTGCCGAATCCGAATAAAAGCAGCTGATATCGGGAATATGGGTGTAGAGCATGGTTTCTCCCCTTTCAGGTAGGATAAAACTATTATAAGAGATTTAGGAGGAAATGACAATGAAACACGAGAAATTTACTTATAGGGATCTGGATCAATTAAAAGAAAAGGCGGAGCAGCTGGGGGTTCATCTGCCCTTTGCCGCGGATACATCAATACTGAGAAAAAGCTTGTCCTTTGGGATGGTGACGGTTCCCAATCGAATGGGCGTTGCTCCTATGGAGGGAGCGGATGCCCTGCCGGACGGATCTCCATCAAAGCTCACAACCCGCCGCTATGTGCGGGAGTCAGTGGGAGGAAGCGGTCTTATTTGGTTTGAGGCCATCTCCATTGTGCCTGAGGGACGTTCCAGTGCCCATCAACTGATGCTGACCCGGGATAATCTGGATCATTATAAGCGGTTTACGGAGGAGATCAAGGAAGCGGGGCAAAAGGAAAATGGCTTTGCGCCTTACCTGGTGATGCAGGCAAACCACAGCGGCCGCTATTCCAACCCTCAGGGCCGCCCGGCTCCGCTGATCGCTTACCGGCATCCGGAATATGAGAAGCTGCGTCCCGCAGATGACAGCTGCATTGTATCGGATGATTACCTTAAATCCCTGGAAGAGAAGTTCGGTGAGGCAGCCATGCTTGCCAGGGAAGCGGGCTTTGATGCAGTGGATATCAAATCCTGTCATGGATACCTGTTGGCGGAATTGACTTCCGCTTACAACCGCACAGGTCGGTATGGAGGAAGCTTTGAAAACCGGACCAGACTTTTGCGCAACGGTATTGCGGCGGCAAAGAACTATGAGAATGACAGGTTCCTGGTAACGGCGCGTATTGGGATCTTTGATGGTTTTGCTTATCCCTATGGTTTTGGTGTAAAAGAGGGAAATGGGGAGGTGCCGGACATGGAGGAACCGATCCGGCTGGTCCGCAGTCTTTACGAGAATTACGGACTGCCTATGATCAATCTGACCATGGGGAATCCCTATGTCAGTACCCATGTGACCCGTCCCTATGACTTCGGAAAATATGTGCCGGATGAACATCCTCTTTTTGGAACAGCCCGGCTTATCAACGGTATAGGGGCGGTGAAAAAGGCTGTTCCGAACATGGTGATCTCAGCTTCGGGCCCATCCTATCTGCGCCAATACTCTGATCTGTTTGCCGCAGGTGCCATAGAGGAAGGGCTCTGCGATCAGATGCTGTTTGGACGTATGTCCTTTGCCAATCCGGAGTTTCCAAAGCAGATCATGGAGACAGGAAGGATGGACCCAAAGAAGACTTGTGTTGCCTGTGGGAAATGCGGGGACCTGATACGCGCCGGAAAGCCAACCGGATGTGTGGTTCGGGATACGGCGCTCTATTTAAAATACTACAGAGAATATTTGGAAGAAACCAAGGAAAAATAAGGGCCGGCAGAAATTGACACTGGAAAAAAATACTGTCAATTTACAAAAGCGCTGCAAAATGTTAGGTTAAGTACATGCCTGGTGATAAAAAACTGGTAAAAACAGATAACATATATGGGATGGCGATCATGGAAAATGTAAAAGTCTTATTGGTAGCGATTGGCGGTTATGGGGCCAACTATATGAAAGAACTGACGGAAAAAAATGTCACCGGGGTTCAGATTGAGGGAGTTTGTGAGGTTATGCCTGGAATCCAGGAGAGGTTTCCTGTCATCAAGGAACAGCCGATTCCTCTGTATCACAGCCTGAAGGATTTCTATGAGGAACATGAGGCGGATCTGGCGGTCATCGCCACGCCTATGCATCTTCACTATGAGCAGACAAAGTATTGTCTGGAACACGGTTCCAATGTGCTGCTGGAAAAACCGGTATGCACTGATCTGGAGGACGCCAGGAAATTAAGCGCACTGCAGGAGCGGACAGGCCATTTTGTGGCTGTCGGCTATCAGCTGGATTACAGACGGGATGTACTGGCGCTGAAACAGGATATTTTAGACGGTAAATTTGGAAGGCCGGTGGTGATGAAGGCTATGCACGCATTGAGGCGGGGAGAATCCTATTACCATAGGAATGATTGGGCGGGATGCATTTTGGCCAATGGCAGGGAAGTGAACGACAGCCCTTTTAATAACGCCTGCGCCCATCAGTTTCAGGTGATGACCTTTTTGCTGGGAGAAAGGATGGGGACAGCAGCGGAGATAGACCATGTAAAGGCAGAACTTTACCGCGCCAATGCCTGTGTTGAGAATTATGATACCGCTGCGGTCTGTATAAAGACAAAGGGCGGAGTTCCCATTTACTATTATACCACCCATGACATGGCTGAGAACCGGCTGGGACCGGTGAGCGAATATCGATTTGAGCAGGGAACGGTTTATTATGGAACGGATTTTGGGGAAGGAACTGTTGAGGAATATGTAGCCGTGATGAAAGATGGCAGCCGCCGTTCTTACGGGAATGTGCCAAAAGGAGAACGGCTTCAGAAGCTGTATGATTCCCTGGAGTGCGCAAAAAGGGGAGGACAGCCCATCTGCACGGTACAGTGTGCGATCCCGCACCTGGAAACCGTATTAAAGCTTGCTAAGCTTCCGGTTCGGCAGATCCGGGAAGAAGAATTAGAACATGTTGAGGAGAACGGTGACAAATTCTGTCAGATCCGTAATCTAAAGAATATATTTACTGCATGTTATGAAAATCAGCAGATGCCGACAGAGGTTGGAACGCGCTGGTATTAAAGAAGAAGGAAGAGGTAAGATTATGAGGAAAACAGCAAAAAAGGCGGCGGCACTGGCCATGTCTGCCATTTTGGCAGCCGGTACACTGGCGGGCTGCGGCTCCAAATCCGCCGATGGGACCGCACCAGATCCGGAAAGTTCTAAAACATCGGAGACCACGGGCGGGGAGGCCGCAGATCCGGATAAGCCGTACGAGGGGGTCAAGCTGACCTGGTGGACGAAGTTGAACGCCAATGTGTCCGCAACATATCCAAATCTGGGCGATACGCCCTGGGCAAAATATGTACAGGAAAAAACCGGAATTGAACTGGAGTTTATCCATCCCACTGTTGGCTCCGAGATTGAGGAATTTTCCATCCTGGTAGCCAGCGGCGAGTACCCTGATATCATTGAATATACCTGGACCATTTATTCGGGCGGCCCTCAGGCGGCAATCAACGATGGTGTGATCCTCAACCTGACGGATGTGATGGCAGAAAATGCGCCTAATTTTACAAAGCTGATGCAGGAGCATCCGGATGTGGATAAGATGGTAAGGTCTGCCAATGGAGACTATTACTGTTTCCCATTTCTGAGAGGTCTGGAATCTCCCAACCCCACGCAGTTTAGCGCCGGCATGGTGCTGCGCAAGGATGTTCTGGATGAACTTGGGTTGGAAATGCCGGAGACCATTGATGAATGGGATACCGTTCTGCGGGCGTACAAGGGCTACGGATTTGAGGTTCCATTTGCTACCCGCAAAGAGTGGATGAAGGATGTATGGTCACCTGGATTCGATAACTGGGGTGACTTCTATATAGAAGACGGCGTTGTGAAGAATGGATTGATAGAGGACAGCCGTAAAGCATTTGTTGCAAAGATGCGTGATTGGTATGGAGAAGGGTTAATTGACCGCGATTGGCTGGTCGCGGATAAGTCCTCCAACCAGACTTATTTTACCACAGGAAAGACAGCGTCTGTTTATGCGCCTTTTGGACAGGGACTTGGACAGTACACTCAGATCATGCATGATGCGGACCCGGAGATCACAGAGGAGGATATCCGTTTAGCGGTTCCTGTTACCTCCACCAAGGGGCAGAATGCCAAGTTCTCCAAGATGAATAATATTTATGACAAGTCCGGTGTATCGGCAGCGATCTCCACTCAGTGCGAGAACGCGGCAGCAGCGGCGTGGCTGTTAGACTGGATGTACAGTGAAGAAGGGAATCTGTGCTGTAACTTTGGCATTGAGGGCGAAACCTATGAGATGAAGGACGGCAAGCCGGTCTATACGGATCTGATCATGAATAACCCGGAGGGCTTATCTGTTACAAATGCACTGGCGGCGTATACCAGGGCATCCTCCTCCGGCGTATGTGTACAGGATGAGGCTTACATTGAACAGTATTACGAGTTGGATAACCAGAAAGAGGCACTAGAATTGTCCATGAAGACCGACATGGGTGAACATTTCTTTCCGCCCATCAGTGTGGCGGAGGAGGACAGTGAACAGTATGCGGACATTATGAATAATGTAAAGACGCTGGCAGAGGAAATGGAGGCACAGTTTATCGCAGGCACCGTGTCCATGGATGAATGGGATAAATATCAACAGCAGCTGAAAGACTTTGGCATTGAGGACGCGATCGCCATGATGCAGACCGCATATGACGCTTACATGGCTAACTAACTGATGGGATAAGCACCGCATCCGGAAAAAGCATAAATCTGCTTTTCCGGGTGCGGTTTTTTGTTTCATAGGAGCCCCAAATTCGTGTATTTTGCGGTTTTATAGCGGAGGCAGAAATTGACACTTGGAAAAAATACTGTCAATTTACAAAGCTTTTTTGAACTGTTAAGATAAGGAGGATTTGAGGGACCATTCATTGCGGAAAGATAGATGGAAGAAAATGACACCTTTGCAGTGGAGCGAAAGTAAGCAAAAAAGAACCAGAAATTTCCCGGACAGGATAGGGAAAAGGGAATGGGCAGGAAGGAGATTTGCATGGAACGAATGAAAGAATTGTTAGATCGTCTGGATTACACGGTTCCGGGTATGGAAGAGGCGGGAAGACTGTATGGAGAGGGAAACTTAGAGGGGGCTATGAAGGCCGTGGCGGAGCATTTCAGAACCCGCACTTCGCCTGCATACCTGTTTGATGCAGAAGAGATGAAAACCTTTCAGGATGATGAGATCCTGGCGGAAGCCCAGGAGGTTATGGACCACAAGATTTACGGCCATCAGTTTCCTGGAGAAATAGAGTGGAATTTTAACCCAACCACGGACACATCCAGAGACAATGAATGGAGTTGGTCCCTTTTCCGCCATATTTATTGGCAGCCTCTGGCCAGGGCATATGCGCTGACCGGCGATGAGAAGTATACCAGGGAATTTCTCCATCAGATGAAGGATTTTGGCATTCATTGGCCGGCCAAACCCTTTATGGAGGATGAAACATTTGAGACAAGGTTTCAATACCCCGGACACGCCTGGCGAACCATTGAGACTGCGATGCGGGTATACACATCCTGGCTTCCCTGCATGGAGGCATTCCGGCGTTCTGAAATATGGGGAAGCGAGGAGTGGGCATGGTTTCTGATCCAGTTATGTGATCACGGGGATTTTCTCATGGATCACTACAGCAACCATAATCGTTCCAGCAACTGGCTGACCATGGAATCGGGCGCTTTGCTGCAGTGCGGCATTATGTTCCCGGAGATCAGATCTCAGTGGAAGTCCACCGGATACCGCAGGGTGATGCATGAGGTGAAGTATTCCTTTGACAATGACGGTATCCATATGGAACGCACCCCCATCTATCATATGGTGGCGGCAGGTGTATATCTGCAGTGTATGCAGTTGTGCGGGCGAAACAACATTCCTATTGCTCCTTATGCTATCCCTACATTGGAAAAATCTGCCAGATTTCTTCTGAGTCTGGTAAAACCGGATTTTTCCACTCCTATGATTGGCGATGCGGACCGTAATGACCTGCTGGACAGACGGTGTGACACCTCTCTTTATGAGGGCATGAACCTGACCTTTGACCCTAAAGACATGAATGAGATGCGGGCATATTTTAACACCATGTATGAGATCACAGGTGAGGAGGACTTCCTGTGGCTGGCAACAGGGCGGAAAGAGGGGAAAGCACCGGCGCAGAGAAACTTTAAATATGCGGATGCGGGCATCTATGTAATGCGGACCGGATGGAAGGCGGAAGATAGCTACTTCCATGTACATGGCATACAGCTGGAGAGAGGTGAGAAGAGTACCCATTCCCATAATGACACAGGACATGTGGAGTTACATATCAAGGGGGAGGATATTCTCACCGACAGCGGGCGCTATATCTATAACAGCTCCTGTTGGAAGGAACTGCGGCATTACTTCCTGTCTGCGAAGGCCCACAATACCTTGTATGTGGACGGCCATGAGATGGGCACCGTACCTGGTGTAAGCCGGGTGCGGGGCGTCCGTACATATTGTCATGCATTTGAGGAAAACGACAACTATCAGATGATTGACATTTCTCACAATGGTTATGTGTACACCGATGATCCGATCTACCACCGCAGAAGAGTACTTCGCCTGGAACAGGATGTATTTGTAATAGATGACCAGGTAACCGGACTGGGACTTGGGGAGCATGACATACGGCTGTATTTTAACTTTGCGTTCGGTCATCTTACAAACCGGGGACATGGAGAATTTCTTTATGAATCCCAGAAGGAACGCCTTTACAGACTGGAAAGCAAGTCCACGGCTCCGGCGGAATATGAGATTTTAGAAGGCAGTGAGGAGCCTTTAGGCGGCTGGATCTCCTATGGGTATGCCTGGAGAAAACCCATTCCGCAGCTGGCAGTGAAAATCAAGGGTCCTGCTCCTGTGCGTTTCCTCACAGTGATCAGGCCCCAGGGGATCAGCGTGGAAACACAGGTGGGACTTGACACCATATCACTAAAGCTGGAAAGCGGAAATGCAGTTATATTAGGAAAAGATAAGGTGAGTGTGGAGGAAGGCGGGATAGAGAGATGAGATTTGGGATTTGCACCATGCCGGAAAATTTGGAGCTGATGGAGCGCCTGGGATATGATTATATTGAAATGTCAGCAACCAAGACAATGGATTTAAGCCCGAACCAGCAGGAGGAAGCGCGCCGGATACTGGAGGCATCTAAGGTAAAGTGCGAAGTATTTAACATCCTGTTTCCCAAGACCATGGAGCTGATTGAGGGAAATACGGATGAGAAGGCGCTGCGGGAGTATCTTCACAGGGCAATGGCCCTTATCCGCGGTTTTGGCGCCGGAATCGCAGTATTTGGAAGCGGGAAGTGCCGCCGCTGTCCGAAGCAGCTATCCCTCAGGGAGGCCTACCAAAAGCTGGTCGGAATATACCGGATCACCGGAGAGGTGGCGGGGGAATATGGTGTCACTGTGGCAATAGAGCCTTTGAGCCGGAGGGAAACCAATATGATCAACCTGATGAGCGAGGGCGCTATGCTGGAGGCCGATGTGGGGATGGACAACATTCAGCTTTTATCAGATTACTTTCATGTAATGGCCAACCATGACAGTATTGAGAGTATGGAATATATCAGGCATTTTTGTCATGTCCACATTGCCTCGGGAAATGGAAGACGGTATCCTGTTTCCGAGGAGGGAGAGGCATATGCAGCGTACTTTAAGACGCTGAAAAAAATTGGTTACAACGGACGAATCAGCATTGAGGGGAAGACGGACAATATGGAGAAGGACGCTGAGAAGGCTATCAAGCTGCTGAGAGAACTGGAGGGAAAAACTTATGAGTAGGGTAAGGTTGGGAATAATAGGATATGGCAATATCGGAAGCCAGCATGGACGCAGTATGATGGCAGGAAAAACACCGGCAGCAGAGCTCACAGCGGTGGCAGATGTGAACCCGGACCGCCTGAAGACTGCCAGAGACAACTTCGGAGAAGGATTAAAGACCTTTGACAATGCAGGAAGTTTGATCCATTCCGGCTGCTGCGATGGGGTATTGATCGCGGCACCCCACTATTACCATCCCTCCATAGCCATTGAGGCCATGGAGGCAGGGCTTCATGTTCTGGTGGAAAAGCCTGCGGGCGTGTACACCAAGCAGGTGGAACGGATGGATGCCGTGGCGGCAAAACATCCGGAGCTGGTGTACTGTATGGATTTTAACCAGAGAACCAATCCCCTGTACCAGAAAGTGAAAGAACTGCTGGATAGCGGTGAGCTGGGACAGATGAAGCGGGTGATCTGGATCATTACTGACTGGTACCGTTCACAGAGTTACTATGACCAGGGCGGCTGGCGGGCTACCTGGGACGGGGAAGGCGGCGGTGTGCTGCTGAATCAGAATCCCCATAATCTGGATCTGTGGCAGTGGATGTGCGGAATGCCAAAGCGGGTCAAGGCCAATGTTTACTACGGAAAGCACAGGAATATAGACGTTGAGGATGATGTAACAGCGCTGGCGGAGTATGAAAACGGTGCTACCGGGTGTTACATTACCACGGTAGGTGATGCGCCGGGTACAAACAGACTGGAGATTGACGGGGAACGTGGTAAACTTGTGGTGGAGGATGGTAAATTGAAATTCTACCGCCTGCGGATGCCGGAGCCGGAGTTTAACGCTTCTTATAAAAAAGGACTGGGAAAGCCTGAGGTCTGGGAATGTGAGATTCCTGTTAAGGGCACTTACACCTCCCATCCCGGTATCATCAATAATTTTTGCGATGCTGTCATAAAGGGAACCAAACCCATTGCTCCGGGAGAAGAGGGCGTGAAGGGACTGCAGATTTCCAATGCGATCCATCTGTCTTCCTGGCTGGAAGGACAATGGGTGGATCTGCCGGTGGATGCAGACCTGTTCCTTAAAAAGCTGCAGGAACGCTGCAAGGAACCGGTGATCCTTTAAATAAATACCGGGCAGATTCCCAGCGGGATAAAGATCAGAAAAGACTGGAGACTGGAATGGAAAAAAAGAGAAAAGTACTTTATACGATGTTTACCAAATGGAGTCTGTCCTATGTGGTGATCGCTACCATGGCGATCCTGATCATTTCCTTTTGTTCCATCCAGTATTCCCAGGCCCTTCGGGCGGAACTGGAATATACCAACGCGGTGCAGCTGGAGATGACACGGCTGCAGATGGACCGGAATGTCCGGTCCCTGCGGTCATTTAGCAGCAAGGCTGCATTGAATAAAACTGTCTCCAGCCTGCGGAAGCAAACTTCCTGGGATTATGTCTCACGCTATGAACTGTACAGGCTGGTAAAGGAGCTGGCCGGTGAGACGCTGTTAGACGGAGTGACAAGTGATTGTTATTTGTATTTTCCGGATATCGATCTTCTGGTATCCGGGCAGTACTATAATCATAACCGCGATTTTTATGATATTGCTCTTGGCTCTTACGGATTTTCCTTTGAGGATTGGCAGGCGGTGATCGGACAGAACTATAGGACATCCCAGGTCTTTTCGCTGCAGACAAAGGACGGGGGAGAACTGGCGGTGCTTGTTAAACCTCTGGACAGCAGTAACCGCCAGACGCCTCCGGCTAATGCTATTATGGTTATGGATCTCAGTAAGATCCCAAAGGCTTCCAACCGGCTTTCCCAGGAGCGTGAACTCATCTGCCTGATCGATCGGACTAATAAGCGTCTTGTGTCGAGCTCCCCCGTGTCTGAGGAGATGAAGGATGAGTTATTAAGCCGGGAGCCGGAGAAATTAATCGGGGGGGGGGGGTGGATTCAGGGGCAGTCGTATGATTCATCGGTCATTTCCTGCATTTCTTCCCAATATGAGAACTGGGATTATGCGGTGGTCACCCAGGAGCAGGAGCTGGTGGGAAAGATCAACGAACTTTCTATGCTGGTGCTGGTGCTTAGCCTTCTGTATCTGCTTATCAGTGGAGGAGCCATAGGTTATGCTGCGCTGAGGCAGTACCGGCCGATCCGGAATATAGTGGATACGCTGAAACGGTCGGAAGGGGAAAGCGAACAGCAGATGAGCGTGGATGCTTACGATTATATCAACAGGTCCATACACAAGCTGGTAGATCAGAACCGGGAGATCAGCAGTGTTGCCAAACAGCAGCAGAACGCCATCAGCAGAGAGCTGTTTCACAGACTCTTGACGGAAAGGGATGCGTATGCGTCCATGGATGAAGGTATTTTGAAGCGGATGGGAATATGTAAGGACGGAGACGGTGTTTTTTTTGGAATGATCTTAACCTACCGGTTGGAGGAAAATGTGGAACTTGCGTTGGATACGACCACAGCGGATCCGGTGGATACCAGGGAAATGTCCTGGTTTATACTCCAGAATGTGACAGCGGAAAACCTGGAAAAGTATGGCTGTTCCCATGTGTGTTTCAGAGAGGGGCGCCGGGAACAGATATTTTTCTGTTGGACAGAGGAGGACGGGCAGGACCTGAAAGCCGCGGTCCGGCAGGCGCTGGAGATGTCCACCGCATTTATCAGCCAGTATTTTAAGCTTCCTTACCGGGCAGCTGTCAGTGATCCCCATCAGGGCATTGGAAGTATCTATCAGTCCTACCGGGAGGTACGAAGAGTCTTTGAGTATCAGAAATCGGAAGGCGGGCGGGAAGTGATCAGCTTTGGAGAGATCAATCTTCTGCCAATGGATACCCTGTTAAAATATCCCATGGATGCGCAGAACCGTCTGGCCCAGAGTGTATCCGATGGAGATATAGAGAACGCATGGCAGGAGATTCTGAAACTGCTGGAGGATAACCAGGTGAACTGTCTGGCTCCGGAGGCCATGCAGTTTTTAGTGAGCAATATAGCGGTCAGCATTCTCAGAGTGGTGGGAAAGGTATCGTGGGATACAGCTCTCCCGGTATCTCAAAGGGCGGTGATGGAAGCCTGCCAGCAGGGCGACCTGGAGAAAATGAAGAGGGAACTGGAACGGCTGGTGGAAACAGCCTGTCAGGAGGTATCGGAATTCAATAAACGGGAAAAAGAAAACCAAAAGGGAAAGCTGTATTGGAACGCAAAGGCCTATGTGGAAGAGTACTACACCGATCCGGGCTTAAGCGTCAATTCCATGGCGGAGTATTTTGGTGTCCAGGCTACTTATCTGTCGAAACTGTTTAAAGAGATGGAAGGAGATAAGCTGTCTTTATATATCCACCGCGTGCGCCTGTCCCATGTGAAGGAACTGCTTTCCAAGGACGTGAAACTGGAGGATATCGCCCAGCAGTGCGGCTTTGGCAGCCAGCGGACCTTCCTGAGGATCTTTAAGCAATACGAAGGTATAACGCCCACTCAGTATAAGGAACTGCAAGAGAATAAAGGAAAAGAGGAATCTGTTTGATGAAAACGCTTCATGCGGCCGTTATCGGCTGCGGTTTAATATCTAAAAATCATTTTAAGGCCCTGAAAAATGTGGAACATGTCTGTTGCACGGCGGTCTGCGATATTGACCCGGATAAGGCACGGGCAGCGGCAGAGATCCATGGAATCCATCAGGTGTACTCGGATTATAAGGAACTGCTGAAAGATCCGGATATTGATGTTGTTCACATATGTACTCCTCACTATCTGCACGCCAGGATGGCCATTGACGCTTTAAAAGCAGGGAAACATGTGCTCTGTGAAAAGCCCATGGCACTGACAAAAGAGGATGCAAAGCAGATGCTGGAGGCAAGAGAACGGTGGGGAAAGCATCTGGGTATCTGCTTCCAGAACCGCTACAACCAGGCGTCTGTCTATATGAAGCAATTGATGGATCAGGGGACTCTGGGCAGGGTGCTGGGCGCCAGGGGACAGGTGACCTGGGACCGGAAGCCGGAGTATTACAGTGAATCTCCCTGGAGAGGGCGGTGGGCCACGGAAGGCGGCGGCGTACTGATCAATCAGGCGATCCACACCTTCGATCTGCTCCAGTGGCTGACCGGGTGCCGGGTAACAACAGTGGATGCTTCAATCTCCGCCAAACGGCTAAAGGGTGTGATCGAGGTGGAGGACACGGTGGATATCCTTATGACCGGGGAGGCAGGAGAGCGTTTGATATTTTACGCCACAAACTGTTATGTAAAAAATGTACCGGTAGAATTGGAGATCATCTGTGAACACGGCAGTGTCAAGATGACAGGAAACGTGGTGGTGACAGACCAGGACGGAACCGTTGCAACAAAGGACTATTCTTCCGGAACGGTTCTGGGTAAGGACCATTGGGGCAGCGGCCACGGGTTCCTGATCAGTGACTTTTACCGCTGTATTCAGGAAGGACAGAGCTTTCCCGTTGGGGGAGAAGAAGCCATTGTAAGTGTAGGGCTTTTGGAAGCAGTGTACCGGTCAGCAAAAACAGGAGTCCCGGTAAGGCTGGGCAGGGAACCGGGCGCGGGGGAGCATACGATTAAAACAGGAAAAGGTGGTTGTATATGAAAAAAAGAAAAGAGCGGTCCCATGGGGTTATGATCAATGGCAGAAGGCTGACATTCAGAGACAGGGTTGTACGGGACTTCCAACATAACTGGATGTTGTATCTGATGATGCTGCCGATCATTGTGTATTATCTCATCTTCAAATTTGGTCCTATGCTGGGCTTGAGTATTGCATTTATGGATTATAAGCCGGCTAAAGGCTTTTTTGAAAGCAGCTGGGTAGGGTTAAAACACTTTAAGAACTTCTTTACCAACTATTATTTTATCCGTCTTTTAACCAACACTATCCGGATCAGCATATGCTCCCTGCTTACATTTCCGGCGCCCATTATTCTGGCCCTGCTTTTAAATGAGTTGAGAAATAAGCGGTTTTCCAAATGGGCCCAGACCATTACATACATTCCCCACTTTATCTCCACAGTGGTTATCTGTGGCATCATTGTGAAACTAACCAGCAGTACGGGCGGCATTACATCGATCCTTCACACTCTGTTCGGACTGCCAAAGGAAACATTGTTGAACCAGAGTAAATATTTTCTTCCGATTTACATCCTCTCAGACCTGTGGCAGACACTTGGATGGAATTCCATTATCTATCTGTCAGCGCTGACAGGAATTGACCAGGAACTCTATGACGCGGCCAAGGTGGACGGGGCCGGCCGGTTTAAGCAGGTGCTTTACATTACGATCCCATGCCTGATGCCAACCATCATCATTATGCTCATATTAAAGATGGGTAAGATCTTTAATGTGGGGTATGAGAAGATTATGCTGCTCTATAACCCCGGAATCTATGATGTGGCGGATGTTATCAACACATATGTTTACCGGAAGGGCCTGATCGATGCCCAGTACAGCTACAGCGCTGCGGTAGGTCTGTTTAACTGTGTGGTCAGTTTTGCGCTGGTGACGATTACCAATAAGCTCAGCAAAAAGGCCAGCGGAAGCGGTCTGTGGTAAAGGAGGGGGTTTTCATGAAAACAAACAAAGTAGTGGCTATAGAGCATAAAATGAAAAGCAGCCTGGGAAGCAGGGTGTTTGATATATTTAATGTTTTGCTGATGTGTACGATGATGCTGCTTATTTTAATTCCTCTGCTTCATGTACTCAGCGCTTCCTTCAGCGATCCCTCGGCCTATGTGCGCCACGAGGGTCTGCTGTGGCATCCGCTGGATTTCTGCCTGGACGCTTATAAGGCAGTGGCAAAGAATAAGAATATCCTTACCGGATATATGAATACCATCTTTATCGTAGTGGTGGGAACCACCATCAATCTTATCAGCACACTGGTTGCGGCCTACTGCCTTTCACGCAAGAACGTGATGTGGAACGGCGTTCTGATGCTGGCGATCGTGTTCAGTATGTATTTCAGCGGCGGTATGATACCCTTTTACCTGGTTGTAAAAGGAGTGGGCTTAAACGGTTCCATCTGGTCCCTGATCATCCCCACTGCGGTGAATACATATAATCTGATCATTATGAGGACGGCCATGGCATCCGTGCCGGAGAGCCTGGAGGAGTCGGCAAAGCTGGACGGCGCTAACCACTGGACGATCCTTTGGAAGATCATGGTGCCTTTGGTGAAACCTACCATCGCAGTGATCTGTTTGTATTATGCCGTAGAGCACTGGAACTCCTGGTTCAACGCCATGCTGTTCATCCGCGACAAGGCGGGTTATCCGCTGCAGCTGGTGCTGCGGGAGATCCTGCTGCAGAATGATACATCGGCCATGACCGCTGGGGCGGATGATTATCTGATCAGTGAGACGATCCAGTTCGCCACCATTGTGGTAGCCACCGTGCCCATCCTTGCAATTTATCCGTTTGTGCAGAGGTATTTTGTTAAGGGCGTTATGATCGGAGCGGTAAAGGGATAAGGAGGAAAACGAGAATGAGAGTCAGCTACGAAACCATGTACCGGGAATTTGTCCGTGTTCTCTTAAAACGCGGATTCACAAAAAAGAAGGCGGAGTTGTCCGCCAGGCTGTATGCGGATGCCAGCCGTGATGGAGTCTATACCCATGGTCTGAACCGTTTCCCCAAATTTATGGCAAGCATTGACAATGGATGTGTGGACATTCAGGCAGAGCCGGTTCAGAAGGAGTCCTTTGGATTTTTTGAGCGTTATGACGGGCGGCGGGGGCCTGGAAACTTAAATGCCTATACCTGTATGGAGAGGGCCATCCGGCTGGCAAAGGAAAATGCCATAGGTTGTGTGGCCTTGTCAAACACCAACCACTGGATGCGTCCCGGCAACTATGGACTGATGGCGGCGGAGGAAAACTGCATCGGTATTCTCTGGACCAACACGGTTCCCAATATGCCGCCCTGGGGCGGGCGGGATGCCCGTCTGGGAAACAACCCTGTGGTGCTTGCCATCCCCCATGGCGACACGCCGGTCCTGGTGGATGTGGCCATGTCCATGTTCTCCTACGGAAAGCTGGAGAGTTACGCCCGTATGGGAAAGGAGCTTCCTGTGGATGGAGGATATAACCGGGAACAGCAGATAACCAAGAATGCGGCGGAGATTTTGGAAACACACCAGTGTATTCCCATTGGATACTGGAAGGGCTCCGGCTTATCCCTGGCCCTGGACCTGATTGCGGCAACCCTGGCAGGAGGATGCACCTCACGGATGGTGGGAGAGCTTCCAGGGGAGACAGCGCTGTCCCAGGTGTTTATAGCCATAAGTCTGGATTCGTTTGGAGATAAAGAGACACTTTTAGCAAATATCCATGCAACACTTCAGGATATGAAAACATCCGCTCCGGTGGCAGAGGGACATCCGGTTCACTATCCGGGAGAAAATATGATGCGCACTCGAAAGGAAAATATGGGAAAAGGCATCCCAGTTGATGAGGGTGTATGGCAGAAAATACTGGAAATGTAGGAAAATCGGAAAAAGCTAGAGTATAGGAAGGTTCTGAGCATAGATCGGGAACAACAGGAGGTTGGATAAATGATCATACCGGGAATGGTATCGGCCACATTTAGAAATAAACCTGCAGAAGATATTCTGGGAATCTGCAGGGAGGCAAAGCTAAAGGCAGTGGAGTGGTCAGAGAATGCTCATGTGCAGCCCGGGGACAAAGAGGGAGCCGCCGATCTCTATGAGAGAACGGTAAATGCGGGATTGCGCGTGGCTGCCTACGGCTCTTACTACCGTTTGGGGCGGAATGAGGAGCCGGATAAGGCTTTGCGGGCATCCCTGGATTCCGCTAAAGCTCTTCACTCGCCCCTAATCCGTATTTGGGCCGGAGAAGAAGCATCTGACCGGATGACGGAAGAAAAGCGAAGGACTTTGACCAGGGAAGCATCCAGGGCAGGAAAGATCGCCGCGGAATATGGGATCAAGGCCGCCTTTGAATGGCATAAAAACACGCTGACAGATACTAATGAGTCAGCTATGAAACTGCTTTGCGAGGCATCACAGGATAACCTGTACTGCCTGTGGCAGCCTACAGTGGCTTTAAGCATGGAACAGAGGACAGAGGGCCTGGATCTTCTGCGGCAGAACAAACGTCTTTTAAACCTGCACATCTACTACTGGCTGGATGGCGTCCGCCGTCCTCTGGCAGAGGGGGAACGGGAATGGATGCAATATCTGGAACATGTGGATCCTGTGGAAGAAAGATTCGGCCTTTTGGAGTTTGTCATGGGCAATACGGAGCAGCAGTTTTTAGAGGATGCAGCTGTACTGTGCAGGTGGCTTGGAAGGTAGGCAGGAACCGGAAACGATTCGGGAAAACATCGGAGAATAGATGGGAGAGTAAATAATTATGGCAGATTTGTATATAAAAGCATTTGATATGATAAACCCCTTTGTGGTGGCGTCCAGTCCTGCCACCCAGGGAGCAAAAAATGTGTTAAAGAGCGCGGCTATGCGCCCGGGAGCCATTGTAATGCGCAATTTTGGACACGGTGCAGGCGGCGGCAGCTATATTGGGCCGGACAGCAAGGCCATGTACAGCGGGCAGATGAGCATCCACAGCCATGCCGTTGGCCGTCAGATCCAGGATACGGTAAGTACCCTGGAGCAGTACTGTGCGGAGGTACAAAAGGCAAAGAAAAGTCTGGACAGCGATATTAAGCTGTGGGTGTCCGTGGGCCATTACAGCGATATTGTGAAGGGAGGAGACTGGGAGAGGGAATGGGCCCGTCAGGCAAGGGAGCTGAAGCTGGCAGGAGCTGACGCCATCGAGCTGCATTTTAACACGCCGGGCGTGGCTGTGGCAAAGGACCGTACCCTTGCATACCACCAACTGCTGCGCCACAGCATTGAGCTGATGAAGAAAACGGTGCCGGATATGCCCATCATGGCAAAGCTGGCAATGGAATCCTGTGATGTGCTGACTTCTATGCGGATCGCGGAAGCGGCAGGGGCTGCAGCAGCAGGTCCAACCGCCAGATGGAAAGGATTCTGTATGGATCTGGATTGGAGGACTACCCAGGCCAGACCAGGGGCAGGCTACGGCGGTACCCAGGCCACTCCTCTGGTGTGCTATGCGATTGCAGAAGCAAGAACAAACGGTGTGAAGCTTCCGTTGTACGGAGGCGGAGGCGTGTTTAGTTTCGACCAGGCGGCCAGGATGATCATGGCGGGCAGCCAGGCTGTGCAGTTTGGTGCGCTGGCCTGTTCCGGCGGCACACAGGCATGTAAGAAGGTGATTTCCGAGTTGGATCGCTGGATGGACAAAAATGGTTACAAGGATATGGACAGCCTGTGCGGTGACGCATTGAAATTATTCCAGATGGATCAGAAATTCACTTTGGAGCGGCAGAATAAACTGGCGGACGCTTATCAGTATGCCCAGGTAACGGATCAATGCATTGGCTGCGGGCGCTGCGTGGATGTTTGCTGGCAGGAAGGCATTGAAATGAGAGGAAAAGTGGCTGCCAAGACAGACCAATGCATTGGCTGCGGCTATTGTTTCCAGGTGTGTCCCACCGGAGCTTTGCATGTGGAGAAGGAAAAGCTTCTGGCATCTGTGTTTGAAAAACACAATATAACCCGTGGCATGACAGAATAGAAAGCAGAACTTTCAAGGAAGATGGTAAAGCGTATGAGACAAACAGCAATCGTGACAGGGGCCAGCAGAGGGATCGGTCTGGCTATCGCCCGCCAGCTGGGCCTGGATGGGTATCATGTGGTAGTCTTTGCCACAAAACCAAAGGAAGACTGCATGGAGCATTTGAGGATGCTTCAGGAGGCTGGTATTGACTATTGGTATGTCCAGGGCTCTCTGGAAAAGACCGGGGACAGGAGAAATCTGGTCGATGAGACCGTGGCTCATTACGGCCGCATTGACGTGCTGGTAAACAATGCAGGGGTGGCGCCTCCTGTGCGGGCAGATCTTCTGGAAATGACAGAGGAGAGTTATGACCAGGTCATGAACATCAACACAAAGGGGACAATGTTCTTAACACAGCTTGTTGTAAAACAGATGTTAAAGCAGGAAGTGATTGGAAAAAAGAGGGGAACGATTGTTAATGTAGGATCGTGTTCTGCAGAGGTTTCCTCCACAAATCGAGGGGAATACTGCATTTCCAAAAGCGCGGTGTCCATGATCACAACTCTGTTTGCCGACCGGTTGGCGGGAGAAGGGATTTTGGTTCACGAGGTCCGTCCAGGTGTTATTAAGACAGATATGACCAGCAGGGTACAGGAAAAATACGACAGTCTCATTGAAAACGGAAGCTTTCCGATCAGGCGGTGGGGCATGCCCCAGGATGTGGCGGATGCGGTCAGCGTATTCTGTTCCGACAAGTTTTTGTATACAACCGGAAACCATATTGACATTGACGGCGGATTTCATATAAAGCGGCTGTAAGGTCTGTGGGAGGGCAGAGATGAAAAAAGATGATCTTCAGGTGATGGATCTACATACCGTAGTGGTGGGGTCTGGTGCGGCCGGGCTTAACACAGCGGACCGGTTATGGCAGTACGGGGTACATGATCTGGCACTGGTAACGGAAAATATGGATTTCGGTACATCCAGGAATACAGGATCGGACAAACAGACTTACTATAAGCTGTCATTGGCAGGGGATCCCCCTGACAGTATCAGCCGACTGGCCCAGGTGCTGTATGAGGGCGGATGTGTGGATGGAGAGCATGCGCTGTGCGAGGCATCCCTGTCCTGTCAGGGCTTTTTTAAGCTGGTGGAATTGGGAGTCCCTTTTCCCCATGACAGTCACGGCCAGTTTGTGGGGTACAAGACGGACCATGACCCCAATGACCGGGGGACCAGTGTTGGTCCCTATACCTCCCGTTATATGACCGAGGCATTGGAACGGGCGGTGCGGAATAAAGAAATTCCTGTCTATGATAAACATCAGGTGATCCGGATACTTACAAAGGATCATAAGGTTTACGGACTTCTGTGTCTGAAAACAGGAGAAGGCAGTCCTGTTCCCGGGCAGGATGACGCGGCATTATCCAAATATGTGCTGATCCGCTGCACCAATGTGGTTTACGCCACAGGAGGCCCGGCGGGAATCTATGCTGACAGCGTATACCCGGCCAGCCAGACGGGGGCCAGCGGTATCGCCTTTGAGTCAGGAGTGCGGGGCAAGAACCTGACGGAGTGGCAGTATGGTCTGGCGTCTTTAAGTCCCCGTTGGAATGTGAGCGGAAGCTATATGCAGGCTTTGCCGCGAATGGTGTCTACAGATAAAAGGGGTGGAGATGATCGGGAATTTCTTATGGAGTTTTATAATACCCGGGAAGCCGCTTTGGACAAGGTGTTTTTAAAAGGGTATCAGTGGCCCTTTGACGCCAGAAAGGTGACGGACGGTTCCTCCATGATCGACCTGCTGGTTTACCGGGAGACCTGCGTGCGGGGACGCAGGGTGTGGCTGGACTACAGGACCAACCCCGGCGGGAGTGAGATTGCCTTTGAGGCATTGTCTCAGGAAACGAGAGATTATCTGGGCAGATCTGGAGCTTGCGGGCAGACTCCCTATGAACGTCTGCAATGTTTGAATTCTCCTGCGGCCGCATTTTATAAGGAACATGGCGTGGACCTGGAAAGGGAGATGCTGGAGATAGCAGTCTGTGCCCAGCACAATAACGGAGGCTTGGCGGTGGATGCCTGGTGGCAGACGAATGTGGAAGGCTTTTTTTGTGCCGGGGAGGCGGCGGCTACGCACGGCATTTACCGGCCGGGCGGAAGCGCTTTAAATTCCGGCCAGGTGGGTTCCACCAGAGCAGCCCAGTATATTGCAGCCCACAAAGACAGCAAAAGGGAATGGACTGAGGAGGAGCACCGGGAAATGCTGTCCCAGGCAGCGGGGCGCATTGCCATGGGAGAACGCCTGGCAGGAGAATTAGAGTTTGGGAAAAAATGGAAAAAAGCTGCGATGGATATGAGCCGCTATGGGGCAATGATCCGGGATCCGGAGGGAATGCAGGAGATGGAGAAGGAAATCCATGAGGAACTGGCGGCCCTGCGCCTGGAAAGGAGAACGGACAGCGGAACAGAAGCCGGAAACGAGGCCGAAACAGCCGCAAATGCAGTTTCCCCTTCGATTTCCTCCTTATCCGCATACTACCGCTATTATGACATGCGGCTATGCCAAAGCGCTTATCTGGCGGCAATGCTGGATTACACGGCTCACGGCTGCAAAAGCCGGGGATCGGCTGTTTATCTGGAGAAACCTGAGAAGATGCGCCGGGGGACTGGCGGAAGGAGCGACCAGGTCAATATTCCGGAACTGGCCGCTTTTTCACTGGATGGTTCTGAGGGGATGGACCATAAAAATGTGGTACAGGAACTGTCTTATGACCACAACAGCGGTACTTGCAGCTGTTTCTGGCGTCCGGTGCGGCGACTGGAGGAAATCCAGGACAGGGAGGCATTTGAAGTGGTGTGGAAAAATTACAGGGAAGGAAAGATCTTTTAGAGCAGAATGCTCTTGGTAACGGCATATGGAAAAGAAAAAAATGACACAGGAGGAACTGCAGACCCGGGAGGTATATGAGGCAGCCCGGGCGGGAGATAAGGACCGGCTTGTGCAGCTTATTGAGTACAGTTCGCCGGATATGGGCCGCTTTGATGAAAACCACTGCAGCGCTCTCCATTATGGCGTACAATCCGGTGATGTGGAAACGGTGCGGTACCTGGTGGAGCGCATAGGGCTGGATCCGCTCAAGGCTGATCAGGAAGGCGTAACTGCCTGGGATATTGCCCATGATCAGGATAAAAGGGAAGTGCTCGCTTACTTTACGGAACGGTATGGATATTTCTGGGAGGATACGTATCACAACCCGGTTCGCCGAGGCCTTTTTCCGGATCCGTCTATTGTCCGGGTGGGGGAGGACTATTATATGGTCAATTCATCCTTTATGTTTTTCCCGTGTATTCCTGTTTCCCATTCCAGGGATCTGATCCGCTGGGAGATCATAGGATATGCCGTCACCAATCCGGCCTATGCCCGTCTGGAGGAGCTAAAGGGCGGTATGGGATACTGGGCGGCGGACATTTCCTGGTGTGAGGAAAGGTTCTACATTACAGCCACCCTTCGGTGCAATGATGACATGCCAAAAAAAAGGATACAAATGGTCACATCCTCCAGTCATCCACAGGGACCTTATGATGAACCTGTATTTTTAGATGATGATGGCATTGACCCATCCATTTTTCATGATGAGGACGGGCGGAAATATATGCTTTTAAACCGTGGGGCCAGGATCCTGGAGCTGAGCCGGGACTGCGGGAGGATCGTAAAGGCAGGAAGGCTGCTGTGGTATGGGGATTATAAGCGCAAGCCCGAGGGGCCGCACCTGATTAAGAGGGACGGTTATTACTACCTGTTTCTGGCAGAGGGGGGAACCGGCATGGGTCACTGTATCACGGTGGCCCGTTCAAAAGATATGTATGGACCTTATGAGCCAAGCCCCCATAACCCTATTCTGCACCAATGGGATGAGGGGGCTCTGATCCAGTGCTGCGGTCATGGAAAACCATTTCAACTGCCGGACGGAAGGTGGTACATTGTCTATCTGTGCTTGAGAAAAATGGGCGGCGAATACGGAATACTGGGACGGGAGACAGCTATGGATGCCCTGAACTGGACGCAGGATGGATGGCCTGTGATCAACGGAGGCCGGGGGCCGTCTGATCAGCAGAGACGGCCTTTAAACAGGAAAGCCGGTTCTGTGGGTGGGGACGGCATTTTTCGGAAGCTGTCTTTGTCTTGTCCTCTGGGAGGATATCCATTTTGGAGATCCCAGAACTGGATGACACCGCGGCCGCTGTCTTATGATAAGATCAGTCAGGAAGGCTGCAGCCTTCTGCTCACCGGAACGAAAGCAGATTTAAACAGCCTTCTCTGCCGCAGTGTTTTGGTGCGTAGACAGGATGCTTTCCGGTTTTGCGCTGTATGCAGTTTTCAGATCCCCCTAATTAAGGATGGGGAAAGCCTGGGGCTGACATGTTATTATGATGAGAACAGCTACATTAAATACGGTCTCTCGTGCCGGGACGGCCGATTGGGAATCCTGTGCCAGGAATATGTGGGGAGTGAGTACCGGTCCGTCCGGTTTGAACCTGTTTTTCCGGGAGATACAGAGCAGAATGGAGAAATCACTGTAAAAGTGGAGGGGGAGAACCTGAAACGCAGTTTTTTCTATCAGAACAACGGAATATGGATCCGGACTGCCAAGATGGAGGATACCGGTTACTTAAGCAGTGAAGGACTGAAAAATGGAAAGCGTTTTACCGGCGCCATGCTGGGGATCTATGTCCATGGCAGCTTTCAGGGCCGGTTTACTGACTGGAGTTATATGGCGGAATGATACTCTCAGTGGACAAGACATTTGTTTATTTAAACTTTACCTTTATCCTGTATAATTGAAAAAGCTCAGAGGTGCTGCCTGAGAGGGAAAAGATACTTATATCCAAAAGGAAGCAGGAAAGCTTAAGCGGGCTTATACCAAGCTGCAAAGCAGATGAAGGAAAGGAGCAATTATGAAAAAAGTAATTATGAAAAAAGGTGTGTGCGGTTCTATTTTAATGGTTCTTATATTGTCATCTCTATCTTCCGCATGCAGCAAACATGCAGATAACGGCAGTGGTAAAAATGCTGCGACACTGCTGATTGATGCCAGAACAACGCAGTATTTTACACAGGAGCGTGTTCCTGAGGCGGATATGGAGAATATCCTTCAGGCAGGAATAAATGCCCCCAGTGCAATGAACCAACAGCCATGGCATTTTACGGCTGTAACAAACAGGGAGATTCTGCAGCAGATATCGGATGAAATGTCTGCAAACCGCCCGGCACAGGCAGATAGGGGTGAATCAACGGTTAAAAAAGCAGGAATTGCGGATGCACCTTTAGCCATCATCATATCCTGTCAGGAGGGTTCTGAATTTGATGCTGGCCTTGCCTGCCAGAATATGCTTGCGGAGGCAAAACTGCTGGGGTATGGGGGAAAGATCCTCTCATCCCCAACCATTGTCTTAAACGGCGATAAAAAGGCGGAATACAGATCCCTGCTGGGAATACCGGAGGATCAAAGCGCAGCCGCAGTATTACTGGTGGGGAGTGAGGACCGCTCGGCAGATGAAACAATGGATGGAGTGACAGGGCCATCGGTCCGCAGCAATGCGGCTGATATGGTGACGTATGTGACTTCGGAGTAGGAAAAAAATCAGTTTATTTGGTACGCAGATTCTTCACAGCGTTTTCAGCTTAATTTAATGTTCTCATGCTATATTAAAAAAGAGGTAAAAAAAGTGCGGAGGAGAGCAGCTTTGAAGAATACTATAATTCGGGCAACGGCCATTTGCGTAACGGCGGCCATGTTATGTTATGCGGCCGGGTGCAGCCGGATAGCTGGTGAAACGGCAGGAAGTACGGAACAAATAAGTGATAATGCAGCAAAAACAGGCAGTGTGATATTTTCACGGGAAAGTGGCTTTTATGAGCAGGAGTTTGTGTTGGAACTTTCCACAGACACGGAGAATGGGATCATCCGATATACGCTGGACGGCAGCGACCCAACGGATGGATCACCGGAGTACGCAGCGGGAATCACAATTACGGACAGAACCGGCGAGGAGAACCTGCTCTCGAATCAGGCTGCCGGCACGCTTGGACAGGGCGGAGGCTTTGGCAGCGGAGGGGGAATGCCTGGAAACCGGCCAGGCGGTTTTCAGGTTCCCCGGCCGGAGGGCTCCAACCTTTCCATGGAGCAAGGCAATGATCCAAAAGGAGCAGATACGGACAGCAATGAACCGAAACCTGCAAATACAGACAGAGAACAGCGCGGGCCTGGCAATGGCGGCGGCAGAGGTCCCCGTGGAGGTTCTTTATCGGCGGAACCGGCGGAAAATGTGTTTAAGGGAACCGTGGTGAAGGCAGCGGTATTTTCGGCAGACGGGGCTATATTATCCCGTATCTCGGTCAAGTTATATTTTGTCAGCCAGAATATTATGTCGCGGTATGGCAGCCTGCCGGTGGTATCCGTTGTCACCGACTCGTCCAATCTCTTTGACGAGGCGACCGGTATTTACGCCAATTACAGCCAGTCCGGTTCCGACTGGGAAAGGCCGGTGTATTTTGAACTGTTTGAACCGGCCGGTACGTTGGTGGTTTCCCAGAACATGGGGGTGCGGATCAACGGAGGCACGACCCGGTCCCTGGCACAAAAGGCTTTGCGTTTTTACGCCAAGGATAGCTATGACAAGGAGAACCCCACCATAGAGTATGAGATTTTTGATGGTCTGACAAAGTCCTGTAATGACGATATCCTTGCCACATTCAAGCGGATTATTTTGCGCTCCAGCGGCAATGACAATTCCGGCACTCTGTTCAGGGATGCATTGATGCAGGAACTTGTCAGTGATCTGAATGTGGACACCCAGGCAGCACGGCCCTGCGTTGCTTTTGTAAACGGGGAATTTTGGGGTATATACAATATCCGTGAGCGATACGATGACCATTATTTTGCAAACCATTATGATATTGATGGGGACCGTGTGACGGTCCTGGAGATTGCAAGCGGAAACAGCGCGCCCGAGGTCAGTGAGGGGGAAGAAAGCGATCTGGAATATTATGAGGAGATGTGGAATTTTTTCAATGACCATTCCATGGCAGATGAAAGCAGCTACCAGAAAGCGTTGGAGTATGTGGACATAGATAATCTCATGGATTACCATATTGCCAATATTTATTCCGCCAATACGGACTGGCCGGCCAATAATAACGTTTTCTGGCGGTACAGGACAGAGAACGGCGGATATGACGGCGGAGCGGAGTGGTACAAGGACGGGCGCTACCGTTGGATCATCAAGGATATGGATTGGGGTTTTGGGCTGATGAGCGATCAGACCAACGATACCTTGTCCCATGCCCTGAATGAAAGTTCATCCGGAAGACGGGGCAATGGTTTCACTTCCTCCCAGTCAACACTGATATTCAGACGTTTGCTGGAAAACCAAGGGTTCCAGGCCGGATTTATCAACCGGTTCTGCGATGTGATGAATACAAATTATAACGCCGGCACGGTGGCGGAAGCGATCAGCAACTGGAAATCAGAGATTGAGCCTGCCATTGATGAACAGGCGAACCGTTATCCCGGCTCCGTACCAGGCAGAGAAAGCTGGGAAGCTGCCGTGGACAAGATGGTCCGGTTCGCGCAGGAACGCGCCGGATACATGGAGGGCTATTTGCAGGAACGTTTCTCCTTGTCAAATGTTGTGGACGTGACGCTTTTTACGGACAGTGAGGCCGGTTTTATCCGTATCAATGATACTGATATTACAGAAGAAACAAAGGGCGTGTCCGATGCCTCATCCTGGAGCGGACGGTATTTTGCGGGGACCGCGCAGCGCCTTAGGGCAGAGGCAAAGGATGGCCATGGGTTTGTCAAATTCGTGGTAACGGATCTGGCGGAAGGTACCACAGTGGAATATAGAGATCCTGCCATTGAGGTGACGCTGGGGAGTGCCGGTACTAAAGCTGAGGCCGTGTTTGAGTAGGGCGTGTGGAAATGTCCGATGGAAGGTTTAAAACCAGGGACTGTTTGTGATCAGCAGGTTAGTATGGTAAAACACTATATTTTCGGAGGAATCCCCGGAACGCATTTGATTTATTTGCGGATAGAATCAAATGATAGGTGACAGTAGCCTCCGGATCCGTTATTGGTATCACAATTCGGCCCTGGAGCATACCGCTGTTATCGGCTGCAAGGTTTGTTGTAAAGCAGGGCAGGGTGGATTCATAGACCAGCTCCTGAAAGGCGAAGTCATCGGTCTGCACCAGAAATTTTGAGGCAGGCATCGTTTTGCGGCACATGGCATCCCAAAAACCAATTTCAGAGCGAAGTAAAAAATTAAACCCATTCAGATCAGAGAACGTAAGACGTTCCATTGAAGCCAGGTCATGTCCCGGACGGACACATATTGACAGGGCTTCTTTTAATATGGGGGTGCATAGGATCCCTTTGCTTTCCACCGGATAGGGCAGGATTCCAATATCGCAGGTATGAGCGATCACATGGTTTAAGATATCGTCAGGATTCTGGATACAGGATGAAATGGACATGTCAGGATAATGGGAGGATAGCTCCGGGAGTACGGTCCACAAGGGTGCGGGGGCACAGGATTCAACAGTAACGGAATGGAGGCTTTTGTGATAGCGCTGTACCTGATCGACCGTATCCCTGGATGTGGCCAGGAGAACCCGGACGCATGAGACCGCCTTTTTTCCGGTGGGACTAAGTGTGATCCGGTTTTTTTCGCGGATAAAAAGCGGTACGCCAAATGCATCCTCCACATGCTGCATGGAGCGTGTGATGGTCGGCTGTGATATATTCAAGTGTTCGGCGGCTTTTGACAGTGTGCCGTAATCAGCAAATGCTACAAACTGTTCTAATTCTATCAGATTCAGCATGGAAACTCCTTGTTTTAGTATTCATCTTATGAAATGTAGTTTTCGTTATTTATATTGTACATTTATTATTATAAGCTGTAAACTGTAAAGTGAAAAATAAATACATTCTAGGATATGAATAGCAAAAAGGAGGACTATCATGGAATATGTAACATTAAATAATGGGGTAAAGATGCCTAAGCTGGGTTATGGCGTCTATCAGACGCCTGTGCAGGATACGGAAAAATGTGTGCTGGAGGCCATTGAAGCTGGTTACCGCAGCATTGATACAGCCCAGGCATATGGGAATGAGGACGGCGTGGGGAATGCACTTGCAGCATGCTCTCTCCCAAGGGAAGAGTTCTTTATCACCACAAAGGTGTGGATTACAAACGCAGGCTATGAAAAAGCCAGGCGGTCCATTGACGAATCATTGAAAAAGCTGAAGACGGATTACATAGACCTTTTGCTGATTCATCAGCCGTTCAATGATTATTATGGGACCTACCGGGCCATGGAGGAGGCATATGGGGCCGGGAAGATCCGGGCCATTGGCGTCAGCAATTTCTATCCGGACCGCCTGATCGACCTGTGCCGTTTTGTGGAGATTAAACCTGCAATAAACCAGGTGGAGACCCATGTGTTCCAGCAGCAGAAAAAGGCCCATGAGATCATGAAAAGATACGGCGTACAGATTGAATCCTGGGGGCCTTTTGCCGAGGGACGGAAGGACTTTTTTAACAATTCCGTACTCAATGAGATTGGCAGCAGATATGGAAAGTCTGCAGCCCAGGCAGCTCTGCGCTTCTTGATCCAGAGAGATGTTGTGGTGATTCCCAAAACAACTCACAGAGAACGAATGGAGGAAAATATCAATGTATTTGATTTTGTCCTGGCCGATGAGGAGATGGAGGTACTTGCCGGGCTGGACCAGGGCGAAAGCGCATTTTTTTCCCACTACGACCCGGAAACAGTGGAATTTTTGACTGGTCTGGGGATTTAATACAAAGTTTCCATCAATACGGCTGTCCTAGGGAAGAGGTGGAAAATATAAAGAATGTGTACTCTGGGAGTACACAGAATTTGATAAGGAGAAACCGATAATGAAACAGAGGATAATTGGAAGTATTGCAGTATCAGAAGTTGGAATGGGCTGTATGGGATTTTCTCATGGATATGGAAAGGTTCCGGAGGAAGCATACAGTATAAGAGCGATCCAAAAGGCATATGATTTTGGCTGTACGTTTTTTGATACGGCCGAAAGCTATGGTGTGGAACAGTTTTTTGCAGGACATAACGAACAGCTGGTAGGAAGGGCGGTGGAAGGCTTCAGAGGGAATGTTGTTCTTGCAACTAAGTTCCACCTCCATCCTGGGGACTATGGGCCAGGCGTATCTTTATACGACACCATCCGCGGACATATGGAGGCATCCCTTAAAAATCTGCGGACCGATCATATCGACCTTTATTATCTGCACAGGATCAACGAAATGGTACCGGTAGAAGAAGTGGCGGAAGTAATGGGAAGGTTAAAGCAGGAGGGATGCATCAGAGGCTGGGGGCTTTCCCAGATATCGGTTCCCGTATTAAAGGCGGCACATTCCGTAACGCCTGTTTCAGCAGTACAGAATCTGTACTCCATGTTGGAGCGTGACAGTGAACAGGAGATCATTCCATACTGCCTGGATCATCATATTGGTGTGGTTCCATTTTCTCCAATAGCAAGTGGTTTTTTATCTGGAAATGTGACAGCTGATATGAAATTTGAAGGAGATGATGTGAGGAAATTCGTTCCCCAGTTGTCTAAGGAAAACATCATTGCCAACCAGCCGATTCTGGATATACTTACAAAATTTTCCCAGAGAAAAAAAGCAACAAGAGCCCAGATTTCTCTTGCATGGATGCTTTACAAATATCCTAATGTTGTGCCGATCCCAGGTTCTAAAAATCAGGAAAGAATTTTGGAGAATCTTGGAGCGAGTAAGGTCTTGCTGACAGAGACAGAATTTCAGGAGCTGGAAGCTGCTTTGGGGGAGTGCACGGTACATGGACATAGAGGCGTGACTGAGTCTGAACAGGTCTTGTTTGGAAATAATTGGAGGAGATAGGGGATGTAATATCAAAGTGGAAATATAGTCCCTGATGAGCCAGCCGTCTAAAACCGGCTGGCTTCTTCTGAGACCCGGGAACAGCGGTTCTCTTTTGTATCATGGATTCAAAAACCATTGCCCCGGTAAAAGACGGAAGGTTTACGCTTGTTAACATACAGCAATAAAAAAGGAACTGTCCCGGCTGGCGATACACGGCCCGGGCAGTTCCTTTTATCCCTACAGGGGAAGGTTATTCTTCAGGATCAGGGAGGTGTTGATCTCGTGCTTTGACGGCACCTCATTCCCCAGAACAATGCTGTCAAAGGCAATGGAAACGCCCTTGTATCCCTGTTCATATCCGTTCTGGTCAATGATGGCATTGAGAATCCCATGCTTTAGGGCATCCTTGGACTCCTCAAAAAGTTCGCTTCCGATGATGGTCACTTTGTTCTGGTATCCGATCTCGTTTACCATGGTGCACACCCGTGCCGTGGTTCTTGCGTTATTGGCGTAAATTCCCATGATATTGTCAATGGTGTGGAGAAACTCGCTGAGTGTTTCAAAAAGCTTTTCAGGGTAATAAACATTTTCATATAATTCAATGATCTCGATCAGCGGGTTGCTCTCCGTCATCTGGTCAAAGAATCCGCGTACGACCTGGGCATGGTTGTTGGTGTCGCGTTTGGTCCCGATGATGACCACGCGGCATGGCTGCCTGAGGACAGAGCCCAGATACTCGGCTGCCAGACGGCCGGAGCGGTAAGGGTTGGCCATGATGCAGGCGGTGCGCTGGCTGAAGGGGGCGTCTGCGGAAATGGTAAAAACCTGGATGCCCTCGTCTGTAAACCGGTTCAGGACCTCCAGGGAATCAGTCTCATTCCAGACCACGGTGAGGAGGCCGGACAGCTCCTGGTGCCGCGTCTCCCAAATATGGTTCAGGACCTGGAGCTGCTGTTCCTGGCCTCCGTCAAAGGTGATGTCCAGGATCTCCACATGGCAGGGAGACAATTCCTTTGCCCTGTCATGGATCCCCTTCCATATATACTGGTAAAAATACCGGTTGTCATTGGTAGGTCCGGGGAATACGGCGGCGATCTTATAGGTCTTATGGACCGAAGGTTCGCTGTAGTAATTCATGGAACGGGCCAGAGCCAGTATCTCTTCCCGCTTTTCAGGGCTGACGCCCTTTTTGTTATGAAGAGCCTTGTGGACCGTAGCGACCGTCACATTTGCAGTTTTGGCAATATCCTGTAAGGTAATTTTTTTCTCCATCACTGTTTCTCCCATTGATTTTCCTGTATTATACCACTTTTTTACAGGAAATACAAGTAAAAAGAGAAAAAAAGAAAAAAATAAGAGAAAAATTTTCTCGATTATACGAAAAAAATTATAATAAAAGAGAAAAAATTTCTTGATTTTAAGAAAAGAGTGTGCTATTATGACAATATCAAACATAGTAAGGGAGAAAAAAGGAGGCGGGGTTTTGATAAAAGAGAAAAAATTTCTTAAAACCAATTTCTTATCCGGTGTCCTGGCCTGTTGTTTTGGCCTTTGTATGGCCGGGGTGACCGGACTGTCCAGAGGAATCTATCCCATGACGGTATTTGTGCTTTTGATCCTTATCGGGATGGTTCTGCTGGGAAGCGCGGCCAGGGGAGCGCCGGATCAGTCGTTGTCCAGGATATGGTGGAAGGAGATCGTGATGATCCTGTTCCTGTTTATCAATCCGCTTATGGCAGGGACCTTGGGATTTTACTTTGCGGCATTTTTTGTAATTGCCGGCATTTCATGGCTGATCACACCGGTGAAAACAGGGAAGGCGCTGGCAGGGGTTCTGGCGTATTCGCTGTTGGTAACAGTGGCGGCGTTTGCGGTATTTACAGTGGGGTTAAAAATTGTTACACCATCGGGAATTCTGCGTTAGGCAGAGGAAAGGAAGGAAAGTTATGAGGAGAAGTACGGGAAAGAGATTATGGGCAGGAGTCTGCGGGGCATTGCTGGCGGCAGCGGTTTTATCCGGATGTGCAAAGAGTGATTCCGCGCCAAAGGATACAACGGCCCAGGCAGTGACAGGGGAAGCCACACAGGCCGCGGCCAAGACGGAAGATAAGGCCGGGGAACAAGCTGCTGCATCGGCAGCCTATCCTGAAAAAGAGATCCAATGTATTGTAACGGCGGCGGCCGGAGGCGGTACGGATGCCATGGCAAGGGCTGTGTGCACACCCCTTGAGAAGACCCTGGGAAAAGCCATTGTGATCATTAACAATGGAAGCGCCAGCGGTCTGGTGGGCATGGGAGATATCTCACAGGCAGCGGCAGACGGATATACGCTGGGAGTATTTTCCAATACGGATGTGGCCAATTTTGTATATGGGGCCAGTGAATGTGATTTTACCACGGATGATTTTACTTATATTGCAGGACTGAACACAACGGGGGACATCCTTGTTTTGAAAAAGGGTTCCGACATGAAGAACCTGGACGACTTCGTCAGCAAGGCCAAAGAAAAACCCGGAGAGCTGACCATTGCCCTTCCATCCGCGATCCAGAACCTTTCACTGGATCTGATGAATGAGAAAATGGGGATCGTTACCACCGGCGTTGTCTATGAGGGCGGAAACAAGGTCCTGGCAGACCTGTTGGGCGGGCATATTGAAGCGGGGATCCTCAGCGCAAAGTTCATTTCACAGGCACAGGAGCAGGATCTCACCGTACTGGGAATCATGCTGGGTGACCGCCTGGGAACATTTCCTGACATCTCCACCTTCTCAGAGCAGGGATATGACATTGTGAATCCGGCCGTCAGGATGCTGGTGGGGCCAAAGGGCCTTCCGGAGTCTGTTGTAAATGTTCTGGTGGAAAATTTAAAGCAGGGATATGAAGGCGAGATCAAGGAAAGCGTTTCCAATATTGATGAGGAGCCGGCGCTGCTGACCGGAGCGGACCTGGACGCGTTCTTAAAAGAAGATTTTGCCATGAGAGAAGCCATGTTAAAGAAATAAAACAGGAGAGGAGTGTATCATATGGAGCTGATAACACAGGTCCTGGTCAATTTGTTCAGTGTGCAGACACTGGTGGTGTGCTTTCTGGGCACTGCGGCAGGAGTGATCCTGGGTGCGATTCCCGGCATGAATGGGGGGATAGGGATAGCGGTCATGCTGCCGTTCACCTATGCCATGAGGCCGGAACAGGGACTGCTGTTCCTGGGAGGAATCTATCTGGGATCCTCCTACGGCGGCTCCATATCCGGAATCCTGATCAACTGTCCGGGAACGGCGGAGGCATCCTGCACGGCGCTGGAGGGATACCAGATGACCAGGAAGGGTGAAGGAAAGAGGGCGCTGTATTTTTCCGTTATTGCCAGCGGCATCGGCAGCTTTATCGGATTGATCGTACTGTTATTTTTTGCACCTGTATTGTCCAGCATCTCTGTCAGGTTCGGCCCGCCGGAAATGATGCTGCTGGCCATCTGCGGCCTGACCATTGTGGGCAGCCTGACAGGGAAAAATGTTCCAAAGGGGCTGCTGGCAGCGCTTGCCGGGCTGTTCCTGGCCATGATCGGGATCGATGGAAGCACAGGCGCCATGCGGTTCACCTTTGGCTCCAAGGCGCTCAGAGGAGGCATCAACCTGATCCCGGCCATCATCGGCCTGTTTGCCATTGCGGAGATGATCAAACAGGGGATCGGGCTGAACGGAAACGGGGATGATAAGGAGATCCTGCAGCTCCAGAAAGCCAGGTTCATCGATATCTGGAAGGAGACCTGGAGAAACTATACCGGCGTGCTGCTAAAGTCATCGGCTATCGGAACCTTTATCGGGATCCTGCCGGGAACAGGCGGAGCGATCGCTTCCTTCCTGGCCTACGGGGAAGCCAAGGGAAGGGATAAGGAAGGAACCTTCGGGCAGGGGAACCCGGCGGGGATCGTGGCGCCGGAGAGCGCCAACAATGCGGCAGTGGGCGGATCCCTGGTTCCCATGCTCTCCCTGGGAATACCCGGCTCCTCCACCTCGGCCATCATGTTCGGCGCCCTGACCATCCACGGTCTGGTGCCTGGGCAGAGATTGTTTGTGGAGCATGGGGATATTGTATACACGTTTATCCTGGGAATGTTTTTGGCAGCCGTTATCATGATGGTGATCGGGATATTCGGAATCCCTGTGTTTGCATCCATCCTGAAACTGAATATACGGCATATCATCCCCGTGGTTCTGATGTGTTCCCTGATCGGCGCATATAGCGTGAATAATTCCGTGTATGACGTATATGTGGCCATTGGCATGGGAATTTTCGGGGTGGTGCTGGCCAAGCTGGGAATCCCCAATACACCCGTGGTTCTGGGGCTGATCCTGGGAAGTATCATTGAGAGCAACTTTGTGAGGACTTACACCATAGTTTCAGCCCAGGGCAGGAACATTTTCTTGTATGTGCTGGCCAGGCCGCTGTGCATCGGTATCCTGCTGCTGACAGCTTATCTGATCTATGCCAATATAAAAGCCCTTAGAAAAGGAAAAGAAGTGCAGCAGGACTCTAATATTGAACAGGACCTGCAGGAGGAATAGAGCATGAAACCCAATATAATTTATCTGTTGTCAGACCAGCATAACCAGAGCGTTATGGGAGCCGCCGGGGACCCCTGGGCACGCACCCCTAACCTGGACCGTCTTTACGCCAGAGGAACGGCGCTGGATTCCTGCTATTGCGCGGCCCCGCTGTGCGTGCCCAGCAGATCCTCCATCCTCACCGGCCTTTTGCCCACCGGGAACGGGGTCTATAATAATATGCAGTGCCTGTCGTCCGACAAGGCCACCTTTGTAAACTCCATGACCGTGGGGGGATATGAGACGGTTTTGTGCGGAAGAATGCATTTTGTGGGAAATGATCAGCGCCACGGATATGAAAAACGTCTGGTGGGCGATATCACCCCCTGCTTTATCGGAGGGGACAATGAAGCTGAGATTTATGGGGAGTTTAAACGCTCCTCCGGACAGAACCTGACCTCCATTAAAAAGTCAGGGGCAGGCCGCTCGGCAGTACTGGACTATGATGAGGATGTTGCGTCAGAGGCCTGCCGCTTTCTGAAGGAGAGGACCGATGAGCGTCCATTGTTTATGACCGTGGGCTTTTATGGCCCCCACTGTCCCTACATAGCGCCGGAAGAATTATACCAACACTATTATGAATGTCTCCCTGAGATCCATTTTCCTGATCAGGAGGAAAAGGACGCCATGCATCCGGCCATCCGGAAATGGTATGCCAACAGGAATATGGAAAAAGTGACCCCTGAGGATGTGCGCAGGATACGGGCGGCTTACTACGGTATGGTGGAGTATGTGGACGGCCTTATAGGCAGGATCCTGGAAACCGTTGAAAAAACAGCGGGATGGGAGAACACCATTGTAGTATACGGCTCCGACCATGGAGATAATATCGGGGAACACGGTTTGTTCTGGAAAACCAATTTTTATGAAGGCTCATCCCATGTACCCATGGTGTATGTCTGGCCGGGCGTATTTCCGGAAGGAGGCCATGTGGGCGGTTTCACCAGCCTGCTGGATATTGCGCCCACGTTTTTGGAACTGTCGGGATGCCAGCGTCTGCCGGACCAGGACGGCATAAGCCTGGTGTCCAACCTGAAAAAAGGGACGCCTGTGCCTTCTGACAGGGAGGTGGTATCAATGTGCAGCGACATCAAGGGGGATGATCCCAGCGCCATGCTGCTCCTTGGGTCCTATAAGCTGGTAAAGCATGCCGGATACCAGGTAAGCCAGCTGTTTGACCTGGAGAGGGATCCCGGGGAACTGGAGGATCTGGGCGCCAGGCCGGAGTATGGAGAGACCGTAAGGGACCTGGAAAACCGTCTTGGGCATTACTGGAACGGGGAACAGGCATTGGAACGCCTGAAAAAGGACCTGTTTCATTTCCGCATGATGAAACAGTGGTATGACATTGTGAAACCGGATGTGATCGAAGAGTGGAGAGGGGATCCTGAACAGAACTATCTGGTATAGAGCTTGTCTGTGTTTGATTGAACAGTTACGATCTGGTATAAAATGCCCGGGGGAATGATACAGGAAAACATTGGATAAACCTTAAGTAAATCTTACTTATACCTTAAATCGTTAAATTTTACTCAATATCAAAAAATTCTACCATGGAAAAAAGTGGCTGAAACTTTTATACTTATTGCAATATAAATGGTTGACATAGATTTCCATACCCTTGTCCAATGAGGGGAAAAACCATTATATACAAAGGAGTGTAATAGAATGACAAGTATGTTGGTAAAATTTGAAAAACCCAATCAGGTGGTGGATTTTGTAAATACGATCAGCCGCTATGATTATGACGCAGATATAAAGTACGGCAGCCACATGGTAGACGCCAAGTCCATACTGGGCGTCCTTTATCTGGCAGTGTCCCGCACCGTGGAGCTGGTTCTGCACACGGAGGAGTCAAACTGCAGGGATCTAAAGCAGAGACTTGCCAAATTCGCGGTGTAGGATCAAGCGGATGGGTCCGCAAGCCGGGAACAGGCGGATATAGGCATAAAGGTATAAGGCATTAGGGATATAAGGCAGGATACAGGAACAGCACAAGGTATGGATTTCCATCAGCGGAAGCCATACCTTTTTGATTCCTGGAAAAAAGTAAAAAAGATTTTATATTATTTAAATAGCATAAGAATGAATGGGGTGGTATAATAACAAGCGATAGTCTGTTTTAAGTACGCTGTGCGGCCCGGTTTTCATATCCTGCCCGGCTGTGCTTGGAAGGAAAGAAGAGGAGAAGAACTACATGAATGATAACAAATCCACAGGAAATCAGGAAGTAATCCAGCGCTTAAAGAGTGCTGAGGCACTCTATGTTTTAATATCCGGCTGCACCAAGGAGCCATATATTGTCTGCGATCCGGAATCGTTTGATGATGAGACCTATATGTTTTTTACGCCAGAGGATGCCCAGGCAAAGGCTGGCGAACTGGCAGGCGGCAACATTGATGTTAAGGTGGCAAAGCTGGAAGACAGGCAGATGCTTATGTTTTACACCAGCCTTTATACCATGGGAGTGAATGCCCTGGCTGTCACGGAGGGTGCAGAGGAAAGGCATATCCAGCTGGCTGATTTTGTAAGACGGGACAGACCGGCCCAGGATCCGGAAGGCAAGATGTGGGTGGAGAACCCGGAACTGCATCTCACCGCCCTCTACTACATGCAGGAACTGAGAAAACAGCCTGCACAGGAGAACAGCCCCCAGTTAAGGGAGTGGCAGGAAGAGATATCCAATTACTTTGCTAAAGGCAGCTTCATTGTTCCCGTACAGAAAGAGGGGAACGGCATACCTGTCATCAAGTTAAACGACCAGGAGGTGTATCAGGCGATCTTTACTGATATTATGGAGTTCCAGAAGTTTAACAGGGAAAACCAGCTGCGTCCCCTTGTCATAACCGCGGACAAGATCCCCCAGATCCTGGTGGCAGAGGCTGTGGGAGTGCTTTTAAACCCCATGGGAGTGCGGATGCCGCTGCAGATCAAGAAACAGGCTGAATAAAGATAAGAAAACAGGCAGACCCCCCTGCCTGTTTTTTGTATTTTCAGGTATTAGGAGCCCTTGGGACGCCCATTTTTCTTGCTATTTGAGTTCAAATATATTATGATTAAACCAATTTAGAAATCAGGACAACACCGGATGGGAGCACTCCCGACCAGGGGGTTCTGAAGAAAAAGGCCGGGGTATATGAGATGAGTACGACAGATGGAAAAACGCACAGGCTAATGGACACGGTCCTTCCCTTACTGCTGTGCCTGTGTTTTATTGCCAGCAGCTTATTGTTCCTGGTGCAGATGATCATAAAGAACCAGGTGGAGAATATTGAGTATCTGTACAATGCATCTGACCAGAAAAAGACTACGATTGTAAAGCAGGTCCAGGGCGATCTTCAGACATTGGAGGGGCTTGGGATTATGCTGGGAGGGATGGACGAGAGTGAGCGTGAACGTCTCCTGCCCATTCTCCGTGATATTAATAATGAAAATGCATTCATACGCATGGGGTTTGCCAGGCTGGATGGAGACGCGTGGTTTGTGGATTTAAACGGTAAGGTCTATGAACGCAATCTGAAGGACATGGAGTTTTTCCAAAAAGCCCTGCAGGGGAAGAATAATATATCGGACGTGTTTTCGGATGACCTTCAGGAGGGACAGTACATCAATTATTACGGCGTGGGGATCAAGACGCCGGCAGGAGAGACCATAGGCGTTCTCTGCGCGGTGCACACAGCCGATGTTTTAAGGAGCATCCTGGACGCTCCGGTACTCAGCGGTCAGGGATTTTCCAATATAATCAGCAGCAGCGGGGATTACATCATGCGCTCCATTCATGCGTTCCCCGGGGATATATTGCCGGAGAACAAGGAGGCGCTGCGAAAGGCCATAGAGGAGGGCGGTACCGGGTCCTTTGAAATGACCGACAAGTATGGAAGAGAACAGGTGTCTGTTATCGTGCCCCTCTTAGAAGGCAGATGGTACCTTCACAGCATGGTGCCCCAGAACGTGCTGCGGGCCAGATATATAGAGACCACCATGGGGATCATGGCCATTATCGTGGTGGCATGCTGCCTGTTTGCCCTGTTTATCAGCAGGCAGAGGAGCATGGCGGCCCGGGCCCAGAAGATGCTCATGGATCTGGCCTACAATGATAGGCTTACAGGCCTGCGCAATTATGACGGATTTAAGGTGGATGCCAGGCAATTCCTTGGAAGGGATGACCTGCCCTCCTGTATTTTGTGGTACGGAGACTTAAAGAAGTTCAAATTCATCAATGATATTCTGGGGTATGAGGAAGGGGATAAGATCCTGAGGATCATATCTGAGTACCTGGTGGATAAGGAGTCAAAGGACTGCATCTCCTGCCGTGTGTCGGCTGATAATTTTGCGGGGATCTGCAGGTGCGAAAGCCAGGAACTTTTTATGGAGCAGGTCTTGTCCCTGAATCAGTACATAAAGGATTCCGGTGTTGAGGGGCAGGATTTTATCGAACTGTCCATCGGCGTTTACCGGCTTGCTCCCGGTGACAGTGAGACATCCATTGACGTGCTGGTGAATTACGCCAACATGGCTCATAAGATTGCAAAGGAGAGGTCCGGAAGCAGCTGCGCGCTGTATGATGACGAGATCAGACAGCAGCAGATCGAGGATTCCTTAATGGAGGCGGAAGCTGAAAAAGCCTTAAGGGCAGGGGAATTCAAGGTCTACATGCAGCCCAAGGTGAACATTCAGAACCACAACCGGATCGCGGGGGCGGAAGCCCTGGTGCGCTGGCTCAGTCCATCCAAGGGCCTGATCCCGCCTGCCAGTTTTATCCCTCTGTTTGAAAAGAGCGACCGGATCGTCCTGCTGGACCGGTACATGTTTGAACAGACATGCGGATGGTTCAGGCGCTACCTGGATGAGGGCGGCAGTCCCATCAGCCTGGCTGTCAATGTGTCAAAGGTGGGGCTGCTCCAGAAGGATTTTATAGAGTATTATGCAAAGACCAAACAGAAGTACCGGCTGCCGGACGGCTATCTGGAGCTGGAGTTTACCGAGGGAGTCCTGTTAAATGATACGGATCTGTTCTCCGACATTGTAAGGAAGCTTCAGTCCAAGGGTTTTATCTGTTCCCTGGATGATTTCGGTTCCGGCTACAGTTCCCTTAACCTGCTGAAAAACCTGCCCATTGACGTGCTGAAGCTGGACATCATGTTCTTTCACAAGAGTGAGGACAGTGAAAAGGAACGGATCGTGGTCTCCAATTTCATACACATGGCCAAGGAGTTGAGGATCAAGACCATTGCAGAGGGTGTGGAGTCTGTGGAAAATGTGGATTTCCTCAGAAGCTGCGGCTGTGACGTGGTCCAGGGATATGCCTTTTTCAAACCCATGCCCCTGGAAGACTTTGAACATTTAGTGAACGAGCTGGGAGACCGGCAGCTGGAACCGGAGAACGTGTGACATGGTTGGAAAAGGTGTGACACGGATAAAAGGGGGAATAGGCAGTGAATCAGGAGATGGTCGAACGCCTGAGTGTGATCACCCGGGAGGAGCAGGACATCCTTAGGGGGAACCGCGAGATAGACAGGACCCTTTATATGGACCGTGGTGATATGGTCATAGACAGCAGGAAGCTGCTTCACGCAGGTAAGATGATAACGATCCGGCCCCATACGCGGTTTGTCCATTTCCCTGCCCATACCCACAACTATGTGGAGGTCATCTACATGTGCCAGGGGCATACCACCCATATAGTGGATGGCAACCGGGTGGAATTAAAGGCCGGGGAGCTGTTGTTTTTAAACCAGCACGCCACCCAGGAAATACTTCCGGCAGGACGGGATGACATAGGGGTGAATTTTATTATCCTGCCTGAGTTTTTTGACACTGCCTTCCGGATGATGGGGGAGGAAGAGAATCTGCTGCGGGAATTTCTGGTGGGCTGTCTCTGTGATGATACCAGGTATGACAGATATCTGCATTTCCAGGTGTCGGATGTACTGCCCATTCAGAACCTGATGGAAAATATGGTGTGGTCCCTGCTCAATGAACAGCCGGGCAAGCGCAGCATCAACCAGGCCACCATGGGCCTTGTGCTCCTCCATCTCATGCACTATACAGGCAGATTGAGGATGAGCCCTGATTCAGGACAATCCCTGGAACAGAAACTGACCTTCCAGGTGCTCCGGTATATTGAAGAGCATTACCGCGAGGGCACCCTGGCGGAGCTGGCCGGCATCATGGGATATGACGTATACTGTTTGAGCCGCATGATCAAGCAGGTCCTGGGGCGCAACTATAAGGAACTGCTCCAGGTAAAGCGCTTAAACCAGGCCGCATTCCTGCTGCAGAATACAGGGATGAACATTGTGGATATCAGCGTGGCTGTGGGGTATGACAATACCAGCTACTTCCACCGCATATTCAAGGGATATTACGGTCAGTCCCCCAGGGAATACCGGTTGAGCCAAACGCTTTCCGATTGAGGGATACACTGCAAATAAGGACGCAAAATCTCCACAAGTTGCGTTCTTATTTTTTTGCCCTTTTTGCGGTATGATTTTTATATGGTTTCCGGGGCAGAGACCGCGGGAGGGCATGCAATATACAAGGAGGGGTGACGGGAATGTGCAATTATTATCTGGCAGTGGATATCGGAGCGTCCAGCGGGCGCCACATCATTGGCTGGGTTCAGGATCATGTGATGAAGGTCCGGGAAATATACCGTTTTTCCAATGGGATGGAGTCTGTAAACGGCCGGCTTTGCTGGAATACGGACAGGTTGTTTGAGGAAATCACAGCCGGAATGAGGGAGTGCAAAAAGCAGGGGATCATTCCCCGCACCATGGGCATCGACACCTGGGCCGTGGACTATGTGCTTTTGGACAAACAGGGACGCAGGCTGGGAGAAAGCGTGGGGTATCGGGACGGACGCACCAAGGGGATGGACACCAGGGTGTACGGGATTATTTCTCCGGAAGACCTGTATGCCCGTACCGGCATCCAAAGGCAGACATTCAACACAATTTACCAGCTGATGGCCGACCGGTGCCAACAGGGGAAGCGGCTGGAACAGGCGGACGGTCTGCTGATGATCCCGGATTATTTTCACTATCTGCTCACCGGAAAGAAGCGGCAGGAGTATACCAATGCCACAACCACCCAGCTGGTGGATGCCCGTACCGGAACATGGGATGAGGAGCTGATCGGGATGCTGGGATATCCGAAGCATTTGTTTGGCGCCCTCTCCATGCCGGGAACCGTGGTGGGCAGCCTCAGGGGGGAGATACGCCGGCAGGTGGGATTTGACTGCAAGGTGGTGCTTCCGGCAACCCACGATACCGCCTCCGCCGTGATGGCTGTGCCGTCCAATCAGGAACATGTGCTCTATATCAGTTCCGGGACATGGTCCTTGATGGGCACTGAGCGGCCATATGCCGACTGCGGGCCAGAAAGCCGCGGGGCCAATTTCACAAATGAGGGCGGATATGAACACAGATACCGTTACCTGAAAAATATCATGGGCCTTTGGATGATCCAGTCCGTGAAAAAGGAGTGGGAAGCGGAGGGGGAGCGTTATTCCTTTGGGGAAATATGCGAACGAGCGTCCAGGGAAAGGATTGCCTCCATTGTGGACTGCAATGACAGCTGTTTTCTGGCGCCGGACAGCATGTGCAGGGCTGTGGCGGACTTCTGCAATGCCGGCGGACAGCAGGTCCCAAGGACCAGGTGGGAGATGGCTGCCGTGATCTATAACAGCCTGGCAGCCTGCTATGGGGCGTGTGTAAAGGAACTGGAGCAGCTGACAGGGATTTCCTATGACAGGATCCATATTGTGGGGGGCGGGGCCAATGCCGATTATCTCAACCGCCTGACGGCAAATGCAACCGGCAGGACCGTGTACGCAGGGCCCGCGGAGGCCACGGCCATCGGCAACCTGGCGGCGCAGATGATAAAGGGCGGTGAATACGCAAGCCTTGCGGACGCAAGGGAGAGTATTTTCAGGTCCTTTGAAATAAAGACATATCACAGCAAAAACAACCATTGAAAGGGGTAAAGTCAGGATGAATGCAAAGGAAAGATATGAATCAGCAAGAGAAATATATGGAGCCATTGGCGTGGATACCGAGGCGGCCATGGAACAGTTAAGGAACATTCCCATCTCAATGCATTGCTGGCAGGGCGATGACGTTATGGGATTTGAGGGCGCGCAGGCCCTGTCGGGGGGGATCCAGGCAACCGGCAATTATCCGGGCCGTGCAAGAGATCCCCGGGAACTTATGAGCGACATCAAAAAGGCGTTGAGCCTGATCCCGGGAAAGCACAGGCTGAATCTTCATGCAAGCTATGCCATATTTGAAGAGGGAGAGAAGGTGGACAGGGACCAGCTGGAGCCCAAGCATTTTGCCAAATGGGTGGAATTTGCCAAGGAAATGGGACTGGGGCTGGATTTTAACCCCACCATGTTCTCCCATCCCAAGGCGGAGAATGCAACCTTATCCAGCGAGGATCCCAAAATCCGGAAATTCTGGATCGACCACTGCAGGGCCTGCATCCGCATCGGCCAGTATTTTGCGGAGGAGCTGGGCACTCCCTGTTCCCTTAACATATGGATACCCGATGGATTTAAGGATATTCCGGCTGACCGCACCTCGCCCAGGGCAAGGCTTAAGGATTCCCTGGACCGGATCCTGGATATGGATTACCGTAAGGAAAAGGTCCTGGTGGCCGTGGAGTCAAAGGTATTCGGCATTGGAATGGAGAGCTGTACGGTGGGCTCCCATGAGTTTTACATGAACTATGCTGCCTCCAGGGGAATCATGTGTCTTCTGGACAGCGGACATTTTCACCCCACAGAGGTGATCTCTGACAAGATATCTTCCATGCTCCTGTTCTCACCCCAGGTGGCGCTTCACGTAAGCCGCCCGGTGCGCTGGGACAGCGACCACGTGGTGCTGTTTGATGATGAGACAAGGGAAATCGCCAAGGAGATCGTGCGCAATGATCCAAAAAGGGTACTGCTGGCCCTGGATTTCTTTGACGCCAGCATCAACCGAATTGCCGCCTGGGTGGTGGGCATGAGAAACATGCAGAAAGCCTTGTTATATGCCCTTCTGATGCCCGGAAAGTCCCTTGCGGCACTCCAGGAAGAGCGCAGGTTTACGGAGCTGATGATGCTCCAGGAGGAACTTAAAACATATCCATTTGGCGATGTGTGGGATCATTTCTGCGAAGAGAACCAGGTTCCGGTAAAGGAGCAGTGGTTTGAGGATGTAAAGGCCTATGAGCAGGAAGTGCTGTCAAGGCGGAGCTGACAAGGTGTTGTGGAACTGGCAGGGATTTATATACATAGTTACGAAAAAATAAAAAGTGAGGAACATGGAAATGAACGTATTAGATGCATCTTTTGTACAGGGATTTATCCGTATGTGTGACGATGGCTTTAAGCAGAACTGGCACGAGCGAAACGGCGGGAATTTAAGCTACCGCATCACCCCCGGGGAAGTTGAGGAGATCAGGGAATGCCTGAGCGCAGCGCAGCCGTGGCAGCCCATAGGGACCAGCGTGCCCGGGCTGGCCGGCGAATATTTTATGGTGTCGGGAAGCGGAAAATATATGCGCAATATGATCCTTGAACCTGAGGCAAATGCCTGTATCATAGAGCTGGATGGGACCGGGGAAAATTACCGCATCTGCTGGGGGCTGGTAAAGGGCGGCAGGCCCACCAGTGAACTGCCGTCCCATCTCATGAACCATGAGGTAAAAAAGCAGGCCACGGGCGGAAAGCACAGGGTGATCTACCATGCCCATCCCGCCAATGTGATCGCCCTTACCTTTGTGCTTCCTTTAAAGGACGAGGTGTTTACAAGGGAGCTGTGGGAGATGGCCACCGAGTGCCCGGTTGTTTTTCCTGACGGTATCGGGGTTGTGGAGTGGATGGTTCCCGGCGGAAGGGACATTGCAGTGTCGACCAGCGAGCTGATGAAGCAGTATGACGTGGCGATCTGGGCTCATCACGGCATGTTCTGCTCCGGAGAGGATTTTGACCTGACCTTTGGGCTTATGCACACGGTGGAGAAGTCCGCGCAGATCCTGGTAAAAATGCTGTCCATGCGCCCTGATAAGCTTCAGACCATTACGGCTCAGAATTTCCGGGATCTGGCCAGGGATTTTAAGGTGACCCTTCCCGAAAAATTTTTATATGAGAAATAGGAGGATCGGTATGGCGGGGAAAAGGGCGGTTTGAAACAGTATCATAAAGATAGTTACATACGTTTAGGTGCCTATCTTCCCGCCGGGTGCCTATCTTCCCGCCGGGTGCCTATCCCTCCGCCGGGGGCCTATCCCACTTTAAAGTGCGTACTTACCGGATGAATACTGCTTAAGCTATAATCATGAATGTAACCAGTACAGATATACTCTGTAACGAATGCTTAGAAGAAAAGGAGACATTTTCATGAAAAAAGTAGTGGAATTTTTACAGGCTAATCCGGTACAGTACCTGGCAACCGTGGGCAGGGACCACAAGGCCAAATGCCGCCCCTTTATGTTTTGCTTTGAAAAGGATGGGAAGCTGTGGTTCTGCACCAATAACCGGAAGGATGTCTATAAGGACATGCAGGCGAATCCGGAGATTGAGGTGAGTGTTTCTGATCCCGGTTATGCATGGATCCGCCTTCATGGCCGGGTGGTGTTTGAGAACAATATGGAGGTGAAGGAAGGGTGTATGGCCAATCCCATTGTAAAGGGCCAGTATAACAGGGCCGACAACCCGATCTTTGAGGTGTTTTATCTGGATGAGCCCCATGGGGTCATTGCCGACTTTTCCGGCAATCCGCCCTATGAATTCTGATGCAGGTCTGCATGGTGAACATAGATCCTTGTTTTAAGATTGCTCCCGGGTCCTGCAGCTAAATCCTGCTTTTGTACTCGCTGCCCCAGGCGAACATGGAATCCAATATAGGTTTCAGGCTGTATCCTGTTTCTGTGAGCGTGTACTCCACTTTGGGAGGCACCTCGGGATAAACGGTCCGTGTCAAGAGCCCATCCTGTTCCATGGCGCGCAGATGGCTTGTGAGGACCTTTTGTGTGATGCCGCCCACGGAGCGCATCAGTTCATTGAACCGTTTGGTCCCGGTGAGCAGGTCCCGCAGGATCAGGACTTTCCATTTGTCGCCAATGAGCTGCAGGGTCATTTCCACAGGACAATCAGGTATGTTTTTTGTATGTTCCATAAGGGTACCTCCAGGTATATTTTAGATGATACAGTCATATTTGGCTGTATCATATTTATCAGCTGTACAGCCATGCCGGACCGCCTGGGCTTATTATAAACCGTGGCCGTTATTTTTTCAATATGGGCCAGGAAATTTCTGCAGGCAGCCGGAAGGTCTTGGTAAGGTTTCCTGGAGGAGACAGCTTGGAAAGAGGGATGAAAATGGATTGGCTTAGGTTTTTAAGCGGCACTTCTGCCGGAGATTACGTGTACCAGGATCTGCCCTATGATCAACTGATCCAAAGGGCGGCATCCATGATCAGCAAGGCGGATGCCGTGTTGGTCGGGGCAGGAGCCGGTCTGTCGGCCGCAGCGGGACTGACCTACACGGGCCGGCGGTTTAAGGAAAATTTCAGTGAGTTTATCGGGAGATACGGGCCTGCTGCCATGAGGGATATGTATGCGGCTGGCTTTTATCCCTTTCCCACGGAGGAGGAGCGGTGGGGCTACTGGTCCAAACACGTCTGGGTGAACAGGATTGAACCGGGGGCTTTGCCTCTGTACAGGAAACTGTGTGATATGGTGACCACACGGAAGCATTTTGTGTTGACCACCAATGTGGACCACCAATTCTGGAAAGCAGGCTTTGAAGATAAAAATATATTCGCCACCCAGGGGGATTATGGGAAGATCCAGTGTGCCGGGGCATGCCATGACGTGACCTATGATGCCACGGATCTGTTTGCGCGCATGAATGAGGCCCGCAAAGGCTGCGTTATCCCCTCTTGCATGGTTCCCGTGTGCCCTGTGTGCGGCGGTCCCATGGCCATGAATTTACGGTGCGACCAATATTTTGTGGAGGATGACCATTGGCATCAGGCAGCAAAACGTTACAGCGCGTTCCTGGAGCAGGCGGCTTTGAAGGAGACGGTGGTACTGGAGCTGGGTGTCGGCTTTAACACCCCGGCCATCATACGGTTCCCCTTTGAAAAGATGGTGCGGCAGAATGGGCGGTGGTCGTTTATACGCCTGAATACGGATGGGGCCGCGGTTCCTGCAGATGTGGAAAAACGGGCCGCCGGTATCAATGGCGACATGACTGAAAGTTTGGAGGGCATATGCAGGGCCCTTGAAGGTAAAACTTTGGAAGGCAGGGCTTCAGATAACGGAACGGACAGGGAGAGGAGGCATGACACATGACGCCGGAAGAACAGCGGATCTATCTGATCCGGACATTGGCAGGGGAGATGCCTCAATACAGAAAGGTTGAGATCCCTGAGGAGGAGGCGGGGCAAAAACAGCTGATCCGGGCACTGATGAACGTGCGTCCGCCCCTTCCGCCGGGCCGTGAGTTCTTAGAGATCCAGGATACATATCTGCGGGACGAGATAATGAAACGCGGAATTGTGGATGCCTCCTCCCTGGCCCCGGTAAAGGAGGGGAGCCGCATCTTTCTTTGGCAGGGGGATATAACCAGGCTGAGGGCGGATGCCATTGTAAATGCAGCCAACAGCGCGCTTTTGGGATGCTTTCATCCGCTGCACTCATGCATTGATAATGCGATCCATTCATTTTCCGGGATCCAGCTGCGCCTTGCGTGCAATGAGATCATGAGAGCCCAGGGGCATGAGGAACCCACCGGCACCGCGAAGATCACTCCCGGATATAATCTGCCCAGCCGGTATGTGCTGCACACGGTGGGGCCGGTTATTTCCGGCCCCCTGCGGGAGAAGGACTGTTGTCTCCTGGCGGATTGTTACCGGTCCTGCCTGGAGCTGGCGGTAAAAAGCGGGATCAGGTCCATTGCCTTTTGCTGCATTTCCACCGGAGTATTTCAATTTCCGCGTGAACGGGCGGCTGAGACGGCCATAGAAACAGTGGCCGGTTTTCTGGAAGGGGATAAGTCCTTAAAACAGGTGATATTTAATGTGTTTGCAGATTTGGACCTGGCTGTTTACAGACGGCTTTTGGAGCTGTCCGGAAGGGCCGTATAGAACAAGACGATATAAAATCCAGAGAATATAAAAATCGGAAAAACGTTTCCGGCCCCCATTGATCAGGAGCCGGGGACGTTTTTTTGATTCATGGATCCCGGCATGCACGATCCGGGCATAGATCCGGGAATAAAACCAAAAATCAGGATTGACAGAGCGGACCGTCACCATTATAATAGTTAGATATCTAATGATTAGAATGCTAATATATATAAAAGGGGAGGTGCACATGACATTTCACTATCTGCTGATGGCAAGCCATGCGATCTACAACAAAAAACTGATGGAAATGCTTAGTGATACCGGACTTACCGCTGGCCAGCCCAAGGTTCTTGATTATCTGGGGGACTATGACGGGGCCAGTCAGAAGGAGATTGCGGCCCACTGTTATATTGAGGCCGCAACTCTTACCTCGGTGCTGAACGGTATGGAGACAAAGGGGCTGATCCAGCGCAGGCGGATGAACGGGAACAGACGTACCTTCCATATTTTCCTCACGGACAAGGGATGGGAACAGCAAAAACGGGTCCAGGAGGCTTTCCTGAAAATTGAAGCCGAAACCTTTGAACAGATGGAGCGGGAGGAATGGGAGAAATTTATCCATCAGTTTGCCAGGATACACGAACATTTTGAAAAATAGACGAAAAGAGGAGAAGATATCATGCCGTACGGAGTTATCATCAATTGCATTGCAGTGTTTATAGGAGGGCTGCTGGGAGCTGTTTTAAAAGATTATTTCCCGGACAAATTAAAAGAGGCCCTTCCGGGGATCTTTGGCCTCTCTGCCATTACCATGGGTGTCACATTGATCATCAAGCTGGAAAGCCTTTCCGCAGTCATCCTTGCCGTGATCCTGGGAACTGTGATCGGGGAGCTGATGAACCTGGAGACAAGTCTGATGCGGGGGCTTCACAGCCTGGAATCCAGGCTCCCCCTGAGCCTGGACGACAAACAGCTGGACGTGCTGATCAGTATGATCATCCTGTTCTGCTTTAGCGGCACCGGTATTTTCGGGGCCATGAACTCCGCAATGACCGGCGACCATTCCATTCTGATCGCCAAAGCCATTATGGATTTTTTTACTGCTGTGATATTCGGCACCACGGCAGGGTATCTGGTTGGGTTTGTGGCAATTCCCCAGTTTGTGGTCGGGGTCCTGCTGTTTGGGTGCGCCGGCTGCGTACTCCCCTACATAACAGGGACCATGCTTGCCAACTTCAAGGCCTGCGGCGGCATCATAACCCTGGCGGTGGGACTTAAGATCGCGGATATTAAGAAATCCAGGGTGTTAAACATACTGCCGGCCATTGTGCTGGTGTTCCCTTTTTCCACGTTCCTCTAAGGAATTTTAAACATGCTCCGGGTCTTCCATGTCAGGCAGCTCATGTCCCTCCGTGATATGGGCTTTGATGGCTTTAAAACTTTTGGCGCTGACCACATGCTCGATGCGGCAGGCATCCTCCACGGCTGTCTGTTCATCCACCCCGAGATAGATCAGCCACTGGGACAGCATGGCGTGGCGTTCGTACATGGTCTCGGCAATCTCCCTCCCCGGTCCGGTGAGGGAGATATGCCCTTCGGAATTGATCTCAATGTATCCGTTCTCCCGAAGGTTTTTCATGGCAACGCTGACGCTTGGCTTGGAAAAGGACAGCTCGTTTGCAATGTCGATGGAGCGGACATAAGGGTTGCGGTGGCCTAACATCAGAATGGTTTCCAGATAATTTTCAGCAGATTCCTGTATTTTCATATAAATCAATCCTTTCAAAACGGTGATATGTTTCCCCCTGCGATCCTGTGTTTTTTGTGCACTGAGGTATGGTTTGATTTTAGCATATTTCAATATTCTGTGCAAAGATTGAATTTCTCATCAAGGTTTTTGAAAAAAATTATTGACATTTGAGTTAATTGGTGCTAACTTAGACTTGCAGTTAGGATACCATAACTTTCCAGGACTGCATCTGTACCTATTACTGTGATCACATCAAAAAGAAGAGGAGTGATTGTATGCCTTTAACAATGGCAAAAGAGGGTGAAGTAGCATCCATTAAGCGTGTAGGCGGTAAAGATGAAGTGCGCCGGCACCTGGAGAATATGGGATTTGTACCTGGAACGGATGTAACGGTCGTGTCCATTAACAATGGCAATGTGATTGTTAATGTAAAGGACGCCCGCGTTGCGATCAGCAGGGAAATGGCCAACAAGATCATGATCTAACTGGGAATCAGGGCATGAGGAAGAAAGGAGCGTTTGATTATGCACACATTAAAAGAGGTTAAATGCGGAGATACGGTTTCAGTGGTAAAGCTTCACGGTGAGGGAGCGGTAAAGCGCCGTATCATGGATATGGGAATCACAAAGGGGACTGAAGTATATGTCCGCAAGGTTGCTCCCCTGGGAGATCCGGTGGAAGTCAATGTAAGAGGTTATGAGCTGTCTCTGAGAAAAGCGGATGCAGAGATGATCGAAGTGCAGTAGGGGCTGCTTTTTTTTAGATAATGAGTTAGCTTGAACTAATTTATTGATAAATTTTCTCAATAAGAGGAATAGGAGGATATGAAAATGTCAATCAAAATTGCTTTGGCCGGTAATCCAAACTGTGGTAAAACTACCCTGTTTAACGGACTCACCGGATCCAACCAGTTTGTAGGAAACTGGCCGGGTGTAACGGTGGAAAAAAAGGAAGGTAAGCTAAAGGGGAACAAAGATGTGATCATCATGGACCTTCCCGGGATCTATTCCCTGTCACCCTATACGCTGGAGGAAGTGGTTGCAAGGAATTATCTGATCACGGAACGCCCTGATGCGATCCTTAACATTGTGGACGGAACCAATCTGGAGCGCAACCTGTATCTGACCACCCAGCTGATGGAACTGGGGATCCCGGTTCTCATGGCTGTGAACATGATGGATATTGTGCAGAAAAACGGAGACCAGATCAATATAAATGCCCTGAGCAAAAAGCTGGGCTGCCCGGTTGTTGAGATTTCGGCCCTTAAAGGCAGCGGCATCATGGAAGCGGCCAACAAGGCGGTGGAACTGGCCAGGGGAGGACAGAAAGTATCCTCCGTGCACCGGTTTGGGTCTGATGTGGAGTCTGTGCTGGAAGAGATCGCAGGCTGCCTCGGCAATGAGATCCCGGAGGAGCAGAAGCGTTTTTATGCCATCAAGCTGTTTGAGCGGGATGATAAGATTGCTGCCCGGATGTCCACGGTGCCCAATGTTGAGAGCCTGATCAAGCGCACAGAGGATGCCATGGATGACGATGCGGAAAGCATTATCACAAATGAACGCTATACATACATTACCTCCATCATCAGCGGCTGCTATGTGAAAAAGAATAAGCAGAAGCTGAGCACCTCGGACAGGATCGACCATATTGTGACAAACCGCTGGCTGGCCCTTCCTATCTTTGCGGTTGTTATGTGGGTAGTGTATTATGTGTCGGTTACCACAGTGGGTACCTGGGCAACGGACTGGGCCAATGACGGCGTGTTTGGAGACGGATGGAGCCTGTTTGGCATGGAAGTTCCCGGTATTCCGGTCCTGGTGGAAGGCTTCCTGACTTCCGTGGGCTGCGCTGACTGGCTGTCCAGCCTGATCCTGGATGGTATTGTTGCCGGTGTGGGCGCCGTGCTGGGATTTGTTCCCCAGATGCTGGTGCTGTTCATCTTCCTGGCATTCCTGGAGGCCTGCGGATACATGGCCAGGGTTGCGTTTATCATGGATAGGATCTTCCGTAAATTCGGTCTGTCCGGCAAGTCCTTTATCCCCATGCTGATCGGCACGGGCTGCGGCGTTCCCGGAATCATGGCATCACGTACCATTGAAAATGACAGGGACCGCAAGATGACCATTATGACCACCACCTTTATTCCCTGCGGTGCGAAACTCCCCATCATTGCCCTGTTTGCAGGCGCACTGTTCGGAGGCGCTTCCTGGGTTGCACCCAGCGCTTACTTTGTGGGTATTGCAGCCATTATCTGCTCTGGTATTATTTTGAAAAAAACAAAGATGTTTGCAGGCGACCCGGCGCCCTTTGTTATGGAACTTCCTGCTTACCATATGCCCACTGTGATCAATGTACTGCGCAGCATGTGGGAGAGGGGATGGTCCTTTATCAAGAAGGCCGGAACCGTGATCCTGTTATCCACCATCTTTGTATGGTTTACATCCAGCTTTGGGTTTGTGGACGGTCACTTCGGAATGGTGGAGGACCTGTCTGACGGCCTTCTGGCCAGCATTGGCCAGGCGATTGCCTGGATCTTTGCTCCTCTTGGATGGGGCAACTGGCAGGCGGCTGTTGCAGCCATCACAGGACTGGTTGCAAAGGAGAACGTGGTCGGTACCTTTGGTATCCTTTACGGCTTTGCGGAAGTGGCAGAGGACGGCGAGGAGATCTGGGGAACCCTTGCACAGAGCTTTACCACTGTGAGCGCATATTCCTTCCTTGTATTTAACCTGCTTTGCGCTCCCTGCTTTGCAGCCATCGGAGCGATCAAGCGTGAGATGAACAATGCAAAATGGACCTGGTTTGCAATCGGTTACCAGACACTCCTGGCCTACGGCGTATCACTCTGCATCTACCAGCTGGGAACATGGTTCACTTCCGGAAGCTTTGGCATCGGAGCAATTGTTGCGCTCCTTCTGGTAGCGCTGTTCATTTACCTGATGGTAAGACCGTACAAGGAAAGCAAGTCCCTGAAGGTTGGCGCAAAAGCCGGCGCAGCATCCTGATAACAGATGAACGTGCACGCGAGCGTGGAAAGACGATCCCCGCTCCGTGCGCGTTCTGACGTACCTGCGGCCATTAAGTGCCTGAAATCACGTAAGGAGGAGAACTGATATGTGGCAAAAAGAGCAGGTGATCGAAGAATTTCAAAAAAGAGGAAAACGGATGACCCAGCAGAGACGGATGCTTTTGGAAGTGATCCTGGAAAGCGACTGGACAAACTGCAAGGATATCTACTATGAAGCACGCAAGCGCGATCCCAACCTGGGGATGGCCACTGTGTACAGGACGGTCAGTGCACTGGAAGAGATGGGGGTGCTGGCGCGCACGTACCAGTACTCCTCACCGGATTCGCCAAAGGAGGAAGAGGATTGTCAACAGCAATCATTTGTGTCTTATTGATCATTATTTCCGTGTTTGGCATCAGAAGCTATATGAAGCGTCTGGCTTCCGGCTGCTGCGGATCGTCCGGGGAAAAGTCCCCCAAACGGATTAAGGTAAAGGATAAGGACCTGTCCCATTACCCGCACCAGTGCACCATGAAGGTGGACGGAATGTCCTGCGGCAACTGCGCGGTCCGTGTGGAGAATGCCCTGAACGCCATGGAGGGCGTGTGGGCAAGGGTGGATCTGGAAGCAGGAGAAGCGCAGGTTTATATGAAACAGAAGTATGAAGACAAGGCCCTGAAGGATGCGGTGAAGGCAGCCGGATACACGATTTTTAAAATCAATCACACTAAATGACTTTATTTCTCAATAAGAAGCGTTGGAATTGACTAACCAGCATTTTCCAGTTTAGGATAAATGTGTAAACGATATGTAAAGTTCCCGCAAAGGAAGTGACACAAGATGAAATATCACAAATTCTGGGCTTGGGCCATGGTGTTTTGTTTCGCGATGACCCTATACACCGGGTACAAGCATAAGTAGGAGGATAAAGAGATGATTGATTGTTTTAAGTGTAAGAGGATTGGTTTGTTTTTGGGCGGCGTCCTGTTTGGTACGGCAGGCGTTAAGGTGCTGGCAAGCACGGACGCAAAGAAGTTTTATATCAACTGCCTGGCAGCCGGTTTACGGGCTAAGGACTGTGTGATGACCACGGCCACCAACATCCAGGAAAATGCGGAGGATATCCTGGCAGAAGCCAAGGAGATCAATGTAAAGCGCAAACAGGAAGAAGTGTTTGAGGATGAGAGCGGAGCAGAAGACCAGGCTGTTTCTGAGGAGATGGCTGAGGAGCCGGTAAACGTGGTTACAGAGTAATGTGGATTCCGCCCGGGGATAGATGGTTCCCTGGGCGGTACTTTTTTCGTCACAGTAAGTCAGATAGGAGCTGCAGGCAGATGAAATTTGTTATAAGACATGAGATACGGGGCAGGGTGAGGATCCACCTTTACCAGAAGGAGATGAGCATCCGCCAGGCGGACCTGCTGCAGTATTATCTCTGCGCCTTGCCGGGTGTGAAGGATGCAAAGGTGTATGAGAGGACTGCGGACGCGGTTGTGGTCTTCGAGGGCGACCGGGGAGAGATCCTTAACGGTGTGCGGAAATTTTCTTATGAAAATGAACGGCTTCAGGAACTGGTTCCCAAGAACAGCGGAAGGGCCCTGAACAGGGAGTATAAGGAAAAGCTGATCCAAAAGGTGGCGGTACGGGCGGTGACAAAGGCATTGTTTCCCCTGCCCTTCCGGGCAGTCTACACCGTGTACCACGGGATCCGGTATCTGATCAAGGGGATCCGCTGCCTGTTAAAGGGCGCTTTGGAGGTGGAGGTCCTGGATGCCACGGCAATTATGGTTTCCATTGTAAGGAGGGATTTTGACACGGCCGGTTCCGTGATGTTCCTTCTGGGGATCGGCGAGCTTTTGGAGGAGTGGACCCACAAGAAATCAGTGGGCGACCTTGCCAGGAGTATGTCCCTTAATATCACTAAGGTATGGCAGAGCGTGGAAGGGACCGAGGTGCTGGTGCCCCTTTCCAAGATCCGGGAAAATGATATGGTTACCGTACATATGGGAAATGTGATCCCGCTGGACGGCGTGGTGGTGTCCGGGGAAGCCATGGTGAACCAGGCAAGCCTAACAGGGGAGTCCGTGCCCGTGAAAAAGGAAGAGGGCATGTATGTGTATGCCGGAACCGCCATAGAGGAAGGGGAGATCACGCTGTGCGTGAAAAAGGCAGCGGGAGCCACCCGGTTTGAGCGGATCGTGACCATGATCGAGGAGTCGGAGCAGCTTAAGTCCACGGCAGAGGGAAAGGCGGCCACCCTGGCCGATGCCCTGGTCCCCTGGAGCCTGGGAGGCACGGTCCTGACATGGCTGCTCACCCGCAATCCCACCAAGGCCCTGTCCATCCTGATGGTAGACTTCTCCTGCGCCCTGAAGCTGGCCATGCCGTTATCCGTGCTGTCGGCCATGCGCGAGGCCAGCAGCTACCACATCACGGTAAAGGGCGGCAAGTATATGGAGGCGGTGGCGGCAGCGGACACCATTGTATTTGACAAGACAGGCACCCTGACAAAGGCAAGGCCCCAGGTGGCTGATGTGGTGGCGTTTAACGGGCAGGATAAGAATGAACTGCTGCGGATCGCCGCCTGCCTGGAAGAACATTTCCCCCACTCCATGGCCAATGCCGTGGTCCAGGAGGCGGTTAAACGAGGCCTGGTGCACCAGGAGATGCACTCCAGGGTGGATTACATCGTAGCCCATGGAATCGCCACCTATGTGGGGGAGGAGCGGGTGGTGATCGGAAGCTATCACTTTGTGTTTGAGGATGAGGGCTGCAAGGTGCCGGAAGACGGCAGGGATGCATTTGACAGCCTTCCCTCGGAATACTCCCATCTGTTTTTGGCCATTGGAGGAAGGCTGGCAGCCGTCATCTGCATCGAGGACCCCCTGCGGGAGGAGGCGGATGCGGTGATCAGCGCCCTTCACAGACAGGGGATCAAAAAGATCGTGATGATGACTGGGGACAGCGAGCGCACGGCCCGGGCCATTGCGGCCAGGATAGGCGTGGATGAGTATTATTCCGAGGTTCTGCCCGAAGATAAGGCGGGATTTGTGGAGCGGGAAAAGAAGCTGGGCCACAAGGTGATCATGATCGGAGACGGAATCAATGACTCGCCGGCCCTTTCCGCTGCGGATGCAGGCATTGCCATCAGCGAGGGAGCGGAGATCGCCAGGGAGATTGCGGATATCACCATATCCGAGGACAACCTGTTCCAGCTTGTGACCCTGAGGGCGATCAGCAGAGGGCTGATGGACCGGATTGACCGGAATTACCGGTGCGTGATCGGGTTTAATCTGGGACTGATCCTGTTGGGCGTAGGGGGCGTGATCGCGCCTGCCACCTCAGCCCTGCTCCATAATACATCCACTCTGGCAATCAGCCTTAAGAGCATGACCAACCTCCTTGACTGAATGGGAGGATATGAGAAAAAGATTATCAGTTGGCACACTTGCCTTTTTCAAGGAACTTTGGTATACTGAGGATGGTTAGCTAAAACTAACTATGTGGATCAATCATGTGATACCATCCTGCCCCGGATCAAGTGATCAGGTGCCCATTTTCAGCTGTTTTCCATTATCCCGGGGCAGGGGATATCCATGGGAAAGGATGTGGAATGAACTATTTAGAGATTGAGAAAGTAATCGGACGGGAAATCATTGATTCCAGAGGGAATCCCACGGTAGAGGCGGAGGTTGTCCTCGCAGACGGTACGGTTGGAAGGGGAGCTGCCCCCAGCGGTGCGTCCACCGGAGAATTTGAGGCCCTGGAATTAAGGGATCATGAGAATCCGCGCTTTGGAGGAAAAGGCGTCTTAAAGGCGGTCAGGAATATCAATACAGTGATTTCAGATACCCTGAAGGGGATGAATGCAGCGGATATCTACGCAGTGGACCGCGCCATGATCCGGGCGGACGGGACAAAGGACAAGTCTAATCTTGGGGCTAACGCGATCCTGGCAGTTTCCATTGCCTGCGTGCGCGCGGCCGCCAATGGCCTGGATCTTCCCCTGTACCGTTTCCTGGGCGGCGTAAACGGCAACAGGCTGCCGGTTCCCATGATGAATATATTAAACGGCGGCGCCCATGCTGCCAATACAGTGGATGTGCAGGAGTTTATGATCATGCCTGTGGGCGCAAAAAGCTTTAAGGAGGGCCTGCGCTGGTGCGCGGAAGTGTTCCATGCCCTGGCAGCCCTTTTAAAGGAAAAGAAGCTGGCCACCTCAGTGGGGGACGAGGGCGGATTTGCCCCTGACCTGGGAAGTGATGAGGAAGCGATCCAATACATACTGGCAGCGGTGACCAGGGCCGGATATGAGCCGGGAACGGATTTTGTTCTTGCCATGGATGCTGCTTCCAGCGAGTGGAAGAGCAAAACCAAGGGAGAATACCTTCTTCCCAAGAGCGGGAAGAAGTTTACATCAAAGGAGCTGGTGGATCACTGGGAGAAGCTGATCGGCAAATACCCCATTTATTCCATTGAAGATGGTTTGGATGAGGAGGACTGGGAAGGCTGGAGGATGATGACGGACAGACTGGGAAACAGGGTGCAGCTGGTGGGTGACGACCTGTTTGTGACCAACACGGAGCGCCTTGCAAAGGGGATCAGCCAGGGCTGCGGGAATTCCATCCTTATTAAGCTGAACCAGATCGGAACCGTGTCAGAAACGCTGGAAGCCATTAAGATGGCCCACAATGCAGGGTATACGGCCATTGCCTCCCACCGCTCCGGCGAGACGGAGGATACCACCATCGCCGACCTGGCGGTGGCCTTAAACACCTGCCAGATCAAGACAGGCGCCCCCAGCAGAAGCGAACGGGTGGCAAAGTACAACCAGCTGCTGCGGATCGAGGAGGAACTGGGGGAAAGCGGAGCGTATCCCGGGATGGACGCTTTCCATATTTCAAGATAAGCGGTTTCAGGATTAGATAATAAATGATTACAGGAAAGGGATCGGTGCAGAGACGTTGAACAGGAACGTCCCTGTGCCGATCCCTGTTTTTTATTGGGTATCCTGTTCCGCTGAGCCCCCCCTCCAGGCCGCAACACGGAGATCGGTAAAAAACAATATTAATAATTATTATCAATACTAAATGTTGACAAAAGCGGGATGTTCTGATAAACTTGCATTAAGTTAGTCGAAACTAACATAAAATATCATTTTTAATGCAAACTATAAAATATCAGTGAAAACAGGAGGAAATAATATGTCATTAATCGGAAAAGAAATCAGTGATTTTACAGTGCAGGCTTACGTGGACGGATCGTTTAAGGAAGTGAAAAAATCGGATGTACTGGGGAAGTGGGCGGTATTCTTCTTTTATCCGGCTGATTTTACCTTTGTGTGCCCCACGGAGCTGGAGGATCTGGCCAACAAGTATGAGGAATTTAAGGCTGCGGGCTGCGAAATCTACAGTGTGTCCTGCGACAGCCATTTTGTACACAAGGCATGGCATGATGCGTCCAAGACCATCCAGAAGATCCACTACCCCATGCTGGCGGATCCCACAGGAAAGCTGGCAAGGGATTTTGAGGTAATGATCGAGGAGGACGGAATGGCGGAGAGGGGCAGCTTTATCGTAAACCCGGAGGGAAAAATCGTTGCCTATGAAGTGATCGCCGGAAATGTGGGCAGGAATGCGGACGAGCTGTACAGACGTGTCCAGGCTTCCCAGTTTGTGGCAGAGCACGGGGACCAGGTTTGCCCGGCCAAGTGGCAGCCGGGGGCCGACACCCTGAAGCCAAGCCTGGATCTGGTGGGGCTGATCTAAATGGAACAGGAGAGGGAAAAAAATTATTTGTATGATGTGGTGATCGTAGGAGGCGGACCGGCCGGATTGTCGGCCGCCATCTACATGGCCAGGGCCAGATATAGGGTCCTTTTGATGGAGAAAGAGAAGATCGGCGGGCAGATCACCATCACCTCGGAAATCGTCAACTACCCGGGCGTGGAGAGGACCAGCGGAAAAGAACTGACCCATTCCATGAAGGAGCAGGCCCAGGCGTTCGGGGCAGAGTTTGTGATGGCCGAGGTGCTGGATATGGACCTGGATCAGGACATCAAGGTGCTTCACACAACAGCCGGCGAGTATAAGGCCCTGGGAGTGGTGCTGGCAACGGGAGCTAACCCCAGAAAGCTTGGGTTTAAAGGGGAAAAGGAATTTCAGGGCAGAGGCGTGGCTTACTGCGCCACCTGCGATGGGGAATTCTTTACAGGCATGGAGGTCTTTGTAATCGGCGGAGGGTTTGCCGCTGTGGAGGAAGGCATTTTCCTGACCAGATATGCAAGGAAGGTAACACTGGTGGTCCGGGGGGATGACTTTACATGTGCCAGAACCGTGGCGGACCAAGTAAAAAAGGAAGATAAGATTGAGGTGAAGTTTAACACGGAGATCCTGGAAGCAGGCGGGGAACATATGGTTTCCTATGCGCGATTCAGAAACAACCGCACCGGCGAGGAGTGGACCCATGAGGCTGGTGAGAACGGCGGTTTCGGTATCTTTGTCTTTGCGGGCTATGTGCCTAACACTGCATGGATCAGCGGAAAGCTGGTGTGTGATGAGCAGGGTTACCTGGTTACGGACAGCAGCCAGAAGACCAGCGCTGAAGGAGTGTACGGCGCAGGGGATGTGTGCATCAAGAATCTGCGCCAGGTGGTGACAGCGGTATCGGACGGCGCGGTGGCGGCCACCTCCCTGGAAAAGCATGTTTCCTCCATCCATGAAAAGCTGGGCATTCCCGCCCTTGAGCAAGGGGAGGCGGACACAAAACGCCTGGAAGGGGAAATGACCGGCGGTGGCAGAACCCTGGGAAAAGGCAGCCGGGGAGATGGAGCCCGGGGAGAAGATACCCGGGGAGAAGATACCCGGGCGGAGGACGGCAATGGCTTCCTGTCGGCACAGATCCGGCAGCAGCTGTCAGGCCTGTTTCCAAAATTCCAGGAAAAGGCAGTCATAACCGCGGAGCTGGACGACAGCCCCCTTGCCGGGGAGATGAGCGGTTTCCTGGGCGAACTGGAGGGATTGACAGACAGGATCATCTGTAAGAGAGAATATATCAGCAGGGAAGAAAAGGAGAGGCGGGAGGCCGGCGGCGAATTGTTCCCCGCCTTCCGGCTGGGCCGCCAGGATGGAAGGGAAGGAAATATCCTGTTCCACGGCGTTCCGGGAGGGCATGAATTTAACTCCTTTATCGTGGCCCTGTATAATATGGCGGGTCCGGGGCAGCCGCTGGACGAGGGTCTGAGACAGCGCCTTTCCTCCATCAGCAAGGATATCAATGTGAAGGTGATGGTGTCCCTGTCCTGCACCATGTGCCCTGAGGTGGTGATGGCTGCCCAGAGGGCGGCCTCCCTTTCGGGACATGTGACTGCCGAGATGGTCGACCTGATGCATTACCCGGACCTGAAGAAAAAATATAATATCATGAGTGTTCCGTGCATGGTGATCAACGGCTCCCAGGTTTATTTCGGGAAGAAGAGCCTGGAAGAAGTGACAGGGCTGCTGGAGGGGAATTAAAGGGTCAGGCGGTCCTGGCAGCGGGAACGAGGCTTTAATGAGAAAAGGAATCAGTTAGACATATTGACTGATTCCTTTTTTTGTTACATAATAACAGTGTTATATAACGGCGTTATATTTTACGGAAAGGCAGGAAAGGGGAAGATGGGAAACCGGAGGAACAAGACGGCGGAGGCCATACTGGAAGCGGGAAAAAGGGAATTTTTAAAATACGGATATGAACAGGCATCCCTTAGAAGGATCGCAGGGGAGGCATCGGTGACCACCGGAGCCATCTATGGATATTTTCCAGGCAAGGAGGCGCTGTTTGAGGCGCTTACCAGGGATGCGGCCGAGGAACTGGTGAACATGTATGTGAAGACCCATGAGGATTTTGCAGCTCTTGCGCCGGATGAACAGCCGGGTATGCTGTCTGATATCACGGAGGAATATGTTCCCCGGATGGTCAATTTCATATATGACCATTTTGACGCATTCAAACTGCTGATGTGCTGCGGCGCTCCCGGGGCCAGGGACGGTTTCTTTGACAGGCTGGCAGCGGTGGAGGAAAAATCGTGCTGGGATTTTGTGGGCGCGGTAAAGACCTTGGGACATCCGGTGCCTGAGATGAGCGATACGCTGATCCATATTTTGTGCCGGTCCTTTTTTCAGCAGCTTCATGAGTTTGTATCCCATGATGTACCAAGGGAACAGGCTGTCTCATGTTCAGTCACACTGAGCCGTTTCCAGCATGCGGGATGGATCAGGATTTTGGGGCTTTAAAAAGCCCTGGTTTTATGACTGATGGTTAGTTTTAACTAATTTAAAGATTATTTGATAAGGAGGATGAGAAAGTGGATGGAAACAGTAAATTGATCATGACACAACTTCCGGATCAGGAAAAAGTCACACTCATGACCTTTGCAGGGAGGCATTGTTTTCTCACAGGGGCAGGCTGTGTCCTTTCGGGGATCAGCGCAGTGATCGGACTGGTACCTTACCTGTGTATGTGGAATGTGGTGAAACTGGCAGTGACGGGCTGGCCGGACCGGATGGACGGAAATGCCCTGGTGTATTGGGGGTGGATGGCGGTCATATCATCCCTGATTAGTATGCTGATCTATTTTGGGGCACTGATGTGCACCCATCTTTCAGCATTCCGCACGGCCAGGAATATGAAGACAGTGGCACTCCACCACCTGACCAGGCTCCCCGTGGGATATTTTAAACAGAGGGGCAGCGGTAAGTTAAGGCGTATCATTGATGACGGGGCAGGGCAGACGGAAACCTACCTGGCCCACCAGCTGCCGGACCTGGCAGGCGCCCTGGTCACCCCGGCGGCGGTCCTTGTGCTGCTCCTGGTTTTTGACTGGAGGTTTGGGCTGATCAGCCTGATCCCCATGGCGGTGGGCGCTTTTTTCCTGAGCCGCATGATGGGGCCGGGAATGGCCGAGTGTATGAGGCAGTACCAGAATGCCCTGGAGGACATGAACAATGAAGCTGTGGAATATGTGAGGGGAATACCCGTGGTCAAGACATTCCAGCAAAGTATATTTTCCTTTAAAAGTTTCCACGACTCCATTTTGCGCTACCGGGACTGGGCGGTGAATTATACCGTGTCCCTGCGCATTCCCATGTGCGCCTATACGGTCAGCATCAACGGCATATTTGCCCTTCTGATCCCGGCCGGTATCCTGCTTGCAGGGGATATCTCCAGGGGCGCGGCCTATGAGACCATTGCCCTGGATCTGCTGTTCTATATTCTTTTCACACCGATCTGTGTTTCCATGATGGATAAGATCATGTGGACCAGCGAGAATACGATGGCAGCCAGGGATGCCATGAACCGGATCCTGGATATCATAAAGGAAAAGCCGCTGCCTGAGCCGGCTGCTGCCACAACCCCCTCGGGTTACACCGTTGAGTTCAGGGACGTATCATTTTCCTATGACAACACAGGAACGGACGCGCTGAGCCATGTGTCCCTCACCGTCCCCCAGGGCGCTACGGCCGCCATGGTAGGGGCTTCGGGAAGCGGAAAGACCACTCTGGTAAGCCTGATTCCCAGGTTCTTTGACGTGGACAGGGGAAGTATCTGCATCGGCGGCGTGGATGTGAGGGAAATCGGCAGTGAGGAGCTGATGAAGCTGGTGAGCTTTGTGTTTCAGGACTGCCATCTGTTCAAGGACAGCCTGTTAAACAATATCAGGGCCGCCAGGCCGCAGGCCACAAAGGAGGAAGTGATGCGGGCAGTGGCTGCTGCCCGGTGTGAGGACATTATTGAAAAAATGCCCCAGGGCCTGGATACTGTGGTGGGGACCAAGGGCACCTACCTGTCCGGTGGAGAGGTGCAGCGGATCGCCCTGGCCAGGGCAATCCTTAAGGATGCGCCCATTGTGCTTTTGGATGAGGCAACTGCATTTGCAGACCCCGACAACGAGTATCTGATCCAGCAGGCGTTTGAGACGCTTGTTAAGGGAAAGACAGTGATCATGATCGCCCACAGGCTTTCCACCGTGTGCCACTCGGACCGGATTTTTGTCCTGGAGCAGGGCCGGATCGCAGAGCAGGGACGCCATGAAGAACTTCTCCGGTCAGGGGGGCTGTATGCCAAAATGTGGAAGGATTACCAGACGTCAGTGGAGTGGAAGGTAGGTGGAGAGGTATGAGCAGATATCTTCAGAGAAAATTTGCACTAAGTGAGCAGGGCGGAAAGGATTTGACCAAGGCGATTTTTTCCTGCGCCCTGACCAATATCGGATTGATGTTTCCCATGGGCATCCTGCTGGTTTTCCTGGAACGGCTTCTGGGGCCGCTGGTGGGAATAGAAGCCCCTGTTATGGGGATGGCCGGGTACATGGGCATCAGTGTCCTGCTTTTAGCCGTTATCTTTGCGGTGGAGCGCCTTCAGTATAATACAACCTTTCTGGCCTCCTACAAAGAGAGCGCCCAGATGCGCATCCGCCTGGCGGAGCGGCTGAGGACCCTGCCCCTTTCCTTTTTCGGGAAAAGGGACCTGGCGGACCTGACAACCACCATTATGGCGGATTGCGCTTTTGTGGAAAAGGCATTTTCCCACTTTATACCCGAGCTTATAGGCGCCCTGATTTCCACCATGCTCATAGGCATAGGTCTTTTGGCAGCGGACTGGAGGATGGGGCTGGCAGTGCTGTGGGTGGCGCCGGTGTCATTTCTCCTGGCAGCGGGGACCAGGCCCATGGTGGACCGGATGGAGCGCAGGCAGAAGGGAAGGAAGATTGCTGCCTCGGACGGGATCCAGGAATGCATTGAAAACATCCAGGACATCAAGGCCAACAACCAGAGGGAGGAGTACCTTAAGGGGCTGGACCAGAAGCTTTTGAACGTGGAATCCATTACCATCAGGCTGGAACTGTTAAACGGAACCCTGGTGACGGCTTCCCAGATGTTCCTTAAGATCGGCATGGCCACCACTGTGCTGGCAGGCGCATCCCTTCTGGTGTCACGGTCCATTGATTTTATGATCTTCCTCATGTTCATGCTGGCTGCAACCAGACTGTACCTGCCGCTGGCAGGCTGCCTGCAGAACCTGTCCGCCGTGTACTCCACCCTTTTGGTGGTGGAACGCATGAAGGGGATTGAGGAGCAGCCTGTCCAGCAGGGAAATAAAAGCGTTTCCTATAAAGGATATGACATTGTGTTTGACCATGTGGGCTTTTCCTATAAGGACGGGGAACAGGTTTTAAAGGATGTGTCCTTTACAGCCAGACAGGGACAGGTCACCGCACTTGTGGGTCCGTCCGGCGGAGGAAAGTCCACCAGTGCAAAACTGGCGGCCAGGTTCTGGGACATTGACAAGGGCAAGATCACCCTGGGTGGCATGGATATCAGCAGTGTGGACCCTGAGACATTGCTGGGAAGTTTCTCCATTGTGTTCCAGGATGTGGTCCTCTTTAACAACACGATTATGGAAAATATCCGCTTGGGGCGCAAGGGGGCCACGGACCAGGAGGTAATCAATGCCGCCGGGGCCGCCCAGTGCGAGGAATTTATCCGGCGTCTCCCTGACGGCTATCATACCAGGATCGGGGAAAACGGCTCCACCCTGTCGGGGGGTGAGCGGCAGCGGCTTTCCATTGCCAGGGCATTGTTAAAGGACGCTCCGGTCATACTCATGGATGAGGCCACGGCCTCCCTGGATGTGGAGAATGAGACACTGGTGCAGGAGGCCATTTCCAACCTGGTAAAGGATAAAACAGTCCTGATCATTGCGCACCGGATGCGCACCGTGGCAGGAGCGGACCGGATCGTGGTGCTGAAAGACGGTCTGGTGGCGGAGCAGGGGACTCCCAGGGAGCTGATGGACAGGAACGGGGTCTACCGCCATATGGCGGAGCTTCAGGGCAGGAGCCTGACGTGGAGCCTTTAGTATACAGGGACGGGCAGTGCGCGGTTGAAACAGCTGCGCACTGCCCGTTGGTCTGCGGGATTTCTTGACAGCCGGGATAAACATGTTATAATTGATAACATTGATAACCCACAGAAAAAGGATCGGATCCAATGACGGGCAGGAGGGGCTTACGTGCCAAAAGACAAACATGCCAGCCGCGCAAGGATCGTAATGGCTGCCAGGAAAGAGTTCCTGGAAAAGGGCTTTGAGAAAGCCTCCATGCGCACCATTGCACAGGCTGCGGGGATGACATCCGCCGGACTTTACCGGCATTTTGCAGATAAGGAAGCTATGTTTTCCGCTTTGGTGGAACCGCTGATGGAGGAACTCCAGGAAATGTGCAGCGCCATGGAAGCCAGGAATTATGGGTTTCTTGAAAAGGGAACGCTGGATGAAATGTGGGACGGTGAGGCGGAACTTGTATATCTGCTGCCTTTGGTCTACCGCTATTTTGAAGAATTCAGATTACTGCTGTGCTGCTCATCCGGTACCAGGTACGGGAACTTCATCCATGACTTTGTGACGCTGGAGCAGGAAAAGACCATGGAGTTTCTGGCCGCTGCCAGACAAAAGGGATGGGAGACAAAGGAGATAGATCCCAGGGAACTGCATCTGCTGCTGAGCGCCTATACATCGGCATTTTTTGAGATTGTCATTCATAAATTTACAAAAGAGGAGGCGGAGCATTATCTGTCCACGTTCCGGAAATTCTTTTATCCCGGCTGGAGGGCCATTTTCAAATGCACTCCGGGATCTTAGGATAAAATCATCCCAAACATGAAGAAGGAGTATTATAATATATGAACAGGTTGGTACATATGAACAAATTAGGAAGAAATGATCTGTGCTGGTGTAAAAGCGGCAGGAAATATAAGAAATGCCACAGTGATTTTGACGCCCGCTTGGAGGAATTCATGCACAGGGGAGCAATCGTGCCTCCCCGCAGCATCATCAAGAACCAGGAGCAGATCCAGGGGATCAGGGAGAGCGGGAAGATCAACATAGCGATCCTGGATTATGTCAGTGGGAACATAAAAGAAGGAATCACAACGGAGCAGATCGACCAGTGGGTCTATGAGCAGACTGTAAAAAACCATGCCGTACCGGCGCCCCTGAATTTTGAGGGATTTCCTAAAAGCGTGTGTACTTCCGTCAATGACCAGGTGTGTCACGGCATACCGTCACCGGATGTGGTGCTGCGCCAGGGGGATATCGTAAACGTGGATGTGTCCACCATTTACAACGGCTACTTTTCCGACTCTTCCAGAATGTTCTGTATCGGCCAGGTGCCTGAGGAAAAGAAGCGCCTGGTGGAGGTGACGAGAAAGAGCCTGGATGTGGGGCTTAAACAGGTGAAGCCATGGGGATTCCTGGGGGATATGGGCCAGGCGATCCATGACTTTGCAAAGGAGAACGGATACACGGTGGTAAAGGAGATCGGCGGTCACGGTGTGGGGTTGGAATTTCATGAGGAGCCCTGGGTGAGCTACGTGTCAAAACGGGGCACGGAAATGCTCATGGTTCCCGGCATGGTCTTTACCATTGAGCCAATGATCAATATGGGATCAGACGAAATTTTCACGGACGAGGAGGATGGATGGACCGTATACACGGAGGATGGCCAGCCGTCCGCCCAGTGGGAGATCCAGGTCCTGGTCACAGAGGAGGGCTATGAGATATTGGCCTATTGATAAGATTTCTCCACAGGCTTCATTGGGTTGACAAACAGGGGGGCTGTAAGCTATATTGGACTTAATGTTAGTTAACAGTGATAACAAGAATAAAGGATCGTATCCCAGAGAGGGGGCTGGGCCGGTTATGCAAAACCGGAGGCCCCTCTTTTTTGACAGATGGTTAGATGAAACTAACTTTTTTGCCTTATTCATTTTGTCGGCCCGCTGATGGGTTGGATCCCGCGGTCAAGCCGGACTCCGGATCTGCTTTGGGGCTTTGAAAGGGGAACTAATGGAAGGATCATACGGGACAGCGCTTATAAAGGCGGAGCAGATCAACAAGAACTATGTGCTGGGGGAGATCACCGTGCACGCCCTGAGGGATATTTCCTTTGAACTGTATAGGGGGGAACTGATTGTGATCCTGGGGCCCAGCGGGTCGGGAAAGAGCACGCTGTTAAATATACTGGGCGGAATAGAGACAGCCACCAGCGGAAGGCTTTTGTACGGGGGAAAGGAACTTGACTGGAAAGATAAAAAGGCACTCACTGCCTACCGTAGGGCCCATGTGGGATTTGTGTTCCAGTTCTATAATCTGATGCCGGGGCTGACGGCCCTGGAGAATGTGGAACTGGCAGCGGAACTGGGGGAACATCCCCTGGATGCAGGTGGGCTGATGGAGCAGGTGGGGCTTGCTGACCGGGCGGACCATTTTCCCAGCAAGCTTTCAGGAGGACAGCAGCAGCGGGTGGCCATTGCCAGGGCCCTGTGCAAGAATCCGGACATCCTGCTGTGCGATGAGCCCACCGGAGCCCTGGACAGCAGGACCGGGGTGCAGATTCTGAAGCTGCTGGCTGATTTTAACCGCGCATACCAAAAGGCAGTAGTATTGATCACCCATAACCAGAAGATCGCACAGATCGCCCACCGGGTATTTTATTTTAAGGACGGGTGCCTGGAACGCATTGGGCAAAATGAAAGCCCCTTAAGGCCGGAGGAGGTGGACTGGTAGTGAGGCATTTTCGCAGAAATGTGTTCCGGCTGGCCGGGCAGAACAAAGGCTCCTTTGTGGGAGCGGTTCTCATTATTGCCATTGGAATCTTTATCTATGTGGCCATGATGGATACGTTGAGAAATCTGAGGGACCAGGTGGAGGAGTACTACCGGACCAGCTCCATGGCGGACGTGTTCGCCCAGGTATCCGCAATCTCACACGCGGAGCTGGAGCGGATGAAGGAGATTCCGGGAATTGCCCAGGTGTCCGGGAAAATGGCGGAGGATGTGAGGATCCTTGCAAAGGGACAGCAGGAGATCGTGACCGTCCGCCTTCTGTCCTATGATGCAGGGGACGCCCTGAACCGTCTGATCCTGTCGGAAGGTTTTAAGGCGCATGACAGCCTGTACCTGGGAGGAAGGATGGCTGGAATTTATGGATATGATAAGGGGGAGCCGCTGAAGCTTTTGTGGGGAGGCAGAGGTGTGGATTTTTCCTTTGCAGGCATCTGCCACGCACCGGATTACATCTACTCCATTCCCCCAGGCGGGGCCATGATACCGGATGGAGAGATATATGATGTTGCATGCATTGAAAAAAAGCGGATGGAGGAGCTGACAGGGAGGCAGGATTCCCTGAATGAACTGGGATTTTCCCTGAAACCAGGCTACACCTATGAAGATGTGCGGTTCCAGCTGGCCCAGGGCCTCCAGCCTTACGGCCTTGTATCCCTTGCTTCCAAAGAGGACCAGGGCAGCTTTAACATGGTGGACGGGGAAATGCATGAACTGATCTCCACGGGTACGGTGCTTCCCGCCATGTTCATGTGTATCTCCGTGTTTATGCTGTATGTGGTTTTAAAGAAAATGACCGACAGGGATCAGACCCTGATCGGTACCATGAAAGCCTTTGGCATGACGGACCGGGAACTTATGGGAGCCTATCTCCTGGAGGGCGCCTTGGTGGGCGCCGGAGGAGCCGTCCTGGGCAGCGTTCTGGCAGCTCCCTTTGGCAAGTATATGTTTGATATGTATGTGGATTTTTTTAACCTGCCGGATACGGTTTACCACAACTACATGGACAGCCGGATCAACGGGCTTTTGATCGCCCTGGGAACCGGGCTGGCGGCAGTGTTCCTTGGGGTCAGGGATATCCTTTCCATCACCCCGGCGCAGGCCATGCGTGCCAGAACCCCGTCAGGGGCGGGAAACCTTCCTGTTCCCGGCTTCCTGTTAAAACGGCTGGGGGCCATGGAAAAGATGGGATGCCGTTCCATTGCAAGAAATCCATTCAGGGGATTCCTGCTCATATTGGCCATCGGGTTCCCGTTTTCCATGGCCTCCGTGCTTTTCTCCTTTAACGGTGTGGCGGACCAGATGTACATGGACCAGTTTGATAAAGTACAGGTTTACGATCTGCAGCTTTCCCTGGACCGGTATGTAAGCCCGGTGAAGGCTGCCCAGAGTGGGGGAGTCCTGGAAGGGGTGGAGGAGTCAGAGGCCGTGTGTACGGTGCAGGCAGAGCTTAAAAATGAAAACCTTTCGGAATTTGTAATGCTGTACGGGCTGAACCCCAGGTCCGGTCTGTGGAGGATCATGGACAATGAGAACAATTTCTATGAGCCGCCGGACCGGGGGCTTATCATAAACAGCCGGATAGCAGATAAACTTCATGTAAAAAAGGGGGATATGGTCAGGATCAACTGTCCGGGGATGACCGTGGAAGCGGTGCCTGTGCTGGTGGTCCAGGTGATCGAAGAGAGCCTTGGAAGCGGCTGCTACATGAGTCTTGGCAGCTTTGAGCAGGTATTCCACACAGAGCCGGCAGCCAACACAGTGCTTTTAAAGACAAAAGCCGGAAAAACGGAGAGTCTGAAGGCTGAAATGCTGAAGACCAGCCGTGTGACCTGGCTGGTGGACACGAAAAAGATCACAGACAGCTACAGGGATATGATGGGGAGCATGATGGCCATGATCCATATGTTTGCCATTCTGGCCGTGGCATCGGGAGGGATCCTGATCTACAACATTTCTATGATCAATATCCGGGAGCGGGTGACGGAATTCGGCACGCTGATGGTTCTGGGAGAATCCAACCGGGAGATAAGCCGGCTTCTCCTCTTTGAGCAGATGGCATATTTTGCAGTGGGGATCCTGGCCGGGATTCCGGGGAGTATGGCCATACGGAGGATGATCCAGCAGATGGTCATGTCGGACAGTTACACCATCCGTATAAAGATCAGTCCCGGTTCTTATATGGCCGCATTTTTTATCTGCATGGGGATCACCCTGCTGGCCTGCGCGGCCGAGATGCGGTTTATTGACAGGATCCGGCTGACAGAGATCTTAAAGGAAAGGGAGTAAGAAGCAATGGAAAAGCGCAGAAAAATGTTACTGGCCTGTGTGGCGGGCGGGCTGGCGGTGATTGCCGCGGTTTCCTGTGCTGCTGCAGGCGGCCGCGGACAGAAGGTGGAGACAGCGGCAGCAAAAAGAGGTCTGGTGGAGGACCGGTATACAGAGGAGGGCATCATCAGTTTTGGAGGGGAATACCGGGTGATCGCCCAGGCGTCAGGACCGGTGAGCAGCCTGCTGGTGGAAGAAAATTCGCGGGTTAAAAAAGGGGATGTTCTGTTTACCATAGACAGTACGGATTATGAGTATGAAAAGGCCCTGGCGGCAAGTGCTCTGGCCGGGTATGAAGCCCAGCTGGAACAAAGCAGGATCAACCAGGTTATGACCACATCACCCCAGGAATATCTGGAAGCGGTAAAACAGGAGCTGGAGGCCGGAAAAGCCAGGTACCAGTCTGCGAAATCCGTGTATGAAGGAGATCAGGTGCTCTATGCTTCAGGCGCCATTTCCAGGGTGCAGATGGAGACGGACAAAGCGGCTTATGAGGCGGCACTGTCCTCCTGGCAGCAGGCCAGGGGACGTTACGAGGAGAGCAGCCGGTTCCTGGAAAGCCTGAGAGAGGAGGGGATTGACCAGAGCACGATCAACTCCCGCTTTTATAACAGTGAGTTAAACCAGCTGACAGCTCAGATCCAGTCCCGGAAGACAGCAGTGTCCCAGATGGAGGAACAGATCGCCAGATGCCGGGTGAAAGCGGAGCGGGACGGCATCGTCACCTCGCTGCCGGTAAAGGAAATGTCCGTGATCCAGGCGGGGGAGACGGCCGCGGTCATCAACAGCCGGGAAGGGATGAAAGCAGAGGCGGATGTGCTGACCAATATTGCGCCATACATAAAGGAGGGGGAACCGGTGGAGGTTACCCTGCAGCTGCGCGGCAGGGATGAGACCTTTACAGGTACGGTGGAAAAGGTATATGACTATGCTGACAGAGGAACCTCCGCCCTGGGGCTGGATGAGTACCGGGTCCATGTCAGGGCCGCGTTGGATGATGGGGAAGCCCTGGCCGGCAGGGAAGGCTACGGGGTCAATATCAGATTTCTGCTTTATCATGAACAGGACTGCCTGACCGTTCCATCCGGCGCTGTGTTCCAAGCAGATGAAACGTATTTCGTGTATCAGATCGAGGATGGGAGGGCTGTGAGAAAAGCGGTGGAGGTGGAATACCAGACAGGCATACGCACAGTGATCACCTCAGGCCTGGAGGAGGGGGACCTGGTGATCGACCAGGTGGACTCAGAAGGCATCTATGAGGGGGCCAGGGTGAGGCCATGATGTTGTAATGCTTTAGCAGAATTGGCGGAAGGATGCGGTACGGAGAAGAAATGAAAAGGAAAGGAAGATCAGAATATGAAGGGAGATAAGATGAAGGTAAAACTGGGAACCGTGCAGGAGACAATGCTGATCCCTCTGGTCATAAAGGCCAGTGAGACACAGCGGCCTAAGGCCAGGATCCGCGACAAAAAGGCGGTGGAGATACTGGAACAGCTGGAACTTGATACAGATAAGTATGATAAATTCATGAGCCACGAGGGAGTGGTGGCCAGGACCATCATGTTTGACCGGGCTCTTAAATCATACTTGCAACAATATCCTGACGCAGTGTGCGTCAATCTGGGCTGCGGCCTGGACAGCCGCTTTTCCCGGGTGGACAATGGAAGCATACTGTGGTATGACATTGACCTTCCGGATGCCATTGCGGTCAGGAAACAGTTCTTTCAGGAGGAGGAACGGGTCCGGCTGATCGAGGGATCCATCCTGGAGCCGGATTGGACCAGACTGGTTAAAAAGGGGAGAAAGGTTATTTTTATTGCGGAGGGAATCCTTATGTACTTTACCAGGGAACAGGTGAAAGCCCTGCTGGGTGTCATCAGCCAGGAGTTTACGGATTATATCTTACTGGCGGAATTGATGCCTTTGGCCGCGGCCAGGATGAGCAAACATCACGATACGGTAAAGAATACCGGAGCTGTCTTCTCATGGGGGACGGATTCGGGAAAAGAACTGGAACAGCTGTGCCCGGGCCTGAAGCTTATAAAGGAGAACAGCTTTAATGACGTGATGAAGGGATTTACTTTCCGGGGATGGCTCATGGGAACCCTGCCCAAGATCAAGGATATGAATGACAGACTGGCTGTTTTCCAGTATGGGCAGTAGGGGGTGGTTCCCATGTACAGGAATGGCGCGGGGGAATATATAAGCCGGCTTTTGGAGGAATCTGAAGCAGGTTCTGCGGGTGAAGTATTTAACCGCATTCCACCTGAGATCGGAAGGTGTAAGATATGGGAAAGGCGTACAAAACAGGGAGTCTCCGCCATGGACTGGGAAATGTACTATGAGCAGGATATCTGGGTACAGAAAAACAGACGGCTTCCCATGGACGCGGTCCAGATGATCTTTTTCCTTAACCAGGGACTGGCCTGGGAGATGGGGGAGCCCGCACACCGGGTCAGGGTGGAGAGGGGGGAAGCCTGCATGTACCGGGACACCTCACTGCCCAGCTCAGCCTGGTATCAGGGCGGGGTCGGATTCAGGTTTAAAAGCATTCAAATACCCAGGGAGTATTTCCAATACATTGCGCAAGGACATCTGGGTATGAAGGAGATGGACCTGTCGGATCGTATGTTACGGTCATTTACAAAAATAACGATTACACCTTACATGTACCGTCTGCTGCAGGAACTGGAACAGGCGGATCAGTTTTGCGGCGGTATCGGCGCCATCTATTTGGAGGGCAAGATACTGGAAATGATCGCCGCCTGTCTGGATTCCTGTTTGGATATGGGCGGGGGTTCCGGCGGGGTGACTGGCAGCAGGACAGACAGGGAAGTAATCCTGGAGATCAGGCACAGGATCGACCGGGACAGTGCCAATGTACCGGACTGCGGGACCCTTGCCAGGGAGGCCGGCATCAGTGTATCCAAGCTTACAAAGGGCTTTAGGGAATTGTCGGGAAAACCCCTTCACGCTTATGTAATCGACCGGAGGCTTGAGTATGCTGCCTTTCTTTTGACGGAAAACAGGCTCAATGTGAGCCAGGCAGCCATGTATGCAGGATACTCCAATATGAGCCATTTCTCAGCCGCTTTCCGAAAAAAATACGGAGTGCTTCCTAAGGACTATATAAAAGGCCATTGGGAAGGATAAAAAGTGTTAAAATGAAATTGGATTTTGGTAGAAAACATAAGAGGACAGCGGTAAAATAAAATGCGTCAGGTTAGCAAAAACTAACTTGACGCATTTTTAGCTTGATCTGTTTTGGATATGAACCATAATATGGTTCGGAAGGAGATGAGATCCAATGTTCAAAAAAATGTTAGAGTATGCAGGTCCCTACAAAAGGCTGACCATTCAGTCGGGACTGGTCATACTGGCCGCCGTGCTTGTGAGCATTCTACCCTTTGTGTTCGTGTACCAGATCATCACGCCGCTGATCATGGGCAGCCCTGTCAGTCCGGCCTACATCAGCCTGAGGATCCTGGCAGTGGCGGTCTGCCTGGTCAGCCATGCCTGCCTTTATGTCAAAGGGCTGTCCATGTCCCATGAAGCGGCCTTTCACATTCTGATGCGCCTTCGAGTTCATTTGCAGAAAAAAATGGAGATGCTGCCCCTGGGTGAGATACAGGGAAAGGGGACAGGAAGCCTGAAGCGTATGTTTGTGGATGATGTGGACAGCATTGAGATACTGCTGGCCCATGCCCTTCCCGAGGGATTTGGCAACCTTGCGATTCCTGCGGCCGTCTACCTGTGCCTGTTTGCCGTGGACTGGAAACTGGCTCTTATGTCCCTGGCATCCCTGCCTGTGGGCCTGTTTTCCATGTGTGTGATGTTCGCCATCGGCTCCAGGGACATGAACAATTACTATACAGCCGGAAAGGTGATGAACAATACTATTATTGAGTACATCAACGGCATGGAGGTGGTCAAGGTTTTTAACAAGGATGGGGAGTCCTACCGATTGCCATCCACGGCCAGCAGGCCCGGTACCAGCCAAGTGTAAAATCCCTGTAGGCATCAATATCCTTCTCATATCGAGGGCAGGAACCCAAGGGCCTTTAGCATGGGAAGACCCAGGCTCAGGGAAAGACACATCTGTTCCGGGATACCGTATATAACAATATCTCCATGGGAAAGCCGGATGCTTCCAGAGAGGAAGTCTATGAGGCGGCTAGAAAGGCCAGGTGCTATGAATTCATCATGGCGCTGCCGGAAGGATTTGAGACCGTGATCGGGGAAGGGGGAGCCACCTTATCCGGAGGGGAGAGGCAGCGCATCTCCATTGCCCGCTGTATCCTAAAGGACGCGCCGGTGGTGGTGCTGGATGAAGCCACAGCCAGCGTGGACGCAGATAATGAGAGATACATCCAGGAAGCCATATCCGAGCTGGTGAAGGGCAAGACGCTTCTGGTGATCGCCCACCGGCTGAATACCATTAAGGCGGCAGATAACATTCTGGTTGTCTCAGAGGGGCGGATCGTACAGCGGGGAATCCACCATGATCTGATGGATCAGGAGGGCATATACAGGGATTATGTGGATATCCGTGAGCGGTCGGCGGGCTGGAGCCTGACTTAGTGAGAAGGTCTGTACCTGTTGTATCCTGATTCATACCCTTGTTATGGGTGGGAAAGCTAAAAATAGCCTTCCCGCCTATTTTGATGTCTGGAAAGCTATATTTTATTTAAACAGTCCCCTGCTGTCTGCGGAATTCTCTGGGCGTCATCCCGGTGTGCTCCTTGAATGTCCGGTTAAAGTAGGAGATAGTGGTAAAGCCCACATAATAAGAAATTTTATTAATACTTAAGTTAGAGGTGACCAGCATCCGTTTGGCATGTTCAATACGAATGCCTGTCAAAGCTTTGTTTGGGGTGATTCCGTATTGTCTCTTAAGGCAGCGGATAATATAAGCAGGATGAAAATTAAAATAGTCGGCAATATCTTTTAGAGAGATCGGGTCTGGATAGTGCCGGGAAATATACTCAATGATACTGGCGGCTAATAGCTCCGAGGGAGAGAACTGAGATGGCATTACCTGAAGAAAGTTTAACAGTCGAAGAAATGTTTCCTGGCATTCTAAGGGAGATAAATAGGTTTGTCCCTGCTGTTCCTTTTGCTGATACTTATCAATATTAGAAGACATCAGGCTGGAAAAGCAGACAGAGAACTCAACCGCTTCCTGAGGGGAAAGCCGCTTGTACAGAGGAAGGATCAAGAGGCTTGTTCTGTCCTCGTAGGAGTAGATGGAGCTGTGGTTTGGTGAGGGAAGCTGAATCTCTTCCGAGTAGTAGTAAGTACCGGACGTCCGAAAATGGCACCACATAAATTTAGTCTTAACGGAACAAGGCTTGTGGCCATAGTGTATGGTGTCCGGGCGTATAATCAGCACATCATTTTCTTTCAGGTGATAGGCATGGTCACCATCTGTTATGAATAATTCACCATATTCCACATAAACCAGATCAAAAATACCAATGCAGGCCCTTTTGCGGTGGATATCTCCCGGGCGGTAGAGCGCATCTCCGGCAATGATAAAATGGGGATAGGGAGGAGAAGGAAAATTAGCATACTCCATTTCGCGAAAAACCTCCTATAATCATCTTCTCAATTATTATACCAGCTGTGTTCCGTGCAATCAAGGTAAAATAGGTTCATATTGTACAAGTTTTAATCAATTATATTCCTTTTTTATTCAAAAGCAGTAATATATAATATGTATAAATAAATAAGCAAATAAAGCAAAAAAACAAACAAAAACACAGTGGAGGGAAGATATGAACAGAAAAATAATGACAAATATACTGATAGTGGGGGCGGGTATCGCCCTTTTAAGTGGATGCGGACAAAAGACTGGAGGAGAAAAAATAGAGTCACAAAATAATAAGAAAACCCTTACAGTATGGACCAGGGATTCTACGGCTGCCGCGGCTATTTCAGCGGCAGAGAAATATAATAAGCTCCAAGATAAGGTGGCAGTGGAGGTTGTCCAGCAGGTAAATACAGAGATTGCCAACCAGTTTACCCTGTCCCTGTCTGCCAATGAGGCTCCGGACATCATTTCACTAGATTGTACCAAAGTGCCATATTTTGCGGCAAACGGCGCATTTACAGATATTTCTGACCGTTTTGAAGCCCTGGATTATAAGGATCAGTTCAGCGAGGGAATGATAAAGAGCGGCCAGGTGGACGGTAAAACATATGCGGTTCCATTCTCACCGGATGTATCGGTCCTTTTGTACAATAAGGAGCATTACCGGGATGCGGGGCTGGATCCCGAGAATCCTCCGAAAACCTGGGAAGAACTGATTGAGTATTCACAGAAGCTGACAAAGGACGGTCACTATGGTTACGTATATGCGGGAGCCCACTCGGGAGCTTACATGTTTACTTTTATGCCTTATGTGTGGAATAACGGAGGAGAGTTCCTGTCAGAGGATGGGAAAACATGTCTGTTGAATGAAGAACATGCAATTGAAGCCATCGGACTGCTGTCCGATATGATCAACCAGTATAAAGTGACTCCGCCCAGCACCATTACGTATTCATGGAGCGAGGCACAGGATGCTTTCCTTACAGGCCAGGCCAGCCAGATCGTTCTGGGAAGCGCGGCGGTATATAATTTTGTAAATGGATCCTCCGATATGGAGTGGGGAGCCTGCCTGGTTCCCAGAGGACCAAAGGGAAGCGGATATGCTTCTTTCTCAGGAGGAGATTCCATTGGCATCACTTCCCAGTGCAGTGATGTGGAGGCGGCTTGGGACTTTATCGAGTATGCATTATCTGAAGAAGTACAGGTGGAGGAATTGGCTAAGGGCGGCTGTCTGCCGGCCAGAAAGGACTTTTTTGACAATGAGTATTTTGCCGCAACTCCTCAGTATGGCGTTTTAAAGGAGGCGCTGGAAGTGTCTAAAACTCCATATTCCCTGAAGTATGATGAGATGTATACACCTATGCTCGAAGATATGCAGAGATGTCTGAACCAGGAGATGACACCTCAGGAAGCGGCAGCGGATATTGCGGCAAGGATTGACGCCATTATGGCGGATTAAGAAAAACGGCAGATTGGATTGCCGGGAAACAGAAAGCGAGGAGAAGGTTTATGGATAAGAACAGAAAGGGACGGGGTCATCTGCAGTTGGGGTATCTCTTTGTGCTGCCCGCCATGGTGCTGAACGTTGTGTTTTTTATTTACCCCTTTATACAGACCCTTCGTATTTCCTTTTATGACTGGTCCATATTGGGGGAAAAGAAATTTATTTTTATAGAGAATTATGTGACGCTTCTGCAGGATAAGCAGTTTTGGACCTCCCTTATCTTTACGCTGAAATACGCCCTGTTTGTAACGCCATGCCTGTTTATCCTCGCTTTTATACTGGCTCTCCTGGTGAATGGAGCCTTTCGGGGAGTCAATCTATTCCGGACGCTGTATTTTGCTCCCGTGGTCATATCCATGACCTGCTGCAGTATGGTATGGCTGTGGATCTATAACGACTTATATGGTGTTATGAATTATATTTTACAGGCGGGCGGACTGATCGACAGTCCTATATTATGGATGAATTCGGCGAAAACATCCCTTCCGGCAGTTATCTTTATGGTTACCTGGAAGATGTCAGGATTTTCCATGCTTATTATTTTAGCTGCCTTTCAGGGAGTGGACGACCAGGTATATGAGGCGGCGCGGGTGGACGGAGCCGGATGGATCGCGCAGTTTTTCAAAATCACTTTGCCGATCATAAAGCCCCAGGTGGCTCTGGCGCTGATCATGTCTGTTACTGGCTCTGTTTTGGCATTTGAGCAATTTTCCATCATGACAAAGGGCGGCCCCAGTCAGCTTACCACCACCAGTGTCCATTATATTTATAATACTTCTTTTAACTATTTCAAGTTGGGATATGGTTCAGCTATGACAGTTGTTATTCTGCTGATCCTGGGCGCTCTTAGCTTGTTCCAGTATCAGGTAATGAAAGATTCAACAAATTAATGGGAGATGAAGCATGAGACAAACAACGAAAAAAACCTGGGCTAATATTATACTAAGTATACTCTTTATGCTTCCCTTGTACTGGGCGGCCGCCACCTCATTAAAGGGAAAGGGTGAGATTTATCAGGTGCCTCCCACATTGGTTCCTCATATTCCGTCCCTGGAGAACTATGTTAAGATATTTACGCTGGAAAATGGAATCTATCTGAGATATTTTATGAATTCTGTTATGATCACCATTTGTTCCATCCTATGTACAGCAGTTGTCAGCATAGCGGCGGGCTACGGTCTGTCAAAGCTGAAGCTGAGGGGTGGAAAGATCATGCTGGCCTGTATTCTTGCCGCCATTATGATTCCATTTCAAACGCTGCTGACACCCCTTTATACGATTATGGCAAAATTGGGATTGCTGAATACACGGGCAAGTTTGGTTTTGATCTACACGACCTTCCACACGCCCTTTTGCATTTATATGATGAAAAATGCGTTTGACACAATTCCCGATGGACTTTTGGAATCAGCGAAATTGGACGGAGCCGGAAATCTTCGGATATTTTTGCGGATATGCCTTCCCTTGACCTGGTCTTCCGTTGCCACGATTGCTGTTTACTCAGCTTACACGACCTGGAATGATTACCTTATCGCACTTGTATTTGCTAACAGCAATACCATCAAAACATTTAATGTAGGGCTTACAAACCTGGCAATCGGTTATTACGGTACGGATTGGGGCGTTTTAACCGCAGGATCTCTTATGGGGATGCTTCCTATTATGCTGATGTTCTTATTCCTGCAGAAATATTTCATCCGGGGAATGATGAGCGGTGCTTTAAAGTAAAAATAACAGGGCCTGAACCGTCAGGCAGAGAGGACAAAACATGTGTACAAAGAATATCAAACGTTTAAAATGCTGCCGCATACCTGAAATCCGGCCGGAAGGCTGGTTAAAGCGGCAGATGGAAATACAGATGGAGGGATTGACAGGATTGCTTTATCAGGTGTGGGATTGTGTGGGAAGCTATTCCGGATGGCTGGGAGGAACCGGAGAAAACTGGGAGAGAGGACCCTACTATTTGGATGGCCTTTTGCCGTTGGCCTGGTATTTGAAGGATGAGGAACATTGGGAACTGGCCTGCCGTTTTGTGGAATGGACCCTGGAGAGTGCAGATGCGAGCGGAAATTTCGGCCCCGTGGCCAGCAGGCAGGATTATTGGTCCCGTTTTGTTATGCTGAAAGTACTGATTCAATACTATGAGATCAAAGAGGACGAACGGGTGTTAAAATTGTTTAGCGGTTACTTTTCCTATCTGCAGGAAGAAATCCTTAAACGGCCCATGACTCAATGGTCCAAGGCGAGGATCGGAGATCTGCTCTATTGTATCAACTGGTATTGTCAACAGACCGGAGAAGTTTTAAAGGAGCTGGCAGCGGAGCTGAAAAGCCAGGCTTTGGACTGGAATGAGGTATTTGAGGACTTTCCCTTTGTACGGCCTGCTGAGTATTATTACAGTTGGGACCGTTTACTGGCTCATTATCAGAAGAGCTCTATGGATGAGGTAATGAAATACCATACGAACCATATTGTTAATCTGACCATGGGATTTAAATACCCGGCCATGCTGTCTTATTTTTTTGATGATAGGGATTATGAAGAAATTACAGACAGGGGCTTGGAGGCGGCGGAACATTTTCATGGGGTAGCCACCGGAGCATTGAACGGAGATGAGCATCTGGCCGGAAACAATCCTTCCCGCGGCGCGGAACTGTGTTCCGTTGTAGAGTATATGTTCAGCCTGCAGACTATGATCGAGGCATTTGGCAGAGGCGACTATGGGGACAAAATAGAAAAGCTGGCGTATAACGCCCTGCCTGCCACTATAACAGAGGATTTTATGGCTCATCAGTATCTTCAGCAGGCTAATCAGGTACTTGCCAACCGGGCCGAACGGGATTGGTTCAATACAAATGAAGAATCCAATATGTTCGGTCTTGAGCCGAATTTCGGCTGCTGTACTGCCAATATGCACCAGGGCTGGCCTAAGCTGCTGAAGTCTCTGTGGTTTAAGGAAAATGAACATACGCTGGTTTCCATGGTCCATGCGCCTAGCAGCATCGTCACTCAATTAGCCGGAGAAAAGGTACATATCATTGAGGAGACAGAATATCCTTTTAAAAACAGGATCTGCTATCGCGTGGCGGAAGGCGAGGCGCCTGAAGCTGTTCTCCGCATATGGATTCCGGGCTGGTGTTCCCATATACGGGTTGGCCAGGAGGGAAAGCAGCGCCGTCTTGGGAGGAGTGAAGATTATGTGACGGTCCGGGGACTTAAAGCAGGGGATGAGATTACGGTTGAATTTGAGATGGATATCCGCCAAAGCCATTGGTTTAAGGACAGTCTGGCTGTGGAGCGCGGACCTTTGGTATATGCCCTGAATATAAAGGAACAGTGGAAGGCGGTCCGCAAAGTTGCAGGGGTCAGCGATTATGAAGTTTATCCAATCAGTCCGTGGAACTACGCTATATCAAAGAATGCTCCCCTGGCTGTAGCGGAAAATACGATAGGCCGCGTTCCATTTTCCAAACAGAATCCGCCGGTTGTCCTTACAGGAACCGGAAAGCGCCTGGAAGGCTGGTGTCTTGAGCATAATAGCGCGGGCCTTATTCCGAAAAGCCCGGTGGAGATCCAGGGGAAACCGGAGAAAATCGAACTGATTCCCTATGGGTGTACAAAGCTTAGGATTACACAGTTTCCGTATTATGTTGAGTGACCGGAATTGTGTGAACTTGTTTGTGTAAGTGTATAATATTATTTTACAGGATGCGGCATGGCCTTTTGGGCGTGCCGTTTTCTGTTTGGAACGCCTTATATTGGAAAACTTATTTGCTCTGGACACGGAATGGGGTATCTGCTAAAATATAAGAATATTTCCAATGAGATCTCAGGGGACTGACCAGGGACGAGGCGATCATACAGGCCATGTCAGACTGCTATGAGAAGGGAGATATATGGAGAAATTTCTGAGAGAGCATGGAAGGATTCCAGAACAGAGGATTTATTGAGAGCAACAGAGGATAAGGCGTTCCATGAAGTTTTATATAAGGAGTACGGCATTAAAAACGTGTGACTTCCTTGTTGATATATACCATAAAAATACAGATAAACGGAGGTATCCATTGTGAAAGCACTATTTATTGGAGGTACGGGAACGATCAGCATGTCGGTGACATTGCTGGCATTAAAGAGAGGATGGGATGTAACCCTGCTTAACCGCGGGAGCAAGCCTGTACCGGATGGGATGGATTCCATTGTGGCGGACATCCATGACGAGGAGGCTGTGGCAGCGGCCTTAGAGGGAAAGCACTATGATGTGGTGGCCCAGTTCATTGGTTTTACAGCCGAGGATGTTATGAGGGATATCCGTCTTTTTAAGGGTAAGACCAAACAGTATATTTATATCAGCAGTGCTTCCGCTTATCAGAAGCCGGTGACCGATCACCGGATCACGGAGAGTACGCCTTTAATCAATCCGTACTGGGAGTACTCAAGAAACAAGATTGCGGCTGAGGATGTGCTGCTGGCAGCCGGCCGAAGGGAGGGATTCCCGGTTACCATTGTCCGCCCCAGCCACACCTATAATGGAACCAAGCCGCCGGTATGCGTACATGGCGCAAAGGGAAACTGGCAGATCTTAAAGCGGATCATGGAGGATAAGCCGGTGATCATACCGGGTGATGGCTCATCCCTGTGGACCTTGACCCACTCCGATGATTTTGCCAGGGGATATGTGGGGCTGATGGGCAATCCCCACGCCATCGGACATGCCTATCATATTACAAGCGATGAGAGCATGACGTGGAATCAGATTTATGAAACCATAGCCGAAGCCCTGGGAAAACCGCTGAATGCCCTTCATGTGGCATCTGATTTTCTTGCAAGGCACAGTGGGCCCCATGATTTCAGGGGGGAACTTCTGGGTGATAAATCCAGCAGTGTTGTATTTGACAATACAAAGATCAAACGGGCGGTCCCTGATTTTGTATGTACGGTTTCCATGGCAGAGGGACTGAGACAATCCGTGGTTTATATGCTGGATCACCCTGAGACACAGGTGGAAGACCCGGAGTTTGACCGGTGGTGTGACCGGATCGTGATGGCGCAGAGGGCTGCGGACCAGGCGTTTGAGAAGGGTGTGTAAGTAAAGTGTACTCGGAGTACCAGGAGGCTGCCAGAGTACACTTAAGGATAAGAGAGGAAAAAGGGCCTTTGTGGAAGGATTTTCACAAGGGCCCTTTTATAGCTGTTCGCGGTCTCTGGGTATAGTTTTCCAGTGAACTTTGTAAGTGGTTGCGGATCGCCTGGGCAGCTCCCTTTAGATCACTGTTCAGTATACCGTCCACAATGCGCTGGTGTCCGTCTCTTGTACCGGCATACCGCGAGGGTGTAAGGAGGGGCAGCCAGCGAAGCCGTTGGCTTTGAAGGGTAATACGGCCTGAAAGTCCCAGGTCAACTAGGTGTTGTAGGGCCTCATTTTCCGATTATCTCAATCCATTTATTCCATCTCAGTACTGTTTACTGTGAGCACAATGTGTTAAGATAGAGACAGGCAAGAAACATCGCGCGGATTTGAGTACCAGGAGATTCCGAGAGTACACGTAGATGAAAAGGAGAAGCCGGATATGAATAACCCCAAATTGTTGTTTTCCATACTGACCATCTTTTTTGCAGCCCTGGGGCTGACAGGAATCCTGCCTTATAATATATCCTTGCCGGTTATGTTTATATTTCTGGGATTGGCACTGCTTGTCAATGCAAAGGAATCCCTTGATAAAGGCCGGAAAGGTGACGCGGCCATGTTTGCCGGCATGGCCGTATTGATCTATGGGATCACGGCCTACAATCTGTTGAGCAGATTATAGACATCATATTTGTTGGAATAATTCCCCTGCCCTGACCATGCGCTCAGAAACAGGAACACCAAAAGGACATCGCTCTTCGCAGCCCCTGCACCCGATGCAGTCACTGCCATTGGAGGAAAGGCTGTCATAATGCGCTTTTATGGTGGCCGGAACCGTATCCTGCATCAGGGCCAGGTCATAGAGCTTGTTGACCATGGCAATATCGATCCCCACAGGACAGGGTGCGCAGTGGCCGCAGTAGGTACACTGTCCGTAGTAGGCATGGGCAGGGGCCTGGGACAAGGTGGTGGCATAATCCTTTTCCTCCTCAGAGGCTGTCTCATAGGCCACGGCTGCATCCACATGTTCCGGTGTATCATATCCCACCAGGACGCTGGCCACAGCGGGCCTGGTAAGGGCATAATGAAGGCACTGCACCGGTGTCAGGGCCACTCCAAAGGGGGATGCCTCAGCTGAGAACAGGCGTCCGCCCGCGTACCCCTTCATCACAGTGATGCCGATATTGTTCTGTTCACATATCCTGTATAATTCTGCACGCTCCGGAGCAATTCCACCCAGGCATTCATCATAAGTTTCCTTAAAATAGTCATCAATATTCTCGCTGGCCGGGAGCATATCAAAGGCCGGATTGATGCTGAACAGGATCATCTCTATCTTTCCGCATTCCGCTGCCAGCTTTGCAACAGCAGGATTGTGGGTGCTCATGCCAATGTGATGGATAATGCCCTTTTCTTTCAGTTCTTTTGCGTATGCGTAGAACTCGCCCTCCATGATCTGCTTAAATTCCGCTTCCTCGTCCACAAAGTGGATCATTCCCAGGTCAATATAATCAGTGTCCAGCCGTTCCAGCAGATCGGCAAATGCCGCCTGCGCCTTGTCCAGGTCCCGTGTCCTCACATACTGCCCGTTCTGCCATGTGGATCCAAGATGACCCTGAATGATCCAGCGGTCCCGGCGGCCCTGTATGGCGGCGCCGATATTGGATCGCACATTTGGTTCAGACATCCAGCAGTCCAGGATGTTGATGCCCGCGGATTCGCAGTGCAGGATTACCTCTTTTATTTCCTCTCCGTTGTGGCGTTCCAGCCATTCCGCTCCTAATCCGATTTCGCTTACCTTAAGTCCTGTTTTTCCTAATTCCCTGTATTTCATATCATGGCTCCTTCCCTTTATGTTCATTGAGGGTATCATACCAAATATACGGCCGGAAAGGAAGATGTTTTCTTGTATCATGATATCCTCAGTGGACAAGCGTGTCCCCTTGTCCACTGAGGGTACCGGTGTTTGATTCTCTTTGGCGGAATGATCCGGCGTCTGTCCTGTTTCCATGGCATCATTGTGCCGGGGAGACATGCACATCTGCCCAAGGCCGCTGAAGGATGAAAAATACCTCCTGTTTCCGCCCAATCGTTACAATATGAGCACAATGCCTGTCTTTTAGCATATATCATACAAGCGGAATATGCAACCGGATACATTTACGCAAGTTATTTTGTAGTGGATACAACTGCTGTTTCGTAGTACAATACCCTTATATACTGCGGTGGCAGCGGTAAAATTATATACAGCAGGGAGGTCCCCGGATGGAGGGGATTTCCATAATGAAAGAATCATAAATCTACAAGGAGAGGTATGGATATGATATACATAGGTACGATTCCCTCGCCCGCGGGCATTCTCACCCTTTCGGGCAATGAAAAAAGTATAACAGGACTTTGGATCCAGGGACAGAAGTATTTTGGGAGCACATTGGAGCGCGGCATGCTGGAGCCTGATGGGCGGGGAGGTTTGAGGATTAGACCGCAGAAGGAGGTTCCTGAACTCTATGAGGAGAATGGGAGCCTGGAGATCTTCCGGGAGGCAGGAGCATGGCTGGAGGAATATTTTGGAGGCAGGGAGCCTGATTTTATGCCTTCCCTGGCACCGTCCGGGAGTGAATTCCGACAGCAGGTATGGAAGATCCTGTGCCGTATCCCATACGGAGGCAGCACGACTTACGGCCATATAGCGAAGGAGATGGCCGCACAGATGGGAAGGACCACCATGTCGGCCCAGGCAGTGGGAGGGGCCGTGGGGCATAACCCTATTTCGATCATGATCCCATGCCACCGGGTCATGGGCTCTGACGGAAGTCTTACCGGCTATGCTGCAGGCACGGATGTGAAGAAAATGCTCCTGAGACTGGAAACGGGGAGCCTTGTGAAATGATATACACAATACCCCACTATTATAAGAAATTCCACTGCATTGCATCGGAGTGTCCGGATACCTGCTGTGCGGGGTGGGAGATCATGATCGACAAAAAAACTCTGGAGCATTACCGGCGCATGGAGGGGCCGTTCGGCAACCGGCTCCATAATTCCATTCATTGGAACAGAGCCTGTTTCAAGCAGTATGAAGGCAGGTGTGCCTTTTTGAATGAAAATGATCTCTGTGACATCTATGGGGAGACAGGGGCCGCAAATCTGTGCAGGACCTGCCGCACCTATCCCAGGCATATAGAGGAGTTTGAGGGATGCAGGGAGATATCTTTGTGCATGTCCTGCATTGAAGCGGCAAAGCTGATCCTGGGATGTGAAGAACCGGTGCGTTTTATCACAAAGGAAGATGAGAGACAGGAATCCTATGAGGATTTCGACTTTTTCCTATACACAAAGCTTATGGATGCCAGGGAACTGGCAATCTCCATCCTGCAGGAGCGGACACTGGACATAAATGTCCGCATGGCCATGTGCCTTGCCCTTGCCCATGATATGCAGGGGAGGATCGGCCGGAACAGACTCTTTGAAACAGATGCCCTGTTGGAGCGATACCGCGGTAAGAACAGGAATCCGTGGTTTGTAAGGAAGATGAAAGATTTCAGCGTACTGCCGGATGAGCGGTGGGAACTTATGCAAAACATGTATGGGATCATTGGGCGTTTTGAGGTATTGAAACAGGATTGGCCCGGCTTTGCAAAGCAGGCCGGCAGGACACTGTACGGTGAAGGGGGAATTGCATATGGGCGGCAGCGCGCAGCGTTCAGGCATGGGCCTTTAGAGGCAAAGCTTCCTCTGTGGGAGGAGCAGCTCATGGTTTATTTTGTGTTCACCTATTTTTGCGGGGCTGTCTATCATGGGAATCCTTACGGTAAAATGAAACTGGCTGTTGTAAGTACCCTTCTCATAGGGGAACTGGCCCAGGCTGTCTGGAAGGAGAAGGGAGGGACCCTGGATTTCCTGGATTTTGTGGATGTGGCCCACCGGTATTCCAGAGAGGTGGAGCACTCGGATCTTAATAAAAGACGTCTGGAACAGGGCGTACTGGAAAAACCGGAATTCAGCCTGGATAAACTGATGAGAGCAATGGCAGGGGACTGAGGTACTTTCCGGTTATGCCCCGTAGGATGCGGCTTATCGCAGGATCACATTCTCCAGCCCGTCCTCGGACGGCTGTGCCACAAGACTGCCGCTGGAATCGTAAAAGTAAAGCCGGGCAGTCTCTTTCCGGCCCAGTATGTTATAGGAATGGCACTTTTCATTCATGGCATCGGCAAGCTGGGTACAGTAATCGGATTTCTCAGATTCCGTCAAACCATACCAAACCGAATCATCCAGATAAACATAATAGCTGCTGTAATTCATCATTTGTACCTGTGTGATGGCGCTGTCCTTTTTCAGCATCTCATCTACCGAGGAGGAAAATGCACTGCGGTTGGCCGGGGAACGGGTGATGGTGCGAAAGCCGATGCCTGAAAGGACCACAAGGGAAACCACCAGAAGAAGTCCGGCTGCAGCAATCACGATCCGGGAGGTACGCTTATAAAAATCCATCATGCCGTTTATCCGTGTAAAGTTTTCCGCGGCCTTGATCCTGGTCAGTTCAGGGTTCTTTTCAGTATATTGCTCATAGGGGGAAGGTCCATGGCGAAGTGTCTTTGCTGTGGTAAGTTTCATATTGGCAGCACCTCCTGAATCATAGATATGTTCACAGAATCTTCACATACTCTTATTATTATATTAGCATTTAAGCACAAAAAAGTAAATAAAGAAGGGGATGACTTGTGAAGATTTCACAATTTTGTAAAATATTTACAGTCCAGGAAAGAGAATTGTCTATTAATATTTATTTTATTGTTTAAAGAATGGACAATAGATGAAAATGGTTTTATAATGGACATGATGTTAGGGCGTGTTTGGATCAATGATTCTATATGGTGGATTTCCTTTAAAGCGCGGGACGCGGCGGGCAGAAGACAGTGTGACGGCCGGCGTGCAGGTGCAATTTCCGGACACGCCCTGAGGAAAATTGGAAGGAGAACGAAAAATGAGTGAATGTAACCATGACTGTGGCTCCTGCAGTGCAAGCTGTGAGAGCCGTACCGTTGATAAAAGTGAGTTTCTGGAGGCACTGAATCCGGCCAGCTCCGTAAAAAAGGTGATCGGCGTAGTCAGCGGAAAGGGGGGCGTTGGAAAATCACTGGTGACCTCCATGATGGCTGTGAGTATGAACCGAAAGGGAAAGAAGACCGCTGTTCTGGATGCGGATATTACCGGACCGTCCATCCCCATGGCATTTGGTCTTCCTAATGACGGTGTAATGACCTCACCGGACAGCAAGCTGATGCTTCCTGCCAGATCCATGGAGGGAGTGGAGATCATGTCCGCCAACCTGCTTTTAGACAAGGATACGGATCCTGTGATCTGGAGAGGCCCTGTGATCGCCGGTGCAGTCAAGCAGTTCTGGTCTGAGACATTGTGGCAGGATATTGATTACATGTTTGTGGACATGCCTCCGGGCACAGGAGATGTGCCGCTGACCGTATTCCAGTCCCTGCCCGTGGATGGAATCATTATTGTAACCTCTCCCCAGGAACTGGTGAGTATGATCGTGGCCAAGGCAGTGAATATGGCTAAGAAAATGGATATCCCCATTGTGGGAATCGTGGAAAATATGAGTTACCTGGAATGTCCGGACTGCGGTAAGCGTATCAGTGTATTTGGAGAAGGACATGTGGAGGAGGTTGCGAAGGAGCACGGCATTCAGGTGCTTGCCCAGATCCCTATTGATCCAAAGATTGCCCAGATGGTGGATGCCGGACGTGTGGAATATATGGAGATGCCATGGTTTGAACATGCGGCTGAGGTAGTGGAAGCCCTGTGATACGGCGGGGTGGAGCAGATGTAAGAATATTACACGATTGATAATGAGGTGAACCGATGAACATGAATATTAACATGAATCCAAACAGCGAACTTCATCAGTCCATCGTCAATGTGCCGGATCTGGTACAGGTGCCTGAAGTCTGGATGAACCAGGCGCGGCAGTTTCAGCAGGCCATGATGCGTTATACCTGTGCGATCCGGGAAGTGAAGACAAAGCTGGAAGTGCTCAATGATGAATTGTCGGTTAAGAATCAGCGCAATCCAATTGAGATGATCAAGTCCAGGGTAAAGAAGCCCATGAGCATTGTGGAAAAGCTTCAGCGAAGAGGAATGGAGATCTCCCTGGAATCCATGGAGAAGAATCTGGATGATGTGGCAGGTATCCGCATCATATGTTCCTTTGTGGATGATATTTATGAGGTGGCGGATATGCTGGTACGTCAGGATGATGTCACGGTCATTGCCGTAAAGGATTATATTAAGAATCCCAAGCCCAATGGATACCGCAGCTATCACATGATTATTGAGATACCCGTCTTCTTTTCCGACAGCAAGAAACCGATCAGGGTGGAGGTACAGATCCGGACCATTGCCATGGATTTCTGGGCCAGCCTGGACCACCAGTTAAAGTATAAAAAATCCTTGATCGATGATGATGGAGAAATCAGTGAAGAGTTAAGAAAATGCGCCCATGTGATCGCTGAGACAGATCAGAAGATGCTTGCCATACGCAAAAAGATCGAGGCGCAGGGGGTTACGGTGCGCAGGGATTAGCAGACGCGCTCTAATACAAATAATAGGACAGGGTTTCCGTTATGCGGAACCCTGTTTTTCTGTAAAGCCTGAGAGCCGGTTCATTGGTGCCGGATACCTGCAGCCGCAGTTGTCTGCAGCCGTCCTTCTTTAACATGCCCATGATCCCCTGGACAAACATGGAACCCACGCCCTGACCGCGCAGATGGGGAGCGATCTCCAGGCTGTAGAGATAGGCGCTGTCCCCATGGATGGAGAGGCGGCAGGTGCCTGCCGGCGGCGCTGCAGACCCATCTTTTGCAATACGCAGGGTCATGCCCCATTCCGGTCCCTCATCCTCCACGGTCATGGCAAGATCCAGGTCAAAGCCTGATGCTGAATCCAGGTCAAGGCCTGATGCTGAATCCAGTTTGCATTCCATCATATATTCATCATACCAGAACTCTGCTTCCAGATGTTTAAGGATCTCCTGTGCATCCCCGCAGCGGTTGTCCGTGACAAAGCACAGGTCCGGATCGCCTGCCTCCTGTCCCGCCGTGAGTACAGCCTCTAACAGTGCGGAAAAATATCCCCTACCGCGGGAGTCGGGCCTGGTAAAGGCATAACATTCCCAGCAGGAAGCGTCTGTTTTAAATACTGCAAAAAATGCTCTGATGGAGCTGGTTTCCGGATCACCTTCATACAAAAGCCAGAAATCATCCCCGTCATTTGGGCAGGAAAGGGAAATGCCATCCTGCTTCCGGCATAGGTTGGTGATATCATGTATTTCTTTTATCTGTTCACGGGATAATGATAAGGCGTTTACAATGTTCATAACAGGATTCCCTCCGGGCAGGTGTGTTTTTTTATCCATTTCATTTTCCTATTGTAGGACAGCAGGCAATATAATGCAATGGCGAAAGATTGTATTTCTTGTGTATTTATACATCTTCGGGTTGAATCTGCAAAAACAGGGTGGTAGAATAATAGCCGTGTTTGAAAAAACAAGCCAGTTATTACTCACCACCTGAAGATGTGTGAGTCTCAATCGGAGGAAAAGATGAAATACGTAAAACAGATAGGGATTATTCTGGGCATCACCATGGTGGGAGAGATCTTGTACCAGGTGCTGCCCCTGCCTGTTCCGGCAGGCGTATACGGACTGTTTATCATGCTTGCAGCCCTTATGAGCAAAGCTGTGAAACTGGAAAGCGTGGAAGGGACCGGTAATTTCCTTATGGATACCATGACCATGATGTTCATACCCGCCACTGTGGGGATCGTGGAATGTATCGGGGAGGTAAAGGCGGTTCTGGTACCCTTTCTGCTGATCATAGCAGTGTCCACCATACTGGTGATGATCGTCACCGGGCGCATGGCCCAGTGGGTCATGCAGTCCAAGGAAGCAAAGGAGGAAAAGTAAGATGAGGGACAGTATCCGCGTGGTTTTAGAGCAGTCCCAATATTTTGGACTGGCGCTGAGCATTGGGGCATACCTGTTTGCCTGCTGGCTGAGGAATAAGACAGGTCTTGCCATCCTGAATCCTCTCCTGGTATCGGCCGCATTGATCATTGGCTGCATATTTGGAGTAGGAATGGATTATGAAACATATAATAAAGGTGCGTCATATCTGGGATGGCTTCTGACACCGGCCACCGTCTGTCTGGCAATCCCTCTGTATAAGCAGCTGCATCTGCTGAAAAAACACGGGGATGCGGTTGCCCTGGGCATTACTGCGGGTGTGGCCACAAGCGCGGTGAGCATTTTCCTCATGTGCAAGGTGCTGGGCCTGGCCCATACGCATTATGTGACCCTTCTTCCAAAGTCCATTACCACGGCCATTGGCATGGGGGTCAGCGAGGAGGCGGGGGGCATCGTCACCCTGACCGTTATGAGCATAGTACTTACCGGCGTCCTGGGAAATATGGCGGGGGAGGCGATTCTCAGGCTGGCCAGGGTACACCATCCCGTGGCCAAAGGACTGGCCCTTGGAACCAGCGCCCATGCGGTGGGAACTGCAAAGGCATTGGAACTGGGGGAGATAGAGGGAGCGATGAGCAGCCTTTCCATTGCAGTGGCAGGGCTTATGACCGTGATCGTAGTGCCGTTGATGGCAAACCTGATTTGACAAAAATGAGAATGGCGCCAGGCTTTTAAAGGATGGCCGGTGCCGGATATGAAAGGAGCTGGTTCATATGAAGAAGCGCGGTGAGGTAGATGTTAAGGATACGTGGAAATTGGAGGACATGGTGCCTGGTGACAGCCAATGGGAAAAGCTGTTTGAGGAGGCGTCCCTGGAAGTAAAGCAGTATGCGGATTTTCGGGGAAAACTGGCAGAGTCCCCGGACAGCCTGTACCAGTGCCTGAAATTTGATGATGAGATGTCCAGGAAAATAGAACTTCTTTATGTATATGCCAGGATGCGCTCAGACCAGGACACGGCGCAGCAAGGGTATCAGGATATGTTTGCCAGGGCCCAGTCCCTCTCTTACAAGGCTTCGGAATATTCCTCTTTTATTGTTCCTGAGATCCTTTCCATACCGGAAGAAACACTGGACGATTTTATGAAGGCGGATAACGGCATCAGCCACTTTAGGCGTGCGCTGGAGATGATCCTTGATAAACGCCGGCACACCCTGTCCGGTGAGATGGAGGAGCTTCTGGCCCAGTCCTATGACGCCACCCAGGGAGCCAGCCAGATATTTACCATGTTCAACAATGCGGATGTAAAGTTTCCTGTGATCACAGGAGAAAACGGCGAAGGGATCCAGATCACCCACGGCAACTATATTTCCCTGATGGAGAACAAGGACCGGAGGATCAGAAAGGACGCCTTTGAAGGGCTTTACAGCGTGTATGCACAGTATAGCAACACCCTGGCGGCCGCATTTTCTTCCAATGTAAAGCAGGCTGTATTTTACGCAAAGGCAAAAAAATATGAGTCCAGCAGACAATATTACCTGGCGGAGAACGAAGTGCCGGAGCTGGTCTATGACAATCTGGTGCAGGCCGTGAGAAAAAACCTTCCAAAGCTTCACCGTTACACGGCCTTGAGAAAGACGCGTTTGGGAGTGGATGAACTTCACATGTATGACCTTTACGTGCCCATGGTGTCGGAAGTGGACCGCCATTATACCTATGAGGAGGCAAAGGCCATTGTGAAGGAAGGTCTGGCGCCTCTGGGGGAGGAGTATCTGTCCGTGCTTCAGGAGGGCTTTGACAACCGCTGGATCGATGTCTATGAAAACGAGGGAAAAAGAAGCGGTGCCTATTCCTGGGGAACCTACGGCAGCCATCCCTATGTGCTTTTGAATTTCCACGGCACCTTAAATGATGTGTTTACCCTGGCCCATGAGATGGGGCATTCCATCCACAGCTGGTATTCCGATAAGAACCAGCCCTTCACCTATGCGGGGTATAAGATATTTGTGGCAGAAGTGGCGTCCACCTGCAATGAAGCGCTTCTGATCCGCCATCTGCTGGGAAAGACGGAGGACAAAAAGGAAAAGGCATATCTTCTGAACCATTTTCTGGAAAGCTTCCGGGGAACCTTGTTCCGTCAGACCATGTTTGCGGAGTTTGAGAACATGGCCCACAAAAAGGGAGCTGCAGGGGAAAGCCTGACCGCCCAGAATCTGTGCAGGGAATACCATCAGCTGAATGCGGATTATTTTGGCGGGGAAATGACGGTGGATCCCCAGATCGACTATGAGTGGGAGAGGATCCCTCATTTCTACACACCGTTTTACGTGTACCAGTACGCAACCGGTTTTTCCGCGGCAGTGGCCATCAGCAGCAGGATCATGAAAGGTGAGTCCGGTGCGCTGGAGGGTTATAAGAAGTTTTTAAGCGGCGGCTGTTCCATGACGCCCATCGACCTTTTGAAACTCTGCGGCGTGGATATGTCCACCACCAAACCGGTGGACGAGGCATTAAATTTCTTTGGGGAGCTGCTGGAGGAATTTGAGGAAATGGACCATAACTGATCGTAACTATAGGAACGATGATATCACAAGGGAATGATGATATCTGGGGATAATGATGATATTTGAGGGAAAACAATGAGTGGGGATACGGTGAGAGAAAATGCCGCAGGACGGCGGATAAAGAAACAGATTGACCTGACAGAGGGGAGCCCTGGAAAAAGCCTGCTTGTTTTTGCCCTGCCTCTGATCCTGGGAAACCTGTTCCAGCAGTTTTATAATATGGCTGATTCCATGATCGTGGGAAATTTTGTGGGCGAGGATGCATTGGCGGCAGTGGGGGCGTCCTATGCCCTGACCAATGTGTTTATCATGATCGCCATTGGAGGAGGAAACGGGGCTTCCGTGCTTACATCCCAATATCTGGGGGCTAAGCAGCATGGAAGGATGAAGACATCCATTTCCACGTCCCTGATCACCTTCCTGGCTGTAAGCCTGGTGCTGGGGGGCGTGGGATTTGCCATGAACGGGCGGATCCTTGAGGGCCTGAACACGCCGGAAAATATTATGGGCCAGGCCAGGCTGTATCTGGGAATCTATTTCCTGGGGCTGCCCTTCCTGTTCATGTATAATGTGCTGGCTGCCATATTCAATGCCATGGGGGATTCCAGGACGCCTTTGTACCTGCTCATATTCTCGTCCCTGCTGAATGTGGTTCTGGATATCATATCAGTTACCTGGCTGGGAATGGGGGTGGACGGCGTGGCCATTGCAACCGTAATGGCCCAGGGTGTATCCGCCCTTATCTCTTTTGCCCTTTTGTTGAAAAAATTAAGAGGGTATGCCCAGGGACCGGAAGATGAATTCCGCTTTTATGACACCAGGATGCTGGGATCAGGCACCAAGATCGCGGTTCCGTCCATCCTTCAGCAGTCCATTGTGTCCATCGGGATGCTGCTGGTGCAGTCCGTGGTCAATGGCTTTGGCTCCGCTGCCCTGGCCGGATACTCTGCGGGCAGCCGCATTGAGTCTATCTGCGTGGTGCCAATGATCGCCACAGGAAATGCAGTTGCAACCTTTACGGCCCAGAATATCGGCGCAGGTAAGCTGGAACGGGTGAAAAAGGGGTACAGGGCCAGTTACGGGATCATAATAGGCTTTTCAGTACTCATAGCAGTGGTGGTCTCCCTGACCAACGGCCCGATTATCGCCTCCTTCCTGGGAGGCAGCATGAGCCCTGACGCATACGCGGCAGGCACCGGGTATCTGTCCTTTATCGCATACTTCTTTGTGCTCATCGGGTTAAAAGCGTGTACGGACGGCCTTTTAAGAGGGTCCGGGGATGTGCTTGTGTTTACCATAGCAAACCTGGTGAACCTGGCGATCCGCGTGTTCGGCGCCTTCCATTTCGCACCGGTATGGGGTGTTGCTGCTGTCTGGTATGCGGTTCCCATGGGCTGGATGGCCAACTATGTGATCTCCTTTGCGCGGTATCTCACAGGGAAATGGAAGGATAAGAGGGTGATCTGATTCAGATCAGAAACCGGAAGGGCTGCATTACAAACCCTACCACCTTCCACGCGGCGCGTTTGTAGAGAGGAACGGATGCCACATTTACGTGGGCGGGGATTTTATAGGTGCCGTCTGACTGCAGGGTGCGGCAGTCCTGCTGATAGGAATCCATGTGCTCCTTCAGCTGGGCGGTGAGCGGCGGACTCTGGATGACCAGCATCAGCTCAGTGTCCATATAGGTGCTGCGCAGGTCAAAGTTATAGGAGCCAATGGCGCACAGTTCATCATCGATCACAAGGGATTTGCCGTGATAGGAGAGTCCGCCGTCATACTCCAGGATTTCCATGCCTGTGTTGATAAATTTCTTTTTGTGCAGGGGATAGTCGCTGGAGGCAAAAAAGTTATCTCCGTTTTCCACGGAATTGACCATCATGGTGACCGGGACCTGCTTTGTCACTTCTGACATGGTTTCATACATGGTATTGTTGAATACGGCATAGGGCGTGTGGATCACCACACGCTCTTTTGCCTGTTTCATCAGCTGGGTCAAGGTGTAGAATACCACCGGTTCTTTGGCATAGATGGTGGTGGGATTGGACACCAGGGTTATCTTTCCCGCGGGCACGGTATGGGTCTGATAATAGGTGAGGGGATCCGGCCCTTCCAGGATCGCCAGGTCATCCTCATTATCCGGGGCAAACAGCTCCGGATGGGCGGATGCCAACGAGTCATACCGCTCCCTGAGCACGGCAGCGGCATTTTTAACAGATGTTTTCTCACCCAGGGTTTCACTGTCATGGAACAGGGAGGATACCTCCAGGTTCCAGACCTGGTTAAAATATTCCTCTACCTGGTACAGGGAGCTTTTTGCACTGTCTTCTGTGCCGTGGGCCGTGTTGTACACCAGGACTTCCCTGTCGTGGCTGCGGGAGTTGGTGGGATAGGAACCGATAAAATAGTCAAAGGTATTCCTTCCCCCCAGTATATAGCCGTAATCGTCCGCGATCACATATTTGTCATGCATCCGGCCCTGGGTTGTCCAGGGCTGAAGCAGATTTATCTTGTTGTAGATCTTGATCTCTATATTGGGATGGCTGGACAGTGCATAGAAGTAATTGTTCCTCTCCATGCGCACCAGACCGGAAAAACCATCCACCAGTATCTGGACCTTTACCCCCTCATCCGCTTTGTGAAGCATTAGGGACATGATATCCCTGGGGCTTTCTCCGTCCCTGAAATCAAAGGTGGACAGAATGATCCGTTCCTTTGCCATCCCCATCAGGCGCATCCGTTCGTCCCAGGCGCTCTGGTTCGTCTCCAGGATCATGGCCCGGTCACAGCCCGGACCATCCTGATAAAAATCAGCGGCCGAAGTATTTTCTTTTGTTATTTGGGAAACAGGTTTATAATGATAAAAGGGCGCAGTGGCCCCCAGGACAAGATAGAGGAAAATGATCAGGAGGGCCGTCAAAGGTCTGTGTCTTTTTATCCATTTAAGAATCATAAGAAACTCCTTTTGTGTGCATACTCTAATGTGCGGCGGAAAGCCGGATTGATACGGGATCATACTATAGGGTACTATACTAATAATAGAATGGAAAGTCAAATAATTTGAAGGGAGAGCGCATCATGGGACAGATATTGTATTACAATGGGACGATCCTTACCATGGAGGACCAAAAGCCATGCGTGGAGGCCGTGCTTACGGAGAATGGGAGGATTACAGATGCCGGAACTTATAAAGACCTGCTGGAGCGGGCCGGTTCCCAGGTCCGTAAGGGGGATCTTCAGGGAAATGTAATGGTGCCGGGTTTCATCGATCCCCACAGCCATTTTACCGCGTGTGCCAGCAATACCATGGAGGTAAACCTGGACGGAGCGGAAAATTTTGATACCATTATTTCACGCATACAGGATTTTATCAGGCAGAGGAAGATACCGGAGGGCCAGTGGGTACAGGCGTCCGGGTATGACCATAACTGCCTGAAGGAGCACACCCATCCCAGGCGGATGGTGCTGGATCAGGCGGCGCCCCGCAATCCCCTGATCATGAAACACCAGTCAGGCCATATGGGTGTGCTGAATACCATGGCCCTGAACCAGCTTGGGATTACACCCGATACCGTATGTCCCCAGGGAGGCGTGATCGAGATTAAGGACAAAACCATCACCGGCTACATGGAAGAGGCAGCCTTTTTAAAGTACCAGAACCAGGTTCCCATGCCTGATAAGGAGGAGTTTTTGCAGGCGTATTCCAGGGCGCAGGAACTGTACGCCTCCCATGGGATCACCACGGTCCAGGAGGGGCTGCTGTCCCAACGTCTGCTTCCCCTGTACGGGCTGCTGGCCGGTTCCGGGCTTTTGAAACTGGATCTGGTGGCGTATGGGGATATCAGGGAAAGCAAGACTGTCACTGAACAATTAAAGGATCACATCAGGATTTATAAAAACCATATCAAGCTGGGCGGATATAAAATGTTCCTGGATGGTTCGCCGCAGGGCAGGACAGCCTGGATGAGGGAACCCTATGAGGCGGATCAAGAGGGCGGACAGCCAAAGGATTACAGAGGATATGGTACGCTGCAGGATGAGGAAGTATACGCCCACATACTGAAAGCTGAAAGGGAGGGAATGCAGCTTCTGGCGCACTGTAACGGGGATATGGCCTGCGAACAGTATCTGAACCAGATGGAAGCTGTTTACGGATATCTGAAAAAAAATGAAGATCCGGACTGTCCCGCCTTTTATCCCGGAGATATACGCCCGGTGATGATACACGCCCAGCTTCTTGGACTGGACCAGCTAAAGCAGGTGAAGCGGCTGAAAGTGATTCCCTCCTTTTTCCTGGCCCATGTATACCACTGGGGGGACGTGCACATCAAAAATTTCGGAATGGAGCGGGCCGGCCGCATCAGTCCGGCCGCATCAGCTCTTAAGGAGGGCATTGTATTTACCTTACATCAGGACAGCCCGGTCATACGTCCCGATATGATGGAAACGCTGTGGTGCGCGGTAAACCGCAGGACAAAAGGAGGCGTGGTGCTTGGCGGTACGGAGCGGCTGCCGGTTTGGGAGGCATTAAAGGCCATCACGGTCAATGGGGCGTACCAATACTTTGAGGAAGATGAAAAAGGTTCGATTGTAAGCGGAAAAATGGCTGATTTTGCAGTGCTGGACAAAAACCCATTGTCAACAGAGCCGGATGGAATCAGGGACATAAAGGTTCTTGCAACCATAAAAGAAGACCAGCTCATCTGGAAAAGACAATAGGAAAAATCCATAACAGCCAAAGGCAGACGGCGTGGGGGCGCTCCGTCTGCCTTTGGCTATGTGGTAAATGTATATTAAAAGAGGGTAAGAAAAGGGAGGGATTACAGTATGTCGATATATTTAGGGGTTTCTTCTACCTTGGGCGCATCCTTTGGCACCTGCAGTTTCAGGATGCCGTTTTCAAAGCCTGCCTTAATGTCTTCCTGTCTGGTATGTTCGCCTACAAAGAAGGTTCTCTTGCAGGAACTGGTGTAGCGCTCTCTGTGGATCACGGTTCCCTTATCATCCTTGCTCTCGCTGGAGGCGTCATGCTCAGCTGAAATGGTCAGGTATCCGTCCTTTAATTCTGCCTTGATGTCTTCCTTCTTAAATCCCGGAAGTTCAATTTCCATTATATAGTTGCCATCCTTTTCCGTAATATCGGTTCGCATCACGGGAAGCTTCCTGCTGTCGCTGTTTTTCTCAGTGGAGCCGGTAAAGAATGGATCATTAAAAAATTCATCAAATAAATTAAGTCCGTAGTTTCTTCTTGGTATTAACATCATCGTTGTATCCTCCTTGCTGATAGAACTGTTTGTTTTATTTGTTATACATGCATTATAACACAATTGTTAGCACTGTCAAGAGGTGAGTGCTAATTTTATATATTTTTTAGATTTCAGATAAAAGGTCTGGTTTTTTGGTTTCCGCAGATTTCACCGTTTCCCCTAAAACCAATGCAATTTCCAAGGCAATGGCAATATATTTATCACTTAAATGACGCCCGTAATCTGTCAGGTCCCTTGGCTCCCAGCGGTCCGAGTCAAGATGATCGGCTCCGAACAGGAAGGGGATGACCGGAACATTTCTGAATTTAGACACGGCCAGGGAAGCGGAGCATTCCATATCAACCGCAATACAGCCCTGTTTTTTGCGCTCCTCAATTAATCCGATGGTCTCCCTGTAGATGGCGTCCGTGGTCCAGACCTTTCCGGCCACATAAGGAATCCCATGCTGTTCCAAGCATCTTGTTGTAAGATTGACTGAAGAACTGTCAGCGCTTATCTCTTCACTGCTGGGAATATAGTGATAGCTTGTGCCCTCATCCCTGACCGCTGACAATGGAATGATGATCTTGTTCTGAACAACCGACTGGTTCAACACTCCGCAGCACCCAAAAAGAACGATACCTTTTGCGCCTAAGGCTATTATTTCCTCAAGCCCGGCCACGCATGCCGGAGCGCCGACCCTGGAAAGGAATAAACCAAAGGTCATATCAGCATATTTGACGGCGTACACGGGGATGGCTCCGTTTGAAGAATACAAATGGGCAATTATGCGGGCTTCATTGGTTTCAATAAAATGATTGATAATGTTTTCTGAAAAAGTGGAGATACAGATTTGAGGGAACCCGCTTATCTCTTTTGTCAGGTCGCCTGGGTTTATAAAAGCATTGGTATCCTCCTGAAAATTGTTAAAAACAGCTGCCATTGTTTAATCCTCCCTTATTAATATTTTTTTGATCTCTTTTATGATGCCGGACGGTATCTGTTCATTGATTGGCATCAGTTTGCTGAACATGCGCACACCCTGATAAGAGAACACGATCAGATCAAATACTGCAGGAATATCCACATGGTTAAATTCATTTCTCTCAATCCCATATTGAATAAGCTTTTCCCAGCTGTTGGCGGACAGCATGTACTGTTGATACAGAGCGTTTTTCCGACCGTCCGCCCTCTGTCAACCGCTTTATCGGGCTGCATTGGGTGACAAACCTGTTATATCCGGATTTATATGATGTGGATATTGTGGATCTGGCCATTGACTACTATAAAGTTATGTACCATGTGGATGTGGCCAGGGAGGACATGGAGGGGCTCCTGGTGGATTCCGTTCCCCGGAAATAAGACTCTGAATCTGAAAAACTGCTGCAAAAGGGAAAATGCTCATCCCTTCCGTGGCAGTTTTTTGCTGTCTCTAATAACAGTTCTTAATAGCAGTTCTTAATGGCTGTTCTCCACAGACCGCCGTGTCTGGGTCCGTTTGCCCTTTAAATTCCACAGCAGCCGTCCATATGTAAATTCCGAGCTCTCATAGAGATTGCCGTCCTCGTCCGCGTGTTCCGCCATCCAGCGGTATATTTTCTCAATCCGATCCGTGGTCCTCTCACCGGGCGGCAGGATAATGGAACCGGATATCTCTGCAAACTCCCTGTCCGCTGTCCGGTAATTTTCCTTGGTCTGGGTATAATAGCTGGTGACCGGCAGGTACTCGGTAAGGAAAAGAGTATTGAAACTGGTGTAAAAATGCCGTCCGTTCCAGCTGTTTAGGGTATCCCTGTGAAACACCTCCCTGGCAATGCGCTCGTGGAGTTGGTGGCGGCCGGATACAATGGCGTTCATGCAGCACCAGGACCTGCTCAACTCCATGAATTTTTCAAGGCCCTCAAGGCCGGAAACAGCCGGGGACAGGGAACAGAAGGCAAGATCAAAGGCATGGTAAAGTCCTTCAGCCTCAAGGTCCATGCTGCAGAAATCACGGACCAGGAACCGGGTGTTGTCCCGTCCCTGCTCACGGGTAAACAGTTGGGCATATTCAATGGTGCGGGTGGAAATGTCAATGCCCACCACCCGGCGCGCGGTGGAGGCAAATTCGGATACAAAACGTCCCGGCCCGCATCCGATATCCACCACATCCGTATCCGGTCCAAGGACTCCGTTGACTCTCAGATAATCAGCAGTTTCCATGATCCGGTCCATGGCTTTTCCCTTTTTCAGGTTTTGATTCCAGAAGTTCTGCTTCCAGTTCTTTACACGCCGGTCCCACATGTCCGCTTTAAGATCTGCCCGGCCGTCATGGGCCTCCTCCTGAAGCTTCAGTATATGTGACAGTTCACTGGATCGATTAAATTCGCTCATATTGGTTTCTCCCGCCCCTGCTCTCAGAGGAAAAGGAAATACACCATAGTCGTCCCTGCCCACTGAGGATATTTATAAAAGTAGCATACAACAAAATTTACCAGGAGTAAATAGATCCGGGAGCAAATAGATTCATGGGCAAATCGTTTTCCGGGTACACGGTTCAAAAAAACACGACAAAATATTTTTTAATACTGGAATATCATTCCTTGAAACAAGGTACTTTATATGTTAGAATGGGGAAAGAGTTTTCAGTACTCATACATAAGGAGGACGCTATGATTAGTCAGTTGATTGAAAAGATAAAGAAGACAAACGCCCCGATCTGTGTCGGACTGGATCCGATGCTGTCCTATGTGCCCGGACATGTGGTTAAGAAATCCTTTGATGCATACGGAGAGACCCTGGAGGGGGCTGCGGACGCTATCTGGCAGTTTAATAAGGAAATCATTGACCATACATGTGATCTGATCCCGGCAGTTAAGCTGCAGATCGCCATGTATGAACAGTTTGGCATAGAAGGGCTTATTGCATATAAGAAAACAGTGGAATACTGCCACGAAAAGGGCCTGACCGTTATTGGAGACGCCAAGCGGGGGGATATTGGTTCCACTTCCGCGGCATATGCCACCGGCCATTTGGGCGCGGTCCAGGTGGGAAGCAATGCATACAGAGGATTTGACGTGGATATGCTTACGGTCAATCCATATCTTGGAACAGACGGAGTAAAGCCCTTTGTAGATGTGTGCAACACTGATGATAAGGGACTGTTTGTCCTGGTTAAGACATCCAACCCCAGCAGCGGCGAATTTCAGGACCGCTTGATCGATGGAAGACCCTTATACGAATGGGTGGCCCAGAAGGTGATGGAGTGGGGAGCTGCTTCCATGGACGGTGCATACAGCAATGTGGGAGCCGTGGTGGGCGCCACCTACCCGGAGATGAGCAGGATCCTCCGCAAGCTGATGCCCGCAACCTATTTCCTGGTGCCGGGATACGGTGCACAGGGCGGTACGGCGGATGACCTAAAGCACTGTTTTAATGAGGATGGACTTGGGGCCATTGTGAACTCATCCAGGGGCATCATAGCTGCTTACAAGCAGGATAAGTATAAACAGTTCGGTCCGGAGCATTTTGGCGAAGCCTCCAGACAGGCCGTACTGGATATGGTTGCTGATATCAACAGCGTACTGTAACGGACTGCAGCACCGGCAGATTATTGCCGGTGCTGTAAGAACATAATGTGGCGGCACAATAAAGATGGAGATTTTTTATGGCAAAGATAAAAATGACAGCGGTTATCACAAAACAGGACCGGCTGACTGAGGATATATATGATATGAGGATCAAGGCCCCCCAGATCGCGGGGGAAGCAGTTCCGGGACAGTTTTTGTCCCTGTACTCAAAGGACGGATCAAAGATGCTTCCAAGGCCCATCAGCCTGTGCGGCATTGACCGGGAAAAGGGAGAACTGCGCCTGGTTTACCGCATTGCAGGCGCCGGCACAAAGGAGTTTTCCTGCCTGAAGGAAGGGGATACCATTGATGTGCTGGGACCTCTGGGCAACGGCTTTCCGTTAAAGCCTGAGAAGAGAGCGTTTCTGATCGGAGGAGGCATCGGAATCCCTCCCCTGCTGGAACTGGCCAAAGCCCTTCAGGCGGAACAAGAGTCCGGCCGGGAGAGCGGAGCTGACAGCGGCCGGGGAATGGTCCGGTCAGTGCTGGGATACAGGGACAGCCAGATGTTCCTGAAGGAGGAGTTTGAGGCGTACGGACCGGTCTATGCGGCCACCGAGGACGGAAGTGCGGGAACAAAAGGCAATGTACTGGATGCCATACGTGAACAGGGGTTAAAGGCCGATATCATTTATGCCTGCGGTCCCACCCCCATGCTCCGTGCCCTGAAGGCTTATGCCGCTGAGCAGGGAATGGAATGCTGGCTGTCACTGGAAGAAAAGATGGCCTGCGGCGTGGGAGCCTGTCTGGCCTGCGTGTGCCAGTCAAAGGATATTGACCGCCATTCGCAGGTACACAATAAGCGCATCTGTAAGGACGGACCCGTATTCCTGGCAGATGAGATCGAACTATAACGGAGGTGCCCAGTGATGAATATGAGTGTAAATATTGCCGGCGTGGAATTTAAGAATCCGGTGATGGAAGCATCGGGGACATTTGGCTCCGGTATGGAATACAGTGAATTTGTGGATTTAAACCGCCTGGGAGCAGTGGTCACCAAGGGCGTGGCCAATGTTGCGTGGCCCGGTAACCCAACCCCCAGGATCGCGGAAACATACGGCGGCATGATCAATGCCATCGGCCTTCAGAATCCCGGCATAGAAGTTTTTGCCAAAAGGGATATTCCCTTTTTAAAACAGTATGACACCAGGATCATTGTCAATGTCTGCGGAAGGACCACAGAGGACTATGTAGAGGTGGTGGAGCGTCTGGGTGACGAACCGGTGGACATGTTGGAGATCAACATATCCTGCCCCAATGTAAAGGAAGGGGGCATTGCCTTTGGCCAGGATCCCAAGGCGGTGGAGGCCATTACCAGGGAGGTAAAGGCCCATGCAAAACAGCCCATTATCATGAAGCTGAGCCCCAATGTGACGGATATTACCGTCATGGCCAAGGCGGCGGAGGCCGGGGGTACGGATGCCGTTTCCCTGATCAACACCCTGACCGGCATGAAGATCGATATACACAAAAGGGCGTTTGCCCTGGCCAACAGGACCGGCGGGCTTTCAGGACCGGCCATTAAGCCGGTGGCTGTGCGTATGGTGTACCAGGTGGCCCAGGCAGTGAAGGTGCCCATTATCGGAATGGGCGGGATCCGGAATGGGGATGATGCCCTGGAATTCATTCTGGCAGGAGCCAGCGCGGTGGCCATCGGCACCGCTAATTTCCACAACCCGTATGCTACTGTGGAGACAGTGGAGGGGATCCGGGCCTATATGGAGCGGTATGGGATTGAGGATATCAACCAGCTCATTGGAGCAGTAAGATAAAAACCGAAAGTGAGGATATAATATATGGAGAGCTATAAGCAGGAATTTATTGAATTTATGGTGGAAAGCAAGGTACTTAAGTTTGGTGATTTCACACTGAAGAGCGGACGCAAGTCTCCGTTTTTTATGAACGCGGGAAGTTATGTTACAGGTACCCAGTTAAAGAAGCTGGGTGAGTACTATGCAAAGGCCATCCATGACAATTTCGGACTGGATTTTGACGTGCTCTTCGGGCCGGCCTACAAAGGAATCCCCTTAAGTGTTGCAACCACCATGGCCATCAGCGATCTGTATGGAAAGGATATCCGCTACTGCTCCAACCGCAAGGAAGTGAAGGACCATGGGGATACGGGGATCCTTCTTGGAAGTCCGGTAAAAGACGGGGACCGGGTGATGATCATCGAGGATGTGACCACTTCTGGAAAATCCATTGAGGAGACCTTCCCTATCCTGAAAGCACAGGGGGATGTTGAGATCAAGGGACTGATCGTGTCCCTGGACCGCTGTGAGCGGGGCAAGGGAACAAAGAGCGCCCTGGCTGAGATCAAGGATCTATACGGATTCCCCACAGCAGCCATCGTATCCATGAAGGATGTGGTAGAACACCTTTACAACAGAGAGTGTGAGGGAAGCATAGTCATCAACGATCAGATAAAGGCAGCCATTGATGCTTATTATCAGCAATATGGTGCACAGGCAGAATAACTGGCAATCAACATGTTGGAAAGGCGATGAATATGGAGAGAGTTTATAAGACAATGCGCAATACGGGAGCCGGATGCATTGCGATCGGAGTCATCATAGCAGTGACCGGACTGACCGTGGGAATTATTTCCATTATAAACGGCGCGCTGCTTCTGAAACGTAAATCAGAGATTGAATTCTAGTAAGCGGGGCTGCCAATGATCAGAAATACAACAAAGCGCCAGAAGCTGGGATGGGTGCTGTTCATATTGTACCTGTGCCTGCTGGCCTATTTTATGTTTTTTTCGGAGAGCTTTGGCCGGACGGATACCAACAGGGGCTACCAGTACAATCTGGTGCCCTTTAAAGAGATATCCAGGTATTTCAGGTATTATAATACCATTGGTCCTTTGCTTTTCCTTATTAATATGGTTGGAAATGTGGCGGCATTCTTACCCTTTGGCTTTTTCCTGCCCATTATCAGCAGGAGGAGCAAGAAATGGTACAACACAGTCATGCTGGGATTTGGTTTCAGCCTGATGCTGGAAACCCTGCAGCTCATCTTCCGTGTGGGAAGCTTTGATGTGGACGATATGCAGCTCAATACCCTGGGAGCTGCTCTTGGTTATGTGATATACCGTTTTGTGCAGTATACACGTGTTAAGATAAGACACAGGAGGTTGACAAAGTGAAGTATGTTGGGGATAAGGTATCTTATGTGAGAAACCCCTTTGCAAGGAACAGCTATTACTGTCTGGTGCTTGCTGTCTTGAGCCTTGCCCTGGCCGGCACCAGTATGTATCTGTCGGTGTCCCAGGCGGGACAGGGCGGCCTGAACACAGGGGCGTTGGGTTTTGCCAGCATTATGGCGGCCCTGATGGGCCTGTGGTACGGGCTGCTGTCATTCCGTGAAAAAGAACGTAATTACATACTGGCAAAGATTGGTATCAGTATTGGCCTGGTGCTGCTGATCATATGGGTAGTTATCATCATTACCGGGCTTATGAGATAGATAGGAGTTGATGCAGATGGATTACAGAATATTATTACAGGAAGAAAATGATGCCGTAAGGGAACGCTACCAGCTTTCCATGGAGCGAATCAGGTCCATGGAAACGGAGGAGATGAGGCTGCCTTACGGCAGTTATTTTAAGAAAACCGCTGCTTTTATAGACCAGATCGGGAAGCTGGTGGAGGGCAGGATGCAGGGGGGCCGGGACAGTATGAGCCTGGAGCAGCTTCAGGCTGAGAACCGGGCCTTGTATCAGGATATCCTGCCCGGATCCTATGGGGAGAGCTATGCGAACCCGGACTATGCCGTGGAGCAGCTGGGGGATGGAGTAGGGCAGCTGCTGTCATTTCTCTATACGGAGATCAGGGCGGATATCGTGTATGCCTATGAGATGCGGCTGACCAATATCACGATCTTAAGTGAGCTGTTCCTGGAGGTATACAACCTGTTTTCCCTTGCCTGGGAGGACGGGGCGGATATTCCGGATAAACAGGCCGTCCAGGACGCGCTGTACTGGTTTGTCAGCGATTACTCGGACCTTACCGTAACATGGCGGGTGAGGGAGGGAGTGGACCCGGGGCTTTCCTTTGCAGCTGACATTATCATGGAAAGTAATCTGAGCGACCTGCGTTACCTTTACAGGTACGGGGAGTATGTGGCGGACAGTGACCTTAAGCTGGCTTCCTTTATGAATACCCTTCCACAGGAGACCATTGACCGGATGGCGGATACCTATACGGAAGGGTATCGCAAGGGATTTGAGGTCATGGGCAGGGACCTGAAGAAGAAAAAGACCGTGGTGGTGGAATTCCAGCTGGGATTTGAGCGCATGATCCGAAGGGCGGCGGCTAGTTTTAAGGCCATGGGCCTGGAGGTGGTTTTCTACCGGGCAGCGGTGGAATCCGTGAACCGGCGGGCCAACGGAAAGCGGGGCTATTACGGCACACCTGCCAACCGTCAGTATGATTACGACCACCGCTACGACAGCGCTTTATATATGGGCAATGCATTTAAGGAGCGCAAGCTCGCCGTGCTGAAAGCAGCCTATGAGGAGTTCCGGGAAGAAGCGTCCTGGTGTGCCGGCCCTGCTTTGGTGGAGACCTTTGGGGAGGAAGGCTTTGCGCCCGTGAACAAGAAGACAGCCCTGAAGCTTAACGCCCATCAGGAGGAGCTGATGGTGGCTTACGCCAATGAATCCAGGCGGATCGTGAACCAGTATATGCCCGGGGACGAAACCAGTTTTACCATCATCGCATTCCCTAAGCCGGATATCGGCCCTGACTTTGAGGAGATCTTCCGGGAGACCATAGAGCTTAACACTCTGGATTATGGGAAATACCAGCGGATCCAGCAGTGCATCATCGATGCCCTGGACGAGGCCGTCCATGTGCTGATCACGGGCAGGGGAGACAATGAGACCTGTATGAAGGTGGTGCTCCATCCTCTGGGGGACAGGAAAAGGGAGAGCAACTTTGAAAACTGCGTATCCGATGTGAACATCCCATTGGGTGAGGTATTTACATCCCCCCTGCTCACAGGCACAGAAGGGCTGCTTCATGTGAGCAATGTCTATGTGGGAGATTACCAGTTTAAAAACCTGCGCATCCGGTTTGAGGATGGGAAGGTTACGGATTATTCCTGCGGCAATTTCACCCGGGAAGGGGAAGATGCCCGGGAGGAGGCTCAGGGCAGGGCGCTTGTAAAGCAGGTGATCATGCAGGGGCATGAGTGGCTGCCCCTGGGAGAATTTGCCATCGGCACCAACACGGTGGCGTATGCCATGGCGCAGAAATTCGGCATTGGTGATAAGCTGCCCATTCTGATCGCTGAAAAGATGGGCCCCCATTTTGCAGTGGGGGATACCTGCTACAGCTTTGCGGAGGATTCACCCATGTACAACCCGGACGGCAAGGAAGTGATTGCCAGGGATAATGAGATATCCCTTCTGCGCAGGGAGGATATGTCAAAGGCTTACTTCAGCTGCCATACGGATATTACCATCCCATACTCTGAACTGGGAGACATAAAGGCAGTGAGGGAGGACGGCAGCGAGATTTCTATTATCTGCCAGGGGCGGTTTGTACTGCCAGGAACACAGGAACTGAACGAGGCATTGGATTAAGACTGTTAAAAGGGATTCAATAGTTCTGCGTCAGAACCGGCTCCTGTGTTCCTCCATAAACCGGGCTGACGCATCCGTTATGGTTTTAATCAATTCTCTCAGAACCGGGTACTGATGATACGCCTGCTTTTCGTAAAACAGACATATGTTAACCTTTGCCTCATAGCCTTGTAAGGGGATGTAGATCAGATCTCCGCTGGCTACGCCGGCATAGCGGTTACAGGCCGGATAACAGGCGATTACGTACCCTTCCGGGTATTTCTGAAGCAGTTCTATCACATTGGACACGGTTTCCACCTGAACCATCTTGTGGGAGGAAATCGTGTTAACGGTGTCTTGAAGCACGGTTGACATAAATCCCGGCTTTTCGACCATTTCCTGAAGATTTGGGGCAATGAAATAATAATGGGTCTTTAACTCCTCCAGCGCAATGGACCGGCGTTTGGCAAGGGGGCCGTTTTTATTGACAAGACATCCATATTCTCCCTGCAGCAGCGGGAGCTGCTCGTATCCCTTCCCACCTATATTCTGGTGTGCTTTGCACGTTTCCCCTTCCTCGCAGATCGCCAGGGCGATTACCGGTTTCCGGATATCGTGGGACAGATATGCTTCCGGACATGGGACCGTGGTGTAATTAATGTTCAAATCTGAATATATTTCTTTAAAATGCAGAATGATGTCCGGAAAGAGAAAGCCCGAGAGGGATGTATGGGCATACACGTCTACTGTTCTTAAAAAATCCTGTTCCGCCAGATTCAGCCATCCATCGTAATATTCCATAATCTGTTTTGCCTCGGGCAGAATCTTTTTACCTGCTTCTGTGAGCGTAATGCCGGACTGGGCCCGGCAGAAGAGAGAAACACCGATTTCCTTCTCAAACAGCTGCAGTGCCTTTGTCAGGCTGGGCTGTGTAATATATAATTTCTGCGCTGCCTCGTTAATGGATTTTGCTTCCGCCAGAGTGATGAAATATTCCAGCACTTTTATTTTCATAATATCCCCTCCCTTGTTCTGTCGTCCATATTTTTTATATCCGATACCTTTATGTTTCTGTCATTATAGATTTTTTTCATATGGCTGGATTTTTTATATATTATACAAAATCTTGTCTATATGATATTATATTTCTGACATATTTGTCAAATAAAATTGAAAAGAGGAGATATTTTATGACCAAACGTGAAAGATTCATGAACTTCTTGGAAAACAACCCCGTAGACCGCGTCCCCGTGGCGTTTTTCCATCATTTCTGTCCTCCTGGCGAGTGGGGCAAAGGCATGGAAAACCAGGAAGCCTTTGAGCGAAATATCATAGGGCACAAACTGGCCAGGGAGAAGTTTGACCCTGATGTGATCAAAATTATGAATGACACCCTGATGATTATGCCTGTAGATGTCTCCTTTGTAAAAACATCAGACGATTTACGTAAGGTTCAGGCGCCTGCTTCCGACTCAGCCTTTGCCATGAAATCCCTGGAGCTTACCAGACGGGTGCGGGCATTCTATGAGGACTCGGACGCTCCTGTATACGCCACTGGTTTTTCCCCATCCGTGGTGCTGCGCAACAGCCTGTGTATAGGAGGCATCCCCGGTGAAGGCGATGAGTCCAGAATGCTGAAGTTCATAGACGAAGCCCCGGACGCTGTTGCCGCCGCAATGAAGAACCTGTGTGACGGAATCTCAGCCATCAATGAAATGCTGATCAGAGAGGGGGGCGTGGACGGTATCTACATGAGTGTCAATAACCAGTCCAACTTCTTTAATGATGACTTCTACCGTACCTATGTGGCGCCCTATGAAAAGGAAGTAATGAAAAGCGCCAACAAACTGAGCAAGATCAATCTGCTGCACATTTGCGGCTATCACGGCCGTGCCAACCACCTGGATCTGTTTACGGACTTTGAGGCAGCCGCTGTCAATATCGCCGTGTATGTGGAGGGAGTATCCCTCAGCGAGGGCAAAAAGCTGTTTGGCGGCAAACCTGTCTTCGGAGGCTTTGCACAGGACACTGTCATTTACAAGGGAACGGAACAGGAGGTAAAGGAAGCGGCGTGGAAGATCTTAGATGAATGCGGACAGGTTGGCATTATGCTGGGCGCCGACTGCACGGTTCCCAATGACATTGACGATTCCCGCCTGGAATGGGTACGTCAGGCGGCCATTGAGTACGCGGCAAGATAAGGAGAGAGAAACTGAACAATCATGATTTTGTGAGGAGAATGATCATGCAACAGAAAGAAAAAAACGGTTTCGTAAAAACATTTTCTATTTGGTTTGGTCTTGGCGCTCTTATGTTTGGTACCTTCTGCGGCGCCAATATGGCCTCCGGTGTCTATGCCTCCACCTACATCGTTACACTGGGCGGAGGCTGGGCCCTGGTGTGGCTGCTCATGTTCTTTGCAGCCATGTCCTTTTTCTGCGGTGTTGGGCTGAACTTTGTCCGTGCTTATAAGATCACCAATTACAATGCCTATTATCTGGCCCTTTACGGCCTGCACAAACCTGATGCCAACCCGGTTTTAAAAGGCATTGTCACTGTATTCTTTGACCTTTATACCATGATGATGGGACTAGTGACCGTGGCGGCTACCGTTGCCCTTTTCTCCGAACTGATGAACGTCCTGCTTGGCATCCCTTCCGTGATCGCCAGTATCTTTGGCGTTCTGCTGTTCGCAGTACTGAGCATCTACGGCGCCGCGTTCCTTCGCAGATTCAACACGCTGATGACCGTATCCCTGATTATGTCACTGGTATCCATCCTGGTGGCTGTGATCAGCATCCGGGGGCCCGTGCTGATGGAGCGCATCGGAAATTTTGACATTGGTATGGATTGGACCGGCACGACTGTGACCGCCCATTTTTCCATGTTCTTTTCCTATTGCATGACCTGCTCGTCCTGGGGATCCACTCTTAGCAACTACTCCGACCAGATCCGGGGCAAGAAGGATGCCATTGGCTCCGGCATCACCATCGGCCTGCTGGTTACACTCCTGTTTGCCATGACCGGCGCCATTGTGCTTCCCTTTATGCCTGAAATCATATCGGGTACGCCCATCCTGCTGATCTGCAGGCAGTACCTGCCTGCCGTGCTTACCGCCATCTATTGGGTGGTTGTGGTACTGGCCGTGGTATCCACTGCCCCCAGCTTTACATACAACTTCTCCAACCGCTGGGCCGCTGTGTGGAAAACTGAAAGGTTCAGCCACAAGGCAAAATTCTTTATTCTGTCCATGGGCTTTTTGCTGACCTGCTGGCTGATATCCAGTGTGGGCCTGGTGGCCATTGTTCAGAAGGGATATGTGATGCTTGGCAACGTGGCCCTGTTCGCCGTGGTGATTCCTCTGCTTATCTCCATTTACCGCGTGTGGAAAAAGGACCGCGCCCATGAGGAAAATGGTTTAAATTCTTAATCTTTTTGTTTCAGGCACGTTGAAGATAAAAAGTTGACCTAAAAAATAACCTGCTGGCCCCTAAGGCCCGGAACAGTAGATCGTATATGTTCCAGGTCCTTCCCGGTCGGCAGGTTATCTTTATGTGTGTGGTCTGCCAATCCCCTGTTTACGTTACGCCAGGGGTTACAAGGGCGGAACATGAGCAGGTATTTTGCCGGTATAGCGGGAAGATCAATGGGTTTAATGCCGGCCGGGAAAAGAAGTATTTTATTAGCATTGCACCGGGAGCATTTTGTGTGGATGATCTGAATTTAGTGGGACCTCTTATAGCCGCGGGAATACCGTTCCTCCCTCTTTCCGCAAAAAAGGTGCCTGCTTCTTCGCTGTATCTGATATAATCAAAATAAGATCTTTTACAGATTACCCCGAAAGTTAAAAGGTGGCTGCGTATACTACTGTAAATGGAGGTGGCAGTATGGGGGAGGAGCATGGGATCGTTCGTATGGTGCGGCAGGCAAAAAAGGATTCTAAGGCCGCAGATGAACTGATCGCCGCGTATATGAATTTTATACGGTCTGAGACAGCAAAGTTTAACCACAGCACACCCTCAGGCGGGAGGGATGATGAACTGAGCATTGCTATGTTTGCGTTCTATGAAGCGATCCAGGGGTATGAGAAGGGGAGGGGATCCTTTCTTTCCTATGCTGCCGCAGCGATCCGCAACCGGTTGATCGATTACTACCGGAAGGAGGAGCGCCACAAGGGGATTATTTCCTATGATACCCCCCTGGGGGAGGAGGATGGCCCGGCCCTTTCAGATAAGCTTGCAGATGAGGGGGATGCCATGGATGACTGGACCATAAGGGAGGCTACAAAGGAGGAACTGGAAGAATTTGGCAGGAATCTTTTGGAATACGGTCTGACCCTATCGGATGTGGCTGATAATTGTCCCAAACAGGACCGCACTCTCAGTGCCTGCCATAAGGTGCTTAAGGCGGCAAAGGGACAGCCCCAGCTGTTGGACCGCCTGATGAAAAGTAAACGTCTTCCCATGGCTGAACTTGCGGCTGCTTCCGGGGTGCCCAGAAAGACGCTGGAGCGGCACCGGATTTATCTGGTAGCCATACTGCTTGCGTACACCAATGGATATGAGATGATCCGGGGACATCTCTGCCAGATTTCCGGAGGAAAGGAGGAACAGACATGATGTATCTTGTAATGGAATGCCATCCCGCTTATGCCATTGTACTGGACCAGGCCGGGCGTATGATCAAAGTTGCCAATATGGGATATGAAGCAGGGCAGAAGGTGGATCATGTGATCGCCCGGCGCACCCAGACCGTTCCTCTGCGCTTCAGACTGGCGCCTCTTATGATAGCGGCCTGTCTATGCGCGGCTATTCTTGGGGGAGGAACCTATGGAGCCTGCTTTATGACCTATGGAACCGTGGAACTCAGGATCAATCCGGACGTGATGATGTCGGTCAGCTATACGGACCGGGTGGTTGGCCTGGAGGGACTGAATGAGGATGGGATCCGGCTGATCGACCAGGTTTCTTATAAAGGAAAGAATTCAGAGGAAATGACACAGCTCCTGGTTGAGCGGGCTGTGGAAATGGGGTATCTAAAGGACGGAGGCACTGTGTCGGTCAAAGCCCAGGGCAGCGCCGGGTGGAAGGATAAAAGGGAAAACGCCATCAGCTCCGGTCTCAGCCATATGCTGGAAGGGCGAATGCGCGTGGAGATAAAGATTGGGGCAGCGGAGGAAGAAACCATACCGGAAACACCGGCCAGCCAGGCACCGGCCTCAACCGCGCACCATCCCACGCCATCCGTGCATCCGGTCGCCGCGCCGGTTGCAACAGAGAGCAGCCGTCAGGAGGAGCGGAATAAAAAACATGATGATGACGGCCTGGATGACGATGACCGTGATGATGACGGCTATAACGATGGGGATGATGACCAAGACGATAGAGATGACGACCGTGATGATGGGGATGATGACCAAGACGATAGAGATGACGACCGTGATAATGGGGATGATGACCAAGACGATAGGGATGACGACCGTGACGATAGGGATGATGACCAAGACGATAGAGATGACGACCGTGATAATGAGGATGATGACCAAGACGATAGAGATGACGACCGTGACGATAGAGATGATGACCGGGCCGATAGAGACAATGGCCGGGACAATGACCATGAAGAAGACAATGATGATGATGATTAAATAATTTTCAGGAAGAGCAGCCGTGTACAGCTGCAGGAAGATATTTTACAGAGAGGATTTCAGACTTGTCCGGATTAACAGGGTGAGCGCGTATACGGGCAAAAAGAGAGTCATTGTACGTCAGGCAGTTGCCGGATGGAACAAAGACTCTTTTTTGGTATAAGCCGTCTGCGGATCAAAGCGGGAGAGGAATAAAATGGAGGTTTTGGCGGAATTTCAGCGCCAATTTAATTTTTCCCTAAAAAATATTATAAAAAGTTTCTGCTACCCCGTTTTTACAATTTTGTATCCGTAGTCTATGAATGTAAACAGAAATAAAGATCCGAACAAGGAGGAACGATGACTATGTTAGAGGTGAGATTGAAAAAAGCAGCAGTGTTCATGTGTGCCGCCATTTTGGCGGCAGGGACCGTGGGAGCAGGAAATGTGGCAATGGGAGCAACATGGCATAAGGCGCAGACAAACCGGAAGGAGGTAAAAGGCCGTATTCTTGTAAGTGCAGGGCCTGATATATCCATTGCATATGACAGAGATGGAGATGTGCTGGAAATAAAAGGGATCGACCGGGCAGGGAAAGACTTTTTAGATGGGCAGGACGGCTATCTCGGTGAGGATTGCAAGGATGCTGTGAAGCGTCTGGTAAGGCGCCTGGATGAAAAGGGATGGTTTGACAGGGAGACAGCCTCCTCTAAGAACAGTCTGGTGATCAAGGCTGAAAAAGGATCCCGGTATCCGAATGATAATTTTATGAAGGAAATAGAAAAAGGGGTTCGGGATGTGGTGGAAAGCAGGGATATTGATGTGTATGTCAAGGTCGTTGGGCTCCATGCGCTGAATGATAAAGGATATATAGATAGGGAGACGGCTGAGAAGATGGTGCTGGAGCAGCTGGGGCTGACCGCAGGTGATCTGAAGATCAAGGAATATGAGCTGGATGACGGCGTGTATGAAATAGAAGTAGTGATAAACGGTGTGGCATATGAGGTTGATTTAAACGCTGTCACAGGAGAAATTGTGGATATGGACCGTGATGATGATAATGATGGCCGTTATGATGATGAAGATGATGACGACCATGATGATGAAGATGATGACCGCTATGATGACGACCATGATGATGAAGATGATGACGACCATGATGATGACGATCACAACGACCGTGATGATGACTGATCCCGCTGTAACGGAGCTCCCGTCTCAACGTATGGCACGATAAATGAAGGATTTAGCAGCAAGGATAGACAAGGGGAGAGGCAGATCGATCTGCTTCTCCCCAGTTTTTTACTATCCTTTCCTTTGCCCCGGGTGTATAATGAGAGAAAGGTGTATTCTTGAAGTCTCCCCGTCACCCACCTTTGCGGCCGATTTCCCGCCAGCCGCACACAAATTGATTCAACGTACACATCGTGTACGCCTCATAAATTTACGCACAACTGACAAAAAATCATCTCGCAAATCTGAGTATCAGGAGACTTCGGGAGCACACAAAGAAAATACGGAGGTATAAAGACTATGAGCCCCATCAGAAGAGACCGCACCCAAGCTCCGTCTGCCTTTCAGGAGAAAATTAAAAAATGGCATGAGGAGGAGCAGTACCAGCAGATCATTGATGCAATTGAGGCCCTTCCCCAGACACAGCAGACGCCGGATCTGATCAGCCAGCTGGCCCGTGCCTATAATAATCTTGCATCGCCGGAGGACAGGGATCTGTTTGAAAAGGCGGCAGCACTTCTTAAATCAGTGGAAGATCAATTTGTGCAGGACCATGACTGGAATTTCAGAATGGGTTATGCCCTTTATTACCTGGACCAGGAGTTAAAGGCCAGATCCTACTTTGAGAAAGCACTGGAACTCAGGCCCGGGGATGAGGATACCCAGTCGCTGATCCAACAGTGCAGCAGGAGCCTTACCCTGCCCAATTCCATGAAGCCTTTCAGTGAGAGGACCCGGGAGGGATGGGAGTCATTCCTGGACGGGGAGGCAGGGCTGCGGGCAATGATAGATGACAGGAAGGATGGGGAGGCTGTGGCAGAACGGTGTCATCAGCTGCTTGCCCCTGCGTTTTACCGGCCGTTTTTTGAGATTGGTTTTAATGGGGACAAATATGACCTGATCCTGTCGCCGGATGGCGATAGGAGCCGGCTGTTTAAGCTGGTGTATTTTAAAAACCATGCACCTGAGAAAGTATTTGACCATTGGAATATCCTGATTGGACGGCAGCCTGCCAAGGGGTTTGAACTGAGGATGTATGACAGGACCATTGGGCTTTCCGATGCCCGGGTTTGGGTGGAGGAACTGAAGGACAAGCAGCTGGGTCTTTCCATATACTGTGAAAAGCTGCTTCCCCTTGTGAAAAAGAATGAGAACCAGGCATATGGTTTGATGACCGTGCTGCTGGACCAGGCCATAGGGGAGATTCCTGCCATCCGGTATATCGGATATATGGACTTGTTGGAGGAGCCGGGGCAGGGGGAGGAGTTCTGCCTGGACGAACTGATGGAGTATATAAGCAGGGACAGGGAACTGGTGACGGCTGATGAACTGTGCACATGGTACAGCGCTTATGAGATGACTCCCTCGGGGGAGGAGGACTGGTCTCTGCGGGAGGATGTGTTCGCAGGTGTCACGTCCTGCCTGCCTATTCCCAGAGCCTATTATCAGGGGGATGATGAGATCATAGAGGATTTTCATATGGATGGGGCGGTTCCTGGCTTTTTCTGGTATCCGCTGGATGGAATTGCCAGGGATCAGATACTGGACCTTCGGGATGAGATGGAGCAGAAGATATCTGCCAAGGCAGGAGATGCAGTGACGTTTACAGGAGGGGCTACCGGCGTTTCCCTGGGTTATCTGGACTTTATTGCCTGGAATCTGGATCAAGTGCTTCAGGCAGCCCTGGAGGTATTGGGGAATGTCCCGGTCAAAGAGGCATTTTTCCATACATACCGCCGCAATGTGGGCAGTATCTGCCTGAAAAAGGAGGAGACATGAGCATACATGCTGCATTCAGCGCCAAGGCCAGGAAAAAAGAAGGGCTGATCAATGCGGTCAGGAAACAAGCATCGGATCAGGGACTGGAAGTTCAGGAAGGGGAGGAGGGCCTGAACCAGGACAGGGAGGAGGAAACAGGTTCCTTTGTTGGCTTTGTCCTGCTGGCCGGTCCCATGTGGGATCGATCCCAATTCAAGTCAGACATGGAGTTAATGTGGGGAATTGAATGCGTGGAAGAGGAGGACGCGGAGGTGAACGCGGAGGCGAACGCGGAGGAAGATGAGGCGGAGGATGACGCCGGAGGCAGCGATCACGCAGAGGACGTGATGCTCTTTAACGTCAGCAATATGCGGGTGATGGCAGCACTGATGGATGTCCCTGTTCCGGATAAGGAAGCGGAGATACATGCGGCCAACAACTATATGTGGCCGGAGGCAGTGGAGATTGTCAAAACACACCAGGCCCAGCTGATCGTTGCGATTATGGGGAAAGACGCCCCGGTACTGGAGCGGGGAAAGCTGTTTGTCAAGGTGCTTGCGGCCCTGTGCCGGCAGAAGAATGTGCTGGGCATCTATACCAGCGGCACTGTATTCCAGCCTCAATTCTATCTGGACGCATCGGAGATGCTCAGGGACGGAGGGCTTCCCATCCTTAACTGGATCTATTTCGGGCTGTACCAGACGGAGAAGGGATGGAACACATATACCTACGGTATGAAATCCTTTGGAAAAGATGAGATGGAAATTCTGGAGGCCGTGGCGGATCCCCGGGAACTGCGGGATTTCCTGCTGAATCTGGTCTGCTATGTGCTGGATGAGGATGTGGTCCTCCGGGACGGGGAGACCATTGGTTTTTCCGCCCAACAGAAACTTCCCATTGTCCGCAGCAAGGGCGTATCACTGGATGGCGATACGTTAAAGATCGCCTATCCAACCCCATGAAAAAACTCCTTTTATGCAGGCCGAACAACACTGCGTAAAAGGAGTTTTCTGCCGGTTTACTGCTCTTTCGGCATTTTTACTGTTCTTCCAGCATTTTTATGTCCATATCCTTGGGAAGCACAAGGCTTAAGAACACGGACACCACGAACACGACAGCTACCACGTTGGCTGAGAAGACAGACTGGACAAGCTCCGGGAAAATGTCCCAGATGCCGATCTCACTGGCGGTTGTGAACCCAATACCCACTGCCAGTGACAGGGAGACAATGGTGATGTTCCTCTGGGAAAATCCGGATTTTGCAATCATCTGGACACCGGATGTGAGGATGGATCCAAACATCATGATGGTACATCCGCCCAGCACTGCCTGAGGAAGGGAGGCAAAAAAGTTGCCCACGGGCGGAAGCAGGCCGGCCAGGATCATACAGGCCGCACCGGTCATGATGGTGAAGCGGTTCACCACCTTTGTCATGGCGATCAGGCCCACATTCTGTGAAAAGGATGTGACCGGAGGACATCCGAACAGGGTGGATACTGCGGAACAGTACCCGTCACAGGCCAGGGAGCCGGAGATCTCCTTGCCTGTGATCTCGCGGTTTAAGCCGCCTGATACGAGAGCCGAGGTGTCCCCGATGGTCTCAGCTGCCGACACCAGGAAAATAATACAGGCGGATATGATGGCGCCTGCATGGAACTCAGGCATAAAGGGGAGTATGGTTGGGAAAGCAATGATCCCGCCGGACATGATCAGGCTTAAGTCCACCTTTCCGAGGAAAATGGCGATCACATATCCCACGATCAGCCCTGCCAGGACGGAGAGCTGCTTTAAATACCCCTTTGCAAGAATATTCCATAAAAGACAGGTGAGCAGTGTGACGGTGCCTAACATCAGGTTTTCGGCAGAGCCGAAATCATCTGCATAGCCGCCGCCAAATGACCTGGCGCCCACGGTAAAAAGAGAAAATCCAATGGCTGTTACAACAGAAGCAGCAACAACAGGAGTGATGATCTTGCGCCAGTATTTTGCCAGAAGACCCAGTGTGCCTTCAAAGAGGCCGCCTATGAGTACGGCGCCCACAACGGAAGGATATCCGTAATTGGCTGCAATGGTGCTCAACACAGTTACAAAGGTAAAGCTGACACCCATGACCACGGGAAGCTTGGAGCCGATCCGCCAGATGGGATAAAGCTGGACCAGGGTTGCGATACCTGCAACGAACATGGCGTTCTGGAGCAGGAGAGCGGTCTGGGCCTGGCTTAAGGCCGGCTGTGCTGCTCCGCATATGATGGTGATAGGCGCAAGGTTGGAAACGAACATGGCCAATATGTGCTGAAGCCCAAAGGGAATGGCCTTGCCAAGAGGCACCCGGCCCTCCAGTTTATAGATATTGTTGATGCTGCAATTTGCACTGTTGTTCATGATTTTGTTACCCCCTGTTTTTGTTAGGAATTTGTTTTATGGCTGATCTGATATACCTCTTCCACGATTCTCTCCATTGCATTAAGGATATTTTCATATCCCGTACATCTGCACAAATGCCCGGAAATCAATTTCTTTAATTCTTCCCTGTTATATTTTTTGCCTGTTCCCACGATCTCAACCGCGCTCATGATCAGGCCCGGCGTACAGAATCCGCACTGTACCGCGGCTTCCTCGATAAATGCCTTCTGGATAGGAGACAGTTCCCCGTTTGGCCCCTTTAATCCTTCCACTGTCATGACGCTTTTTCCTTCTGCCCACAGAGTCATATAGATACAGCTGTCAATGGCTTCCCCGTTGACCAGCACGGTACAGGCGCCGCATTCCCCGACTTCGCAGCCCTTTTTTACAGATGTGAGCCCCATGCGCTGGCGCAGGGTATCCAGCAGGGATTCACGCTCATCCACTGCCAGCTCCACATCCTTTCCATTTACTTTCATATGCACAATCTTAAGCATTGACCTTACCTCCTGCAATTTTTATAGCTTCCACCAGGGCGCGTTTTGACAGCTCCTCAATGAGCTGAAGCCTGAATTCCTTGGAAGCCCTCCATGAGGAACGTGGGTTTACCTCAGTGAGCGCATCTCTTCCAAATTCAAGGATTGCCTCGCTGTCAGTGACCTCACAGCCCTTTAGGGCTTCCTCGGCTTTCCTGCATCGCAGGGGCGTAGGGCCGGCTACGCCGTAACCCAGCCTCACATCCTCGATCCGTTTCTTATCCTCTGAAAGCTTTACCCTGACCGCACAGCCCAGGGTGGCGATCTCCATGGCCTTGCGCTTTCCGTATTTCATATAATGGCCGGTCCATCCCACATAGCTTTCAGGATGGATCAGAAAGCAGGTACAGACCTCGCACCGGTCGCGGACCGTTCTGCCCGGGCCTGTATAAAACTCACACACAGGCACGATCCTCCGGCCATCAGGGCCTTCCAGCACCACATCCGCTTCCAGGGTCCACATGGTGGAAGCAGAGTCGGCAGAGGTTGCTCCGTTGCAGATATTTCCCCCAATAGTTCCCGTGTTGCGGATCTGGGGACCGCCTACCATGTCCACGGCTTCCCCAAGCATGGGAATGTATCTCTGGATCAGGGGGTCATTGGTGATATGGGAAAATGAAGTGCCTGCCCCGATCCACAGATCGCCGTTCTCCAACAGCTTCACGCCCTTTAGTTCCTCTATATTATGGATGGATACCACGGACCGTCCCGCGTCCTTGCCTTCCCTTACGCGTATCAGCACATCGGTGCCCCCGCTGATGATTTCCGCATCAGGATCCTTCACAAGGGCATTGATGGCATCTTCCACACTCTTTGCCTCATAAAATGATTTAATGTCAAACATAGCTTTCTCCTTATATCAGACCTTTTTCTTTGAATTTCTCGATCAGCCTCTGGGCTGTCATGGGGTTTACATCCATGTGCACACCGGTTGCATTTAAGATCGCGTTCCGGATGGCGGGGGCCACCGGGATCGCGGGGGGTTCACCCAGGGATTTATTTCCGTAAGGTCCGGTGGGGTCTTCCAGCTGGATGAACTCCACGTTCAGGTCAGGTGTGTCCATGGCTGTGGGGATCTTATAATCCAGCAGGTTGTTGTTTAATGGTTTTCCGGTCTTTTCATCCACCAGAAGCTCTTCGGAAAGTCCGTACCCAAGCCCCATGCTCATGCCGCCGTGGACCTGTGCCCGGGCTGTCTGCGGGTTGATCAGGACGCCTGAATCATGGACATTGATGATATCCGTGACCGTCACAAGGCCCAGGGGGATATCCACCTCTATTTCCACAAAACAGCAGCCCGAGGAAAATGTATTCTGCTTGCACTGGTTTGTGACCTCTGCGGTGATATGTACGGAACGCTCCAGGGAATAAAATGCAGTGTCAGCCACCACGCCCACGTCAAAGAGCTCCGGCGCGCCGCCGCATACCACTACCTTACTGTTTACGATATCCAGCATATCCTCAGTGACTTCCTCGTCCTTATGAAGACCCAGCGCTTCCCTGAGCCGGCATCCGGCATCCTTTACGATCTGCGCGTACACGGTCTTTGACAGGTCGGTGATGTCGTGGTTCAGCATGTAAGCTGCATAGTCAAGGATCTTGTGCCTGAACTCCTCGGCGCATTTCTTTAATGCCATGCCGGACACATAGGTCTGGCGGGATGCGTAGGCGCCGGTGTCAAAGGGAGTGGTATCCGTATCCTGGGTGGATACAATGTATACCTGATCATAGGAGATGCCCGTGGTTTCAGATGCCATCTGTGTGAACACGGTATCGGCTCCCTGGCCGATCTCCGTGGCACCCATGCACAGCTGGATGGAACCGTCCTGGTTTAATACCATACGTGCGGAAGCCGTTTCCAGGGAAATGGGGTGTACGCCTGTCTTATAACAGAAGATCGCCATGCCCACGCCCTTGCGGACCGGACCGGTCTGATTCCTGTACGCGTTCCATTTCTCATCCCAGCGGATATGCTTTCTTCCCGCCTCGATACATTTCTTCAAACCGTAGGAGTGGAAGGTGATACCGTTAGCCGGATCCACAAACCCATCCTCCATGCAGTTTTTTATCCTGAATTCACAGGGATCCATGCCGATGGCCCAGGCCATGTCATCCGCCAGACATTCCGCAAACCACGCTGCCTGCGGGATCCCGTAACCTCTCATGGCTCCCGCGGTGGGAGAGGAGGTATATACAGTGGAACAGTCGATCTCAGCTCCCAGCTCATCCCTGTACAGGTCCTTAAACACATTGCCGCAGTTGGCGCAGATCGCATGGCCATGGGAGGCATATCCTCCGTTGTTGGCATAGGCGTCCAGCTGTCTTGCCAGAACACGCCCTTCCTTTGTCAGGACCGCTTTGCACAGTCCCTTGATGGCGTGGCGGGTGCGGGTTCCGGAAATGGTCTCCTCACGGCTGATCTCCAGCCTCACCGGCCTGCCGCCCACGGAAAGTGAGAGGAACGCGTTCAGGGGTTCATAGAGCACATCCTGCTTGTTTCCAAATCCGCCGCCAATGTATGGCTTGATGATGCGCACTCTGCCGATGGGAACGCCCAGGGCCTGCGCCGTACAACGCCTGACAATGTGGGGGATCTGGGTGGAGGCTACAACGGTGATCTTGCCGTTGGTATCCACATAAGCCCAAGAGACAGGAAGCTCAATATGGCAGTGGGAAATACGGGGAGTGTCATACTCTGTCTCTATGGCAACGATCTGTTCCTGTCCGTAGGTTTCCTCCGCCTTTTTAAGCCCTTCCTTATATGTAAAGCCGCTGGCTCCCATGGTCATGTGGGAGTGGACGATCACATTGTCCTTTCTGAGATCAGGGTGCAGCGGGGGGGCTCCCTCAGCCATGGCTGCTTCTACGGTGACAATGGGCTCGTACTCCTCGTACTCCACCTTGACCAGACGCGCCGCCTGGGAAGCGGCAACCTCGTCTTCAGCCACAATGGCCGCAATATCATCCCCATACAGCCTGATGCGTTCATTTAAGAGCTTGCGGTCACAGATATCCTGATGTTTGGTCTCCACGCTCCATGGATGGCCAGCGGTGGGAAACTGGCAGTCAGGCACATCAAAACAGGTGACGATCTTAACAACTCCCGGCACTTTGTAAGCCTCGGTCAGATCAAAACTTTTAACCCGGCCATTGGCGATGGTAGAGTGCACGACCCTTCCGTGAAGAATGTCCCGGGGCTCCAGATCCGCCGTGTATTTGGCCTCTCCGGTCACCTTTCCGTAAGCATCAACACGTTTCATTTGCTGCCCTACAATATTCATTTTTAGATTTCCTCCTCGCATTGTATTTTGCCAATAGATATATCCTTAGTGAATAAAGGGATATGGATTCTTAACACAAATAGAAAAAAAGAGCTGACTACATAAGATATGTAGTCAACTCTTTTCGGTAGTTGGTAGAGACTCTGGGCCAATCCCCAGGATATACATAATGGCAAAAGATTTATTAAATTGTTATCATGGTATATATTATAATACCTAAAAAATTTTTAGTCTATAGGAAAAATCCTAAAAATTATTTAACATCTATTGTGCATAATTGACAAAAATATATGGGCATAAATCGTATACTTTTGCCAAAAACTTGACATCATGGAAACAAGGAATATAATATAAAATAGAAATCAATTTCAAATTCAGAGGTGGATAATGGGAGAGAGAGGCAGATACAGGACAAAGCAGCAGATCACGATCTTAGATGTCTTAAAACAGCAGAAGTCATGGTTCCTTACCGTGGACCAGTTGATGGACCTCCTGCGGCAGGAAGGGGTACAGGTGGGGCAGACCACCGTATACCGGGCCCTGGAGCGTTTGGCTGAGGACGGGAAGGTGATGAAGCTTCCCATGGAGGATGGATCCAAGATACGGTACTGTTACGCCGGTGATGAAGAGTTGAGAAAACCGGGAAAGCTGGTGTGTTTAGGGTGCGGCCGGTTTATTCCACTGGAATGTTCTAAACTGGATGATTTTATGGAACATATCTGCAGGGAACACGGGTTTGAGCCGGATATACGCCGCTCGGTCCTGTTTGGCTATTGTGAGGGATGCAGGAGAACCGACCTGTGTAAAAGGGATTGACAGGATAAAAAAACTGTTATAATATGAAAATGATTTTAATTTCCAAATTAGAACCGGGAAAGGAGGAGAGAAAATGGCTCAGTTCAGAAAAAACAAACAGATTTATGCATTGCTCACAGCAATCCTTCTGACTGCAGTGCTGTTTCTCTCCGTTTTCTTTATTGCCACACATGCAAAACACCAGTGTACCGGTGAGGGATGTTATATCTGCGCAGAGATGGAAGCCTGCGCATCCACACTGCGTCTGCTGTCGGAAGCCGCAGGCGGGGGAACTGCTGTTATTTTTGCAAATATTGTGGTACAAAAATTCTTGATTTCTTATAGGACCGGACTTTATCTGCGCCCGGTTTCTTTGGTCAGCTTAAAAATCCGTTTAGATAATTGAATGTATTTGGCACCAGGACAGGATTCCATGACTTAATACCTCCCGGTAACCGGTCTGCCCCCATGGGGACGGACCATCAGGTGTCTGAGAGGGAATGGGGACAGGAGGCTGTCTTGTTTTTGTGCACCCATTTTTAGTCTGTCCCTGGGGCAGAGATAAAGTTTATTTTATCATATATTCAAATACAGTTGGGAGAATCAAATCATGAAGAAAATGAGAAATCGGATAATGGGCCCGCTGGCTGTGCCGGCTCTGGCCCTGGTACTCATGCTGTCCGGCTGTGCCGGTTTGGCCGCCGCTTCAGACAAACAGGCAGAACCAACCGCCGAAACAAAGGCACAGGAGGAGAACGGGAAGAAAATAAAGGTGATGGCAAGTTTTTACCCCATGTATGATTTTGCGGCAAAAATTGGCGGTGAACGGGCGGAGGTCACCAATATGGTTCCGGCCGGTACGGAACCCCATGACTGGGAACCGGCGGTCAGCGACATTAAAAACCTGGAGGAAGCGGACCTGTTTATTTACAGCGGGGCGGGAATGGAGCACTGGGCTGAGGATGTGCTTGCAGGCCTGGAAAATAAAAAGCTGATCTCAGTGGAAGCATCCAAAGATATTGTTCTTAGAGAGGGGCATGAGAGGGGGACATATGATCCCCATGTGTGGCTCAACCCCATGAATGCCAAAGTAGAGATGGAACACATCAGGGATGCGTTCATAGAGGCGGACCCGGAGCATCAGGAAACCTACGAGGCAAACTATGAGACTTATGCCGCCGGACTGGATGAACTGGACCTGAAGTTCAGGGAGAACCTGTCCGGACTGGAAAACAAGGATATTGTGGTATCCCATGAAGCATTTGGCTACCTATGCGATGCCTACGGTTTAAACCAGGTGGGAGTTGAAGGCCTGTCCCCGGATTCCGAGCCAAATCCGTCCAGGATGGCACAGGTGATTGATTTTATAAAAGAGAGGGGTGTGAGATCCATTTTCTTTGAGGAACTGGCAAGCCCCAAGGTCGCTGAAGCCATTGCAAAGGAAACAGGCGTTTCTGTACGGGTTTTAAATCCCCTGGAAGGTCTCAGCGATGAGGAACTGAAAGCAGGAGCGGATTATTTTTCCGTGATGGAGGATAATCTGGAGCAGCTAAAGGCAGCATGGGAGTAAACGACAGGTCAGGCAACAGGTAATATAACAGGTAATGTAACAGAAAAAGAAACAGGATAAAGGAGTAAGAACATGGATGCCATGACAGTCAGGGGGCTCAGCTTCTCTTATGGAAGCGTCCGGGTGTTGCATGAGATAAATATTGCCATTCCACAGGGAAGGTTTGCGGTACTGCTGGGCCGGAACGGGGCTGGAAAAAGCACGCTTTTGAAGCTGGCTCTGGGAGAACTTTTTCCGGACAGCGCCCAGGGGCGGATAGAGATCCTGGGGCAGGATGTAAGGCAGTTTCACAACTGGCGGGAAGTGAGCTATGTTCCCCAGGGCGGCATGGCGTCCTATTACAGATTTCCCGTTTCCGTAAATGAGATCGTCCAGGCCAACCTGTACTCTCAGATCGGAAGATTCCGGTTTGCAGGAAAAAAGGAAAAAGAAAAGGTGCGCCAGGCCCTGGCACAGATTGGAATGGAAGAGTACGGAAAAGAGCTGATCGGACGGCTGTCCGGGGGCCAGAGACAGAAGGTCCTTTTGGCAAGGGCTCTGGTAAACCGGCCGCGCTTGCTGATATTAGATGAACCTACATCCGGTATGGATGAGAAAAGCACAGCTGACTTTTACCTGCTGTTGAGAAAGATCAACAGGGAAGAGCAGGCGGCGGTCCTGATGGTCACCCATGACCGGAAAGGGATCCTGCCGTATGCGGATGATCTGTGGCTCTTGGAGGATGGACGGGTCAAACGTATGGAGGAAGGCCGGGAGGAAAACAAAGATGGAAATATTTAATTATGCGTTTATGCACAGGGCCTTTATGGTTGGGATCTTATTGGCCGCGGTGATCCCCTGTATTGGGATCGTGATCGTATGCAAGCGCCTGTCCATGATAGGAGATGCCTTATCCCACTGTTCTCTTGCAGGGGTGGCTGCAGGGCTGATCCTGGGAGTGAATCCCGTGGTGGCTGCCGCTGCCGCCTGTGTGATCGCTGCCTTTGGCATAGAGGCGGTCCGCAGAAAGCTGCCGGTATTTTCAGAAATGTCCATTGCCGTCATTATGTCCGCAGGGATTGGCCTGGCAGGCATATTATCTGGATTTGTAAAAAATGCCGCTAATTTTAACAGCTTTCTGTTTGGCAGCATTGTGGCGGTCGGCGATGGGGAGTTATACCTGGTGATGGGAGTCAGCGCTGCGGTCCTGCTGGTGTTTTTGCTTTTTTACAAGGAATTATTCTATGTTTCCCTGGATGAGCAGGGGGCCAGACTGGCAGGAGTGCCTGTGAAGACCGTGAATTTCCTGTTTACGATCCTCACTGCACTGACCATTTCCGTTGCTGCCAGAACCGTGGGTGCCCTCATTGTTTCCTCCATGATGGTGGTGCCCGTGGCATGTGCCATGGAATTGGGGAGAAACTACCGCCAGACACTTTTGTGCGCTGTTGTACTGAATGTTGTTTTTATGGTAATAGGGCTGTTTGCCGCGTATTATCTGGGGTTAAAACCGGGAAGCGCCATTGTGCTGGTGGGAGTGGTCTGCCTGGTCCTGGTGCTGTCCGTAAAACGTCTTCTGAGAAAAAGTTGCAGCTAAAGGAAAGCATGTTCAAATATGCCCCAGGGCGGAAGAATGGAGTTTATATGACTGATATCTATATTATATCCGGGTTTTTGGGATCCGGAAAGACAACGCTGATTAAGACCATGGTCCGTTCCGTATTCAGGAACAAGGCGGTTATGGTGATTGAAAATGACTTTGGGGAAACAGGGATCGATGCCGGGCTCCTTCGGGAATATGACCTGAATGTGACCAGTTTAAGTGCAGGCTGTATCTGCTGCAGCCTTACAGGAGACTTTGCGGCGGCCCTGAATGGGATCTTAAAAGATTACTCGCCGGATGTGATCCTGGTGGAGCCCTCGGGCGTGGGCAGACTCTCTGACATACTTAAGATCTGCTTCCGGCAGGAGGACAAAGGCAGGCTTCACATTCGGAAAACAATCACGGTGGTGGATATCCGGACCTTTGATAAATATCTTAGAAACTACGGTGAATTTTTTGAAGATCAGATCATCTACGCAGACCTGGTCCTTCTGAGCCATCAGGAGGAGTGTCCGGATCGGATCAGAGCCATAGAGGAGAAAATACAAAGGATCAGCCCCGAGATCAGGATAGAAGCGGATTTCTGGGATTCCATCCCCTTGTCCGTGTTCCGGTTCGGTCCGCGAAACAGTAATGTGATCAAGATGGAGATGGAGGAGGCCGTGGCAATAAGGCCCGTGCGTATCCGGCGGAATGCGTGCGGGGAGGGTGGGCAGAAAATGAACTTTGTCCGCCGCTATTTTGCCAGGGATGTTTTTTCCTCCGTCACACTAAGGTGGGAGCCGCCCCTTACTGAGGAGCAGCTGGGGAAAAAGGTACTCCATGTGGTGAAGCATGCGGACGGTGAGATCCTGCGGGGGAAGGGGATCGTGCCTGGGGAGAACAGCGGTCTGGTCTTTCATTTTATTCCGGGAAGCCTGAGCATTGAACCCACAAGTGCGGCCGGAAACCAGATATGCTTTATCGGCACAGGACTGGACGAACGGCAGATACGGACATTATTCAGCGAGGAGGAAAAGGATGGGGATACCTGTATGGGTCATAACCGGTCTGCTGGATTCGGGAAAGACAACACTGATCAATCAGCTGATTGAACGGGAATTGGATGGGCTGGATCTTCTGGTGATCCAGTTTGAATCAGGAGAAGTAACATGCGCCCCGCAGCTGACCGGAAGCAGGTCGCATACACGGGGAAAACAGGCCGGCCGAGTGGAAAAATTGGTTTTTTCAAAAGGCCGGCTGGAGCAAAGCCCCTTTTTTATCGTTAACTCCATACGGAACTGTCTGAAACAGCGCGGTCCCGGCCAGGGGCCTGATCTGATCCTTATGGAGTGGAACGGTATGGAACATTTTCATAAACTGGAAGAAATGTTCCTGCAGTTTACTGCCAAAACAGCCATACATATCAAGAAAGTGGTCTACGTGACACAGGAAAGCGGTCTTACAACTGGAATTCCAAATGCGGGTGCGGCTGCATTTTCACAGATAGGGGCAAGCGACTGTGCCTTTATCAGCCGCAGGGGACGCCGCCATATGGGGAGGATGACCGGCATCCTGTCCGGCTGTAATCCCGGCATAAAGGTATTCCACCAAAGAAAATGGGACAGTTTTGTCTCGGAAATGTTCAGATCCCCCATTCCACCATGCTTCTGGTTTTTGACCGCAGCGGCTGCCGCAGGAATCTATGGAGGGATATGTTCCGGGCTGAATGGACTGGATTTTCCGGCGGGACGGTTTGTAAGCACATTTCTTGGAGTGTTTTTGCAGGCAGCCCCTTTTCTTGCCCTGGGCGCCCTTCTCTCATCCCTGATCCAGGTATATGTGCAGCCATCATGGATACGGAGAACGTTCCCGAAAACAGTTCTGGCCGGCCAGCTTTTTGCAGTGGCTGCCGGATTCTGCCTTCCGGTCTGCGACTGCGCATCCATACCTGTTTTTAAGGGTCTGGTAAAAAAGGGGGTTCCCCTGCCTGCTGCGGTTACATTTATGCTGGTATCCCCTGTCATCAATCCGGTGGTGATCCTGTCCACCTGGTATGCGTTTAACGGGAATTACCGGATCGTTGCGGCCAGGTGCGTCCTGGGGATCGTGTGTGCCGTACTCTGCGGACTGACCTTTCTGATCAGGACGCCAGGGGACTGTCTGTGTGAAGATCCCGTGCCTGTACAGGCGGGCTGCGTGGATTACCGCATACCTGCATGGAAGGGAACAGGGCAGTCACGCCTCGGACTGGTGATCCGGCATGGGCAGAATGAATTTTTTTCAGTGGGTAAGTTCCTTCTCATAGGGATTTTTGTATCCTCACTGTTTCAGAAGATGGTCCCAGGAGGACTGCGGGCAGGGGAAGGGACGGATCCATGGATCGCCCTTCTTTTGATGATGGGAATGGCTTTTGTACTTTCCCTCTGTTCCTCCTCCGATGCGGTGGTGGCCGGGAGCATGGCCGGAAATCTGCCCATGGGAGCAATCCTTGGATTTTTAGTATTTGGCCCGATGATGGATATAAAAAATGCCGCCATGCTGCGGTCCGGCTGCCGGCCCGGATTTGTGGTGCGGCTGCTTTTCACCACATTCCTTGTGTGCTTTCTGGTGACGGCCCTGTTTATGGCGTGCCAAAAGGGAGGAGTGCCCATATGGATTTGAGAGGAAAAGGGCTTGACCTCCAGGCATTGGCGGAATGTGTCTGCTGCCTGCTCCTTGGCATCCTGCTGTTTTGCCTCACCTATTCGGGCAGGTATTTAAACTATGTGACACCTAAGATGAAGCCTTACCTTTACGGTTTTTCTCTTCTGCTGTTTCTGTGGGCAGGTATGCAGGCCAGATATTTACCCACACCCCGGTACCGGATCAGCCTGTCACGTTCTTTTGTGATGCTCATTCCCATCCTGATGCTGGCGATGCCTTTGCCTGCTTCTGAGGGGAGAGGCATTGCCCAAGATTATGGCAGTTCCGGCATTTCCAAAGTGCTTTCAGGCAATGAAAACGGGAACAAAAATGAGGATGAAAGAGAAGACAATGGTGAGGATGAAAGGCCATGGTATGATCTGAAGGGACTGGATAAAGAAACAAAGACCATAACCATTGGGGATGAGGATTATTATACATGGATCTATGAACTGGGCAGTTTCTATGAAACTTATATTGGATACACTGTTGTGATGAAAGGGTTTGTTTACCGGGCTCCGGATATGGATGAAAAATGCGGTTTTGCCCTGGTCCGCCTTTCCATGTGGTGCTGCTCAGCTGACTTAAGTCCCCTGGGATTTCTGGTGGACTGCAATGGAGACCTGGACCTTCAGGATGGGGATTGGGTGGTTGTAAGGGGAATATTGGGAGTTACAGAAGACGGCGGCTCCCTGTTACTAAAGGCTCAGAGTATTGAGGCGGCTGAGAAACCGCAGGAGGAATATGTATATCCTTATTTTTAATCAGGTCATAACCGAAAAAGACATAATATTTGAAAAGAATGACATATTAAATATATCGTAACTGTTCAGGACATCCATTGTGAAAATGGGTGCAATCTATCACTCTAAGCTCAGATCAAGGATCATTCATATGGAGGAAACTATGCCTGTAACACAGAAACAAAAAGGAATCATATATATGATACTGTCGGCTCTATCCTTTGCAGCCATGCAGGTAGTGGTGCGCCTGACCAGGGAGATTCCCACCATGGAACAGATCTTTATGCGCAATCTGTTTATCCTGATTGCCGCATGTTATATGATCCATCGCAATGGGGGATCCTATTTTGGGGAACGGAAATATCAGGTGGGTCTGTTTGGACGTTCCGTTTCCGGTTTCCTCGGCCTTGTCACCCTGTTTTATGCGTCCAGCCATGCGGCGCAGGGGGATGTGACCATACTGAACAAGCTGTCGCCCATTTTTGTGACCCTTCTGGCAGTGGTCTTTATGAAAGAAAAGATGCTGCCCATACAGGTGCCCGCCCTGGCCCTGTCTGTTCTTGGGGCGAGTATTGTGTTCCGGCCCAGTTTCCAGTCAAATCCCCTGCCCCTTGTAATGGCGCTTTTGTCAGCCCTCACATCGGGGATCGCCTATACGCTGCTGGGATATCTGAAGGATAAGGTGGACGCTATGACGATCATCATGCACTTTTCCACCTTCAGCGTAGTGGGCTCCCTGCCGTTTATGATCGGTAATTTTGTAGTGCCCAGCCTGTCACAGCTCCTGTTTCTGATCCTGATCGGAGTGTTCGGTTCCCTGGGACAGGCGTTTATTACCTATGCGTACCGGTATGCTCCGGCTTCCGAGATCAGCATCTATAATTACTCCGGGATCCTGTTTAGTCTCCTCTTTGGACTCATTGTTTTAGGGGAGCCGGTCAAATTCACATCAATGATAGGGGGTGCATTGATAGCAGCCGCATCACTGATGGTTTTCGTTTACAGCAGCAGGATCGGTAAAAAAATATAATTGCCCTATAAAGAAAGCCATGCTATAATGTCGTTGATGGTGTGGTGACATAACACCTTGGCATTTTCCAGTGTCTGAATAAAAGGAAAGATAGGGAGAGAGGGGTAGTAAATGATAACTGAAGAAAATAATTCGTATGTTCCAAAATATGTTCAGATACAGAATTATATCCTGCAGAAGATCCAGGATGGTGTGTTTACCGTAGGGGACAGGATTCCATCGGAAGCAGAACTTTCCAGACAGTTCGATGTGAGCCGGATCACGGTGAACGCGGCCATCAAGGAACTGGCAAGCAGCAGGGTGGTGGAACGGATTCAGGGAAAAGGAACCTTTGTCCTGTCACCTGAAAAGGGCGCGGGCAGGCAGTCCATTGCTTTTGCCAGCGGTATAAAGATCGCTCCCTTTGAGTATTTTTCCAACAAGCCGCACAAACTGATTGAGCATGGGATCATACAGGCAGGTCCGGTGCTGTGCGCAAAACTGAATCTGGAGCAGGATTCCTATGTGTATAAAGTCGTACGCTGTGTCTGCGTGGACGGTCAGACCAATGAACTGGATTACAGTTATATACCGCTTTCTGTATGCAGCAATCATACCTTTGACTGCGAGGCCCTTGAGAAGATCTTTCTGCACGATTATGTCTGTAAATATTTCCAGGATAAGCCAACCCACCTTAAGATATTCATTAATACACAGATCACGGAAGATATGGATATCACATCTTTGAACATAGAAGACCAGGGAAATGTACTTACTTGGGATACCTTTGTATATAAGGAAGAGAAGGTTCTGGCCATTACCACCACGGTATGCGCATCACAGACCAATAAACCGTTTATTGCACTGGAGTTTTAAATTTTGATTTAATCATTTTAGCTGAAAAGGCAGGGGCCAGACAGGTACCTGCCCTTTTTCTGTCCTTTACACGTGGTTTGGGCATTTTTCTGTTCTATATAGGAAAATTTCAAGAATTATATTGACTACTCAAATATTTCCTAGTATTATAGTTATAAGTAAATGGCAAGCGTAAAAAGATATCTATAAGAATAACTAATAATAATTATCCTCTGTGGTAATGAATTTGGAAAAGGAGATTGAACAATGGCAAAAGTAGGAATTGTAATGGGAAGCGACTCTGATATGCCGGTTATGGCAAAGGCGGCGGAGATCCTTGACAAGCTGGGGATCGATTATGAGATGACGATCATTTCCGCTCACAGGGAACCGGACATTTTCTTTGACTGGGCAAAGGCAGCTGAGGAAAAGGGCTTTAAGGTGATCATTGCCGGTGCGGGCAAGGCTGCCCATCTTCCGGGTATGTGTGCTGCTATTTTCCCCATGCCGGTGATCGGTATTCCCATGAAGACCTCTGATCTGGGCGGCGTGGATTCCCTGTACTCCATTGTTCAGATGCCAAGCGGTATCCCGGTGGCAACCGTGGCAATCAACGGCGGAGCCAATGCAGGCATTCTGGCTGCCAAGATCCTGGCAACCTCAGATGGGGCTTTGCTTGGCAGACTGAAGGAGTATTCAGAGGGCCTGAAAAATGATGTTGTAACAAAATCTGAGAAACTGGAGTCCATTGGCTACAAGGAATATCTGGCACAGATGAAATAAGGGTCCGGGAGTTGGGACCAGGTCTAAATAATGCGGAGGATGATAATACAATGATGGATTACAAGAAGGCCGGAGTTGATATTGAGGCGGGATATAAGTCGGTTGAACTGATGAAGGAATATGTAAAAGGAACCATGCGCCCTGAAGTGTTAGGGGGAATCGGCGGATTTTCAGGAGCATTTTCCATGGCCGCCTTTAAGGGGATGGAGGAGCCAACCCTGCTTTCAGGCACGGACGGTGTGGGCACCAAGCTGAAGCTGGCATTTCTCATGGACAAGCATGACACAGTGGGGATTGACTGTGTGGCCATGTGCGTCAATGATGTTGCATGCGCAGGCGGTGAGCCGCTGTTTTTCCTGGATTATATTGCCTGCGGCAAAAATGTTCCGGAAAAGATCGCAACCATTGTAAAAGGCGTGGCGGACGGATGTAACCAGTCTGGATCAGCCCTTATTGGCGGTGAGACCGCAGAGATGCCCGGATTTTATCCCGAGGACGAGTACGACCTGGCCGGTTTTGCGGTGGGTATTGTAGATAAGAAGGATCTGATAACAGGTGAGAACCTGGCGTCAGGGGATGTACTGATCGGTATGGCATCCTCCGGTGTGCACTCCAACGGTTTCTCACTGGTTCGCAAAGTATTTGAAAAGGAAATGACATCCCAGGGGCTGAACACCTATTATGAGGAACTGGGAACCACCCTTGGTGAGGCCCTGATCGCTCCCACCAAGATCTATGTGAAGGCGCTGCGAAGCGTCAAGGATGCGGGCGTGACCATCAAGGCGTGCAGCCATATCACGGGCGGCGGTTTCTATGAGAATGTCCCGCGTATGTTGAAGGACGGGGTCCGGGCAGTGATCAAAAAGGACAGCTACCCCATTCCTCCCATCTTCGGCCTGCTGGCAAAGAAGGGACAGATTGAAGAAAAGATGATGTACAATACCTATAATATGGGACTGGGAATGATCCTGGCCGTGCATCCCGATGACGTGGATAAGACCATGGAAGCCATCAGGGCGGCCGGCGAGGCGCCCTATGTGGTAGGTTCCGTTGAGAGCGGAGAGAAGGGCGTGGCCTTATGCTGAATGTGGGTGTGATGGTGTCGGGCGGCGGCACCAATCTTCAGGCAATACTGGATGCAGTGGACAACGGAGCCATTACCAATGCGCAGATCCGGGTGGTGATCAGCAACAATCCCGGCGCCTACGCTCTGGAACGGGCAAAGAACCATGGCATTGAGGCCGTGTGCATTTCCCCAAAGAGCTATGAGACAAGGGATGGGTTCAACGAAGCATTTCTCGCAAAGGTGGATGAATACGATCTGGACCTGATCGTTCTGGCCGGTTTCTTGGTAGCGATCCCGGAAGCCATGACAAGGAAGTACGAGGGAAAGATCATCAACATCCATCCGTCCCTGATCCCTTCCTTTTGCGGAAAAGGGTATTACGGCCTGAAGGTTCACGAGGCGGCTTTAAAGCGCGGCGTGAAGGTGACCGGGGCCACGGTGCATTTTGTGGACAGCGGTATGGATACCGGCCCTATCATCCTCCAGAAGGCAGTGGAAGTGCAGGCCGGCGATACGCCGGAAATGCTTCAGCGGCGGGTGATGGAAGAAGCGGAATGGGTGATCCTTCCCAAGGCTATCCATATGATTGCAAATCATCTGATATAAAAGCAAAGACAGGGAGGGGCCCCGCGGGGGTTCCGCCCTTTTAGGGTTATTAAGATAGTACACCAAGGGTAAAAGGAGGACATAGTATGAAGGTGTTGATAGTAGGCGGCGGCGGACGTGAACATGCCATTGCGTGGAAGGCGGTACAAAGTCCCAGGGTAGAGAAGCTGTACTGTGCTCCCGGCAATGCGGGGATCGCCCAGGTGGCGGAGTGTGTGGATATAGGCGTGATGGACTTTGACGCCCAGGTTGCATTTGCAAAGGAACATGGGATCGATCTGGTAATCGTGGGTCCTGACGACCCGCTGGCAGCAGGGGCGGTGGATGCATTTGAAGCAGCCGGGATCAGGGCGTTCGGGCCAAGGAAAAATGCGGCCATCCTGGAGGGATCCAAGGCGTTTTCCAAGGACCTGATGAAAAAATACAATATTCCCACGGCCGGATACGAGACATTTGACTCCCCTGAGGAAGCCCTTGCTTACATTGAACATGCGCCAATGCCCATTGTGCTCAAAGCGGACGGCCTTGCGCTGGGAAAGGGCGTATTGATATGCAATACCAGGGAAGAGGCAAAAGACGGCGTCAAGACCCTGATGCTGGATAAGCAGTTCGGCTCTGCAGGTGACCGGATCGTGGTGGAGGAATTTATGACAGGCCGGGAGGTGTCCGTGCTCTCCTTTGTGGACGGAAAAACCATCAAGATCATGACATCCGCCCAGGACCACAAGCGGGCAAAGGACGGCGACCAGGGCCTGAATACGGGCGGCATGGGAACATTTTCCCCAAGCCCCTTCTATACGGAGGAAGTGGATTCTTTTTGCAGGAACTATATCTACCAGCCCACAGTGGATGCCATGAGGGCAGAGGGACGGGAGTTTCAGGGGATCATTTTCTTTGGGCTGATGCTCACGGAGCAGGGCCCCAAGGTGTTGGAATACAACGCCAGGTTCGGTGATCCCGAAACCCAGGTGGTGCTGCCCAGGATGAAGAACGACATCATGGACGTGTTCGAGGCATGTGTGGACGGCACGCTGGATCAGGTGGAGCTGGAGTTTGAGGACAATGCGGCCGTATGCGTGGTCCTGGCGTCCGCCGGATATCCGGAGCACTACGAAAAGGGATACAAGATGACCGGGTTTGAGAACTTTAAGGACAAGGACGGCTATTATGTGTTCCATGCAGGGAGCAAGTTTGACGCCGAGGGCAATATTGTGACCAACGGCGGACGGGTGCTGGGAGTGACGGCCAAGGGGGCTACGCTCAAGGAAGCCAGGGAGAACGCATATAAGGCAACGGAGTGGATCGAGTTTGGGAATAAGTATATGAGGCATGATATTGGGAAGGCGATTGATGAGGCTTAAGCATAATAATGTTAATTATTTTTGGCTGCATTTCGATATTCTTTCGGTGTGCAGCCGGTTTTTTCTTTGAAGCATTTTCCAAACCGGCTCATTTGATGAAATCCAACATTGGAAGCAATGTTTCCTACGGACTCATTCGTCTGTCTCAACAGCAATGCTGCTCTCGAAAGACGATATTCCATCAGATATTTATAAGGTGTGATTTGCATACTGAGTTTGAAGCAGCGAATACATTCGGATTTGCTGACATTGGCGCTTTGCGCCAGGCTCTCCAGCGTGACATCATCCCCATAGTGTTAAGGAATCGGTGTTTGGACGTCCGAAATGATTTTACTTTTTTGTCTTCAACGGCCGGATGTATTCAGCTATGGAGATCTCGCTATTTTACGTGGTATTCGTATGGCCTATCATCATAAAGAAATCAGCAGGGAGCGTTTTCAAAAGTACCGACAGCGTTTCAGCCCTTATTGCAGTGTTGCGAGCTTATACTTTTGGGCGGTTGCCGGCGGAGCTATTCCGGAAATGAAGGACTATGCACCAAAAAAACAGTAGAAAGGATAACAGATATGGATTATACAATTCATTACGATTCACCTCTGGGCGGAATCACTTTAGGCAGTGATGGCAAAGCCCTGCTGGGCTTGTGGTTTGATGACCAGAAATATTTTGCCGATTCCCTTGCAAAGCAATATGAAGTAAAAGAACTCCCGGTTTTTGAAGAAACAAAACGATGGCTCGATATTTATTTTAGCGGTGGGATTCCTGATTTTACTCCTCCGCTTTTGATGAAATGTTCGGACTTTAGAAAATCTGTGTGGAAAATCATGTTGGGTATTCCCTACGGTCACACTATGACATACGGTGAAATTGCAGATAAAGTTGCAAAGGAACGTGGACTTGAGAATATGTCTGCGCAGGCCGTTGGCGGTGCTGTTGGGCATAATTCCATCTCGCTCATTATACCCTGCCACCGCGTAGTTGGATCAAGTGGCAGCCTGACTGGCTATGCGGGTGGCATTAACAAAAAGGTACAGCTGCTCACACTTGAAAAAGCAAATATGGAGCACTTTTTTGTGCCTAAAAAAGGAACGGCGTTATAAAAAAGGGAGACAAACAGATGGTTAACCTTAAAACAGAAAGACTTATTTTAAGAAATGAAAAGCTGGAAGATGCAGAAACTTTATATAAATTTCTTGGATGTGATGCGGAAATGCCAAAGTACACCGGATGGAATCCCTATATCACGTTAGATTCTGCTAAAAAAAAGATAGAACAAGATATTCAAAATTCCGAAGATAAGAATTTTTACAGTTGGGTTATTCAATTCAAGGATGAAATAATAGGAACGATCGGCGCCTATGATTATGAGCCACAAACCAACAGTATTGAAATAGGATACAGTATTTTTAGGAATGCGTGGGGAAAGGGATATGCAACGGAGGCACTTTCTGAAGTGATCAGATATCTATTTGAGGACAAATCCATTAGTAGAGTGCATGCATGGAGTCATATGGATAATACCGCTTCACAAAAGGTTTTAGAGAAAGCAGGAATGAAAAGGGAGGGTATTAAAAAGAATTTGGATGGAATTGCAATAGAGCAAGTGATTTATGGAATCCTCCGAGATGATAGGAAATAATTTGAGTGTGCAAAAAATGAAAAGCGGATGCTGTAATATTCAATAGTAGGAGACGCTCAGAAAATGGGCGTCTTTCATATTGCAAACACTTGTTTGGAATGATAGAATGAATAAGTAGCTATCGGGGACACTTCTGATTAAAACTTGGTAATGGGGGTGTGATGTGAGAAAACTTGGAAAAAGCCTGAGGAGCAGAATCTTTTTAAGTGTTACATTCTTTGTTGTGATCCCTCTTATTGCTGCCATGAGTGTCATATGGAAAAAGACAAATGAGCAGATGATTGAAAGGCAGATCCAGTCATATGAGGAGAACACTTTATATATGTCAAGATTATGTGATGGCTTGTTTGACGATATAAAGGACAAATCCCTGCTTATTTATAATGATCAAAAGACAATGGAGATCCTTAACAAAGGATCGGGAATAAGCGAAGATGAACAAAAATTGTTAAATGGAAAAGTGAGTGCGATTTTTTTCAGTGATGATAAAATAAAATCACTTACATTCTATGTGGAAAAATTGAATTTAATGATTTACAGAAAGAGAAATGAGAGCAACAGGTTCTACCGAATTGAGAATGAAAAGGAACAGGAGTCTTATTTTATAAATCCCTATTATGCAGAGGATGTCAGATACCATATCAGCACGGTGAAGGATCAGGTAACCGGGGAGTATCTGGTTGTTTTGGATCAGAATATCATGGATCTGAATTACCGTTCTCTGGTACGTATGGAAATTGTATATGGAGATGAGATATTTGAACCTATTTTTTCAAATCCCGCAAAAGGCGGTGCGGACGGAAACTATGTGATTGATGACGATGGTCAGTTTTTATATGGAGAATTCGGAGAATATTTCCCGGATAAGATCAGGACATCATTGCAGTCAGCTCCCCAGGGAGTTTCTTATATGAATGAAGACGAGCCATACGTAGTCATAAAGCAGAAGCTGGCTGATTTTCCCTATGATGTGGTCAAATGCATATCTATGCAGGTGCTCATGGATGAATTGCTGCCTTATAGAAACGGTCTAATCCTGATGTTCATACTGATCATGATCATTATTGCTGTGCTGGCTCTTATTCTGTCCCGCCTTGTCAGCGGATCTATCAGGAAGTTTACGCAGTCGATCATCAGCTTCAGGAATACAACGGAAAATGTGGAATTGAAAATAGAGCCGGAACTCGATGAGATGAAAGAACTGGCAGAAGAATTTTCCGGTATGATGCATGAGATCAATCAGCTGATAGAAGAAAAGAGCGATGCAAGGTATAAAGAGAAAAAAGCATACCTGATGCTGCTGACCATGCAGATAAATCCTCATTTTTTGTATAACTCTCTGCAGACACTTCAGTTTATGGCATTAAAACGAAAAGCATTTGAAATGAACGCAATGCTGACATCACTGGGGAAGATCCTGCGCTACAGTCTGGATTGGGATAAGCAGCAGGTGACTTTGGAGGAAGAGGTGGAAAATGTATTGGAATATCTGAATATCCAGAAATTCCGGTATGTTGATGAGCTGGATCTGCAGTTGGACAGGCCGGAGACAGGCCTGGACTGTATGGTTCCCAAGATGATTCTCCAGCCGCTGGTGGAAAACTGCTTTGTACATGGCTTTAAGGGTAAAACAGGAGATTATAAAGTAAGGATAGATATATGCCATAACAACGGGGATATTACGGTCCTGATATGCGATAACGGGAAGGGCATGGAGTCTGCGCAGATGGAGAAGCTGAACGCAGAGATGGAAAAAGGAGAGAATTATATTGCATCAGGTCATACAGGGCTTTTGAGTGCAAGCTGCCGGTTAAAGGAGAAGTATCCGGGGGCATATGTGCGGATTGAGCAAGGCCAATGGTTTTGTGTGAAGGTATCAATACCGGGAGGTTATCATGAAGGTTCTGATCATAGATGATGAGATAAGTACAAGAGAGAGCATAAAGATATTAGCCGGCATGACATCGGAATCCGGGGATGAGGTTTATGAGGCAAGAAATGGCCTGGAAGGGTACCAGATGATTGAGAAAGTGCAGCCGGATCTTATCTTTTTGGATATGAATATGCCGGTTCTGGATGGAGCCGATCTTCTTAATATATTGGATGAGAATACATTCCAGGCAAAGATCATCATTGTCAGCGGATATACGGATTTCCGGTATACCAAGGCAGCTATTATAAAAAAGTATGTGGTGGATTATATTCAAAAGCCGATCGATGAAAAGCAGATCAGAGATGCCATACAAAAGGCCACGGGAAGGGCACAGAATGAGAGGATAGATACAACAAAGATTCAGACGAAAAAGGTACAGACGGGAAAGGGAAATGGTCATAAGGAAAATGAAGAACAGAAGGAGATTATGTTTGGGATTTTCATTGAAGATTTTCAAACAGTTTTAAAGAAAAATTATAATGGCTCGGTTGAAGTGCTTCAGTATTTTGTCATGTGTCAGGCGGAGCATCAGATACCCAACCTCACACCATATGCACCTAAAGAGGAAATTTACCAGTATGCATGTTTCTTTACGGTAAACAGGACAGAGTCACGAGGGCTGAACGAAGCGTTAAACTGTGTGACCCACAGATTAGAGAACCGATATGGCCTTAACGCTTACGCTGTGTATAGTGATGAATCAAAGACGGATCTTTATCAGATGTATATGGAAATATGCGAATTTATAAATTATGCTGATTTAGGTGAAGATGGACGGGTGGTGCGGACGGCCAGGCCGGAACCTGTGCCGCAGACAAGATCAGAGACGGCTTATTGGGCAGGGGAACTGCTATATTGTGGTAAAAACCGAAACAGAGAGCAGTTTGAAAAAACGGTACATTATATGTTTGAGAATATGGAAAACAGCGGGATCAGGACCATTTACGAGAGAAAGATATTCATATCAGGCCTTATTTTTGAGATTGGCAGAAGACTGAATGAGAAAGGCCTTCGTATGGAAAAACGTGTTTCAGAAAAGATGGAGGAGCTTTATTCAGGAAAACTGATGTTTACAAAGAAGTTTGCTCAACGCTGGATCAAGGAGTTTATGGAAGAAATATGGGAGATCTCGGGAGCAGAGGCAGTAGAGATACCGGATAAGCTGCGGGAGGTCCTGTATTATATTCAAAAAAATTATAATAAAAAAATAAGCCTTTCAGAGGTTTCTGATCAGTTTTATTTCAATGCTTCTACAGTAAGCCGTATGTTTGTAAAATATCTTGGAATCAACTATATTGAGTATGTAAATACGCTCCGCCTGGAAAAGGCAAAGGAGATGCTTGGCAATTCAAAAATGAATGTATCGGAGGTGGCGGAGAGGACTGGCTTTGAAAGCCTTAGTTATTTTAGCAAGCAATTTAAGAAAAAATATGGGGTAAGCCCGCAGGATTTCAGGAAAAACAAATAACAGAAGGGAACTGCTTCATTGTGCTGTTTGCATGTGGAGCAGTTATTTTTGTAATATTTTCTGTGCAGTTAATAGGTAAATGAGGCAAAATATTACAACTGACAGTCAAAAATGAGCATTTTAAAACGCACCTTAAGCCTGTATTATGTGAATATAACAAAAGAACTGAGAGCACTCAAACAATAAGGAGGATCATATGAAACGGAGAAGTATAATGGCGGCTATGATGGCACTTATCACAGCTGGGGGACTGCTGACAGGCTGTGGGGCAAATGGGGCAAAAGAAAATCCAGGCGCGGGCCAGAACAGTGTACAGGGGGAAAGCCATGCAAAAACGGAATTGACCTTTTTTCACTATCTGGAACAATATCAGGATCAGTTCGATAAACTTGCAGAGATGTATGCAGAGGCGAACCCTGATGTGGAGTTGAAGATAGAATGTATTGGTTCGGATTATGACAAGATCCTTCAGACAAGAGTGGCATCAGGAGAGGTCCCGGATATTTTTATCAGTGGGCCGTATATGAAAAATCAAAATTACGCATCGGTAAGCTATGATCTTTCCAATGAAGAATTTGTAAAAGAAGTGGAGATCGGGCCGGAATTTAAAGCATCCAACGGGGAGTTGACAGCCATTCCTTTTGTGACCCAGGCTTGGGGTGTCCTTTACAATCAGGAGGTATTTGAGAAGCTTGGTATTACTGAAGCGCCAGAAACACTGGAAGAATTGGACGTTGTATGCAGGAAGATACAGGATGCGGGCATCATTCCTTTTGCCATGGGATATAAATCAGATTATGTAAAGAAACAGCTGTTTGGTTTTACCTTTGGTGTAGATGAAAATTATAAACAAAATATTGAACAGCTGGCCAATAAAGAAAAAGAATTAAAGGATTTTGAATTTATCTATAAGATTTTTGATGGAGCGGAGCTTGTGGGAAAATATCTGCAGCCCAATCCATTTAATGATGATTTCGCCACTGCAGGAGCAAAACTGGGAACAGGGGAAGCTGCAATGATGATTTGTGGGGATCAGATCGTACAGAATGCCAGGAAAGCAAACCCGGACAGTACGATTGGGCTTATGCCTTACCCTCTGAGCAATGACCCAGCAGATGCCAAGATCTATACATGCGCCTCAGCCGGTCTGCATGTGAGCAGGGATTCGGCTAACAGAGATGCAGCGCTGGAGTTTATCAACTGGATGGTTACTTCCCAGGAAGTAAAGGATTGGCTTTCAAATGATATGGAGATTTTATCTGCGATTAAGGGCGTAACACCTACGGGCTCCCAAGTTATGATGGATGCACAGAAATGGACGTCCGAGGGCAAAGCATCAGCATGGGCAAGCAATCTATTTCCACAGGGCGTGGAGACAGAACTGATTTCAGCCATGGACAAATTTCTGCTTGGGGACATTTCCAAAGAGGAAGCAATTGATGAGATGAACACCGCCTGGACAGAGTTTGAAAATTAGTGAAAAACCCATAGAATTCAGGAGCCAAAGCCATGAAGAAAAGTTATATAAGGAGAAAAGAAAATGTCTGGCTGATGATTTTTGTCCTTCCTGCATTGATGCTGTTCAGCATATTTGTAGTATATCCATTTATCAGCGGAATTCACTATTCCCTATATGACTGGGACGGGATCAGCCCGGATAAGTTATATGTGGGAATAGAGAACTATAAGAAATTATTTAGAGATAAACATTTTATGTCAGCCTTATGGTTTACGGTTAAGTTTACAGTACTGACAGTGATCACACAGAATTTTGGTGCACTGATCGTGGCCAGTCTGCTGGACAGCACTAATCGGTTAAAAGGTTTTTTGAGAGGCGTGTTTTTTATACCAAATGTTCTTTCAGGTGTAATCGTGGCATTTATATGGGGATTTATCTTCACTAAGGTCCTGCCGGCAGCGGGACAGCAGATGGGGATGGAATTGCTGGAACGAAGCTGGTTCAGCCAATCCGGGACAGCGTTCTGGTCAACGATCATAGTCTCGTTCTGGCTGGGAACCGGATATTTGACAGTGATTTATCTGGCAGGCTTAAGTACAGTGGATGCAAATGTGGTGGAATCTGCCATGCTTGATGGAATCAGTCCCCTTCAGATGTTGTTCAGGATAAAGGTGCCGTTAATTCTCCCATCCATTATAGTAGGTGTTTTTCTGATCACTATGAATGGGTTAAAACAGTTTGAAATCGTATTTTTGATGACGGGAGGGGGACCGTACCGTTCTACCGAGACCCTGGCATTGTTAAGCTATAATACCGCCTACCAGAAGAATAATTTTGGTCAGGCCATCGCACAAGCAATTATTATGTTTGTCCTGGTCGCAATTGTCACTACCGTGCAGTTGGCCGTATTAAAAGGAAAGGAGGTGGAAAGCTGATGAAAAGAAGGCAGAGCCTGGTGCTGATCATAACGATCCTGCTGGCTGTATTATTTGCAGTACCGATCTATTTGATCATCATAAACTCATTTAAACCGTATGGGGATATTTTTGCTGACCCTCTGAAATTTCCTTTCCATCCCACCTTTGATAACTTTAAAAATGTTTGGAAACAAGCGGATTTTATCAAATATTTTCTAAACACCGTCATATCTACATCCGTGGGGCTTGGAATCGTAGTGGCAGTAAGTTCCCTTGCATCCTACAAGCTTTCGCGGACAAAGACAGGGCTGAGCAGGCTGTTATTCTTTTATTTTACAGTTTCCATGCTGCTGCCGTTTGAAGTTATCATGCTTCCGCTGGTGCAGCTGCTTAAAAAATGGCATATGCTGAACAATCTGGCTGCATTAGGATTAATAGAAGCAAGTACAAAGATTGCATTTTCCATATTTTTGTATCATGGATTTATAAAATCCATTCCGGTTCAGCTGGATGAGGCGGCCAGAATCGATGGATGCAGTGAGGTGGGACTGTTTATTAAGATCATATTCCCGCTGATGAAGCCCATAACATCTACAGTGATCGTGCTGAATATCCTTACGTTTTGGAATTCATTTCTGCTCCCCCTTCTTGTGCTGACAAAAAAGGAGGTAAAAACGCTGCCTCTGTTTGCTTACAGTTTTATTGGGCAGTACAGCAGCAATTATGATCTGCAGCTTCCGGCTGTTATATTAACAGGGCTTCCACTGGTTATATTTTATCTTATAATGCAAAAAAATATTGTAAAAGGACTGACAATGGGAAGTGTGAAAGGATAATATGATGGATGAAAAAATTAAAGTCCGTGTACAGGGACAGGATAAAAAGGTTTATTATAAGGAGCCAAGCCCTGACAGGATCAAGATGTATTATGAGTATACACAAGATAACTTCCGAAAGGGGAAAGATTATAATCTGAAGCTAAAGAAGTTTGCCAGAATAACGAACTGGAAGAAGATGACATGGGGGCTGCTTCTTGATATAGAGGGGGATTGTATACATAATACCCAGATCGACTGTGACGGTGAATTAAGGCCTATTATAGATGAGACTGTGGAAACAGAACATTTTAAAGGCTTTCTCAGGCTAGAAGTGTACGAAAAGGGTATTTTCCGCCTTCTTGCAGGCGAGGGCGGAGAGAGGCAGCATCACACCGTTATGCTTGAGGGGGTTCCGCCCCTTCAAACGGACCAATATGAGGTAAAAGAAGAAGGTGACATGCTATGGATTACCACGGATACATGTAAGGCCATGGTAAATCTGGTGGAATTTGGTTTTTCCATTTATGGCAGGGATGGAAAAAAGGTCTACTGCCAGGAAAACAATGATAAGGTCCTCCGGTTTACCCATGAAAGCTTTCCCTTTGGATTTGTGGAGAATCCAGCTACCGGTGAGCGGATCGGCGTGTGCTCAAGCAGAATGGAACATGATGAGCATTACTTTGGTTTTGGTGAGCAGTATTCACCGGTGGATAAGAAAATGCAGGAAGTGGATGTGTTTATTACAGATCCGCTGTCTGTAGGATCACCCAGAACGTACGTGTCTCTACCTTTTTATTTTAGTACCCGTGGGTATGGTATGTATGTAAATACACATTACAGAAGCAAATTTTTTATGGGGAACCGTTCCAACCGCTGTGCAAGCTGCCATATTTACGGTGAATCCCTGATTGATATTTTTTATATTTACGGTGAGGAGCCGAAAACGATCCTGAAGCGGTATACGGACATTACCGGGAAAAGCCCGATGGTTCCCAAGTGGTCCTTTGGGCTTTGGATGAGCCGCTGTTCTTATAAAACCGAGAATGAAGTTCTTGAGGTGGCCAGGGAGATGAGGAAAAGGGATCTTCCGTGTGATGTGATCAATATTGATACGGACTGGTTTGAAATTCCCTGGGCCTGTGACTGGAAATTTGGTAAACATAATTTCCCGCATCCTGAAGAGATGATAAAGGAACTTGATTCCATGGGAATTAAGCTCAGCCTTTGGCAGAAACCATACGTTACTTCCGAATGTCTTCCGGAATTAAGGGATCAACTGCGGGAAAAAGGATGGATCCCTCTGAATCCATATGGGGAGGACGCGCGCTCCAATCCGGTCATTGATCTATCAAACCCGGACTGCTGCCAGTGGTATAAAGAACAGCTGAAAAACCTGTTTCAGATGGGAGTTAGTGTTATAAAGACAGATATGGGAGAGGGAGTTCCTGTTGAAGGGAAATATCATGGCTATGACGGGGATGAAATCCATAACATATATCCTTATCTGTATTCAAGGGCAGCATATGAGGCGTCCCGGGAGTCTATTGCAGAGCCGATATTATGGGGCCGTTCCACCTATGCGGGCGGGCAGAAATATCCGATCCATTGGGCCGGGGATCCGTTTACTGATTTTGATGGATTGAGATTCAGCATCAGAAGCGGATTATCCATGGGAATGTCGGGCTTCACGTTCTGGAGTCATGATGTGGGCGGCTTCCTGGGAAGGCCTTCCGAAGAGGTGTACATCAGATGGATGCAGGCGGGAATGTTCTGCTCCCATGTAAGGTGTCATGGAGCCAATAATCCGAGGGAGCCATGGACCTTTGGTGAAAGGGCGGAAACTATTTTCAGAAAGTTTGACAAACTCAGGTATGAGCTTATACCGTATATTTACTCAACCGCTTACACCAGAGGAAAACAGGGGCTTCCAGTTATGGAACATTTGTATCTGTCTAACCCGGATGACAGGAACTGTCTTAGTGTTGAGGATGAGTGGATGTTTGGGGATGCATTTTTAGTGGCTCCCGTCTTGAATGAAGGCGGTGAGAGAGAGGTCTATTATCCGGACGGCCAGTGGTATCATTATTTCTCAGAAGAAATAAAGCAGGGAAAGCAGTATGATGCGGTTAAAATGGAATTGGATAATATGCCTTTATACGTAAAGGCCGGCAGCATTGTGCCGACAAGCAAGGCGGAGGACCATATTACCGGGGCAGATGATGCGTTGACAATCTGTGTATATGGTAAAGAATCAGGGTATACGGAATTTTTATACTATAACGGAGAAGAACACCTCATTAAAGCCGCATTTGATATGGGAAGTGTACAGGTAGAAACCGGAGGTTTAAAAGGAAATATATCTGTAAAATTAATCACCAACAGAGGAATAGAGATAAAGACAGATGTCCGGGAGCACTGCACATTTGAGGTATAAGGTGTAAGGCCGGGGAAAATTAGAGGTAAGAGTATGCTGTTTATTGAGGACAGGAACAGAAAGCTGATTTCATGCATCCAAAGTTTGATCTATTCAGACACAATTCCAGTTAAGGATATATGGATCCTAAAGACAGAAGAACGGATCGGAAACCTGGAAGAACTGGAAGGACGGCAGTGGAAGCGGTTGGAGCAAGGACAGCTTTGGGGCGGTCATAACGAGTATTACTGGTTTGGGTTCATTGTAACCATACCGGATCAGTATAATGGTAATACCGTTGTCCTGGAACTGACAACAGGATGTGAAGGGCAGTGGGATGCTACGAATCCACAATTCCTGGTATATTTAAACGGATATCCCAAGCAGGGGCTGGATGTGAACCATCGGGAAATACTGCTGACAGAACAGGCCCAGGCAGGCGATGTTTACCAAATTGTATTGTCCGCATTTACCGGGGTGCAGAATTTTCATTTGCAGATGAATTGGAAAATGAAGGTTTTACACAGGGACATAGAGGCATACTATTATGACATCAGTGTCCCCTTCCAGGTCATGGAACTGCTGGATCAGGATTCACAAGAGGCATTAACGATCTCAGAAGCACTTACCAAATCTTTAAACCTGCTTGATCTCCGCAAAGAATATTCCGGGCTTTTTTACGAAAGTCTGGAAAAAGCCCAGAGATATATGGAAGAATTTTATGATAAGCAGTGCGGCGGGTCCAGGGAAACAGTTTATGCGGTGGGGCACACACACATAGATATCGCGTGGATGTGGACCCTGGGGGTGACTAAGGATAAGGCGGTGAGAAGTTTTTCCACGGCATTGGAACTAATGAGACAGTATCCTGAGTATGTGTTTATGTCAAGCCAGCCATTGTTATATGAATATGTGAAGGAGAACGCTCCGGGCCTATACCGGGAAATAAAGGATAAGGTAAAAGCGGGGCGCTGGGAAGCAGAGGGAGGCATGTATGTTGAGGCGGACTGCAATCTTACTTCCGGTGAATCTCTGATACGCCAGCTTATGGCAGGAAAACGTTTCTTTAGGGAAGAATTTGGAGTTGACAATCATATTTTATGGCTTCCTGATGTGTTTGGATATTCTGCGGCATTGCCCCAGATCATGAAGAAATGCGGCATTCATTATTTTATGACAACAAAGATCAGCTGGAATGAAGTGAATAAAATGCCTTATGACACATTCTTGTGGGAGGGGATTGATGGAACGGAACTATTAACACATTTCATATCTGTTCGGGATTACCATGCTTCCCTTGTGGTGGAAGGTAAGAAAAGGCCGGCCCATTTTACGACATATAACGGATATCTGAACCCATCCCAAGTAAAGGGGACATGGAAACGGTACAGTCAAAAGGAATTGAACCGCAGTGTTTTAATGTGTTTTGGATACGGGGACGGAGGCGGTGGTACAACAAGGGATATGCTGGAAAACCAGAGACGTCTGTCCAGAGGGATTCCCGGATGCCCGCGAACTAAAATCTCCGGTGTATCGGAGTATTTTCAGGAATTGGAACAGGAAGTGGCAGAAAAAAGGAATCTGCCAAAATGGGTCGGCGAACTGTATCTGGAGTATCACAGGGGAACCTACACATCTATGGCCAGGAATAAAAAATACAACCGAAGATCTGAATTCCTGTTACAGAATATTGAATTTCTGTCGGCTCTGGGCAAAAGCAAATGGGGGCAGCAGTACCCCGATCGGGAGTTGGATCATCTGTGGAAGATCGTCCTAAAAAACCAGTTTCACGATATCCTTCCCGGTTCATCCATTGAGGAAGTTTACGAGGATTCACAGCGGGAGTACAATGAAGTGCTGGCAACGGGAACTGTTTTGGAGGAGGAACGGATCAGACATATTCTTACCAGAATCCATGCAAAAAGAGAGAGCCTGGTTGTCTTTAACCGGAACAGTTTCGTTTCCCGGGGATATGTATGTCTGGAGTACTCTGATCTGCACACCCCTAACCTGCGAAATCCTGTAGCTGTATATGCAGACATAGAATACCCGATCCAGAAAACTTATGATGGGAAGGGCGTTTTTCTGGCTGAGGGGGTTCCCTCAAGAGGATACAGGACATTCTGCTTGATGGAGGGAACAAAAGAGCCGGAAGATGCATTTGACATTTTAGAAAACTCCATTGATACGGAGGAACTGCATGTTGCTTGGAACAGGAAAGGGCAGTTTACATCCATTTATGACAAAAATGAGCAACGTGAAATTCTAAAGCCGGGCAGCTGTGCCAATGTGTTAGTTACATATGAAGACCGGCCGCATAATTATGATGCTTGGGATATCAACAGCTATTACACGGAAAAACCGTGGGTGCTGGAAGATGAGGCTGAGATTGAAGTGATTGAGAGAGGACCGGTGCGGGCGGTTCTCAGAATCTCCGGAACTTATCTGGACTCCAGGATCCAACAGGACGTGATTGTTTATTCCAAGGGGACAAAGATTGATATTGTCAATCGGGTGGACTGGTGTGAGAAAAACCTTTTACTGAGGAATTATATACCGGTTAATATCCATGCCGACCAGGCCAGCTATGAAATCCAATATGGAAATGTACAAAGACCTACCCATTATAATACCTCCTGGGACCAGGCAAAATTTGAAGTATGTGCACATAAATGGATCGATATATCGGAAAACGGATACGGAGTCAGCATCCTAAACGATTGTAAATACGGATGTGACATACATAATGGGGTGATTGGTCTGACTATGCTGAAATCAGCCTGCTATCCTAATCCTGATGCAGACAAAGAAAAGCATGAGTTTTCCTATTCTATATTCCCTCACAGAGATGGCTGGCGGGAAGGCAATACCATTCAGAAAGCATATGAATTCAATAATCCGATGATCGCACGGTATAAGGGAAAGGATAATAAAAAGGATAGCAGGGATCTGCCGCCTGAAGAGTATTCTTTTGTCAGTGTAAATAAAGATAATATAATGATCGAAGTGATAAAGAAGGCAGAGGATAGCGATGCATTGATCCTGCGCATGTATGAGGCGTTTAACAGGAGAACTCAGGCAATGGTCAGGTTTGACCAGAATGTGCAGGAGGCCTGGGAGTGCAGCATGCTGGAAGAAGATGAAAGACGCCTAAAAATAGAGAAGCATTTTATTTATGTGGATTTAAATCCGTATGAAATCAAGACGGTCAAAGTTGTTTTACAAAGATTAATATAAATTTGAATGAGAAACTGCATAAAAACAAGAGGCAAAGCTACCCAAGCTTTGCCTTTTGAATGTTACAATATCTCTTTTACGGAATATCGGACATTCTGAGTCCAGGCTAAGTATTACATAAGCAATGATAATAATCGCTTCTTAAAAAGATCTGTATCAATTTTGGTGCATACCTCAACATTGGGATTATGTCCTCCAAATCCTTCCGGGATCGCCAGTTTTGAGCCATCATTAAGGATTACCTGTCCATATGCGGCTTCCTCCTTTAGGCAGACATATGCATAACAAGGCTTTTTTTCCAGTACAATATCATCCCATAGCATGACACCCATGGCAACTGCATCGGGAAGATCCAGAAAATACTGACCATTGGCAGTGATATTATAATCGACCACCATCCGGTTGCATGTTACCGCAAACATAGCCTCCTTCTTCCCGCTGCTCATTAAGGTATCTAATTCTGTTTTGGTAAGGGCGGACTTGCCCAGACATAGATCAAAACCAATGATGGTGACCGGAATCCCCGCAGTGATCATGATATGGAATGCTTCCGCATCCACATAAACATTAAATTCCGAGACCGGAGTGCAGTTTCCGGGGCCAAAGCCAGAGGTTCCCATGGTGTAGATCTGTTTTACCCTTTTCATGGTGTCAGGGTCTTTCATAATAGCCAGCGCAACATTTGTAGCAGGTCCGATGGTTACAAGTTCAATTTCATCCGGGCAGGATTTAACAATTCGGATGATAGCATCCACTGCGTGTTCGTTTTCAGGAAGTAACGTGGGGCGGATCAGCCCGGCGTCCCCCATACCGTCTTTGCCGTGGACATTTACAGCTGTCACAAGCTCTCGGAACAAAGGTTTAACAGCGCCAACAAATAGGGGTGGTTTCTGGCCGCCGGTAACCTCTATTGTCATCAGGGCATTTTTTACAGCAAAGTCTAAAGGTACGTTTCCTCCTACCGCGGTGATGGCTTCTACTGATATATCCCTGGATTTCAGCGCCATCATCAGAGCTACCGCGTCATCGCTTCCGCAATCTGTGTCAATGATCATCTTTCTCATGTTCGTCCTCCTTATTTTGTGATATTATGATCATAAGACGATCAAGAACAGAAATATAGGTCTTATGACCAAAGAGGTGACAAAAATGGATGTAAAAGAACTCATCAACCACGCCCCAAAGCAGGTAACGCCCTATTTTGACATCAGGATCTATCCAAAGGGAAGCAGTATTCTTGTGCCGGATGCGAAAAATTCATCTTTATATCTTTTGTTGGAAGGGACTGCTGAGGTCTACCAGTATACTTTAAACGGCATGTTTATTTCCTTGTACCGATATGGCAAAAACAGCTGTTTCGGTGAAGTGGAGCTTTATTGTGAAAACCGGACAACCCTTGGAGTTTCTGCAATTGATACATGCAGGATTGTAAAGCTTTCCAGAAAGGGTGTGGAAACCTGGATCCGTGAGGATAACGGGTTTTGTGAGTTCCTGCTCCGTCAGATGGCTTTGAAAATTGCGGAAAATTCAGATGCTTATATCAGGAGTTCTTCCATGGAGTTAAAAGACCGCGTGCTGTATTGCCTGTACCGGCATGACCGGATGGGAACATTAAGCGATCTGACAAAAGAACGGCTTATGAATGAGGTATGCACCCCGATCCGCAGTTTAAACAGGGTACTGGCCCAGTATCGGGAGGAAGGCCTTGTTGCTTATGATAAACACAGATTTCGCATTGTGGATGAAGAAAGATTTTTGGATGCTGCTGATAAGCTGGTCGGGGATTAGAGATAATAAATGGATGAAACGTCTGAATAAAATGAGCGCTTGTACAGGTATATAAAGCCTGTATAGGTGCTCTTTTCTTATGTGGAGGCCGGTAAAGACGGCTGGTTGACTAGAAACCAATTATATTTAAAAATGAAGAATAGTAGTGACAGTGGTTAATTGAAAAGTTAAATGCAACATAAGCTGTTGCACTTAGAATTACATGAACAGGGAGCCATAGAGTTGCAACTGCAACTTCATGGTTCCTTTTTCGGTCATCTTCCGGTATAGTGGTTCCGGTTCTGCCTTCGGATTGGAGGTATCTATGAGCAAGAAACACCTTACCTATGATGACAGACTGGCGATCCAGGCGGGGCTCCAGAAGGGGCTCAAGGTGGCTCAGATCGCGAAGAACATCGGTAAAGACCGTGCGACCATTGGCAGAGAGATCAAAGCTCACAGGAGATTGGTATCCACATCCAATGGCAACAACTGCGTCCACCATAAGACCTGCACCCGGATCCCGGACTGCCGTTCCGCCTGCTTTAGGGGAAAACGTCAATGCCAGACGGCCTGCGGAAGATGTCAGGAAGGCTGCCCGAACTATCAGGAGGAGTTTTGTTCTGATTATGAGAAGTCCCCATTTGTCTGTAATGCCTGTGGCAAACGACTTCGCTGCCGCCTGCGCCGTATGCTCTATGATGCAAAATACGCTCAGGAGCAATACGAGAACACTCTTTCCGAGTCCCGGAGAGGGATTTCCCTGACAGAACAGGAACTGAACCAGATCAATGATACCATTTCTCCGCTGCTGAAGAAAGGGCAGTCCCTCCCAACGATCTGCGCCCGGTATCGGGCTGAACTGCCAGTGACGGACCGCACCATCTATTCCTACATTGATGCAGGGCTGCTGGATGCCAGAAATATCGACTTACGGCGGAAGCTGCGAAGGCCGGAGCGAAAGAAAAGCGGCCCGGTCCTCCGGGTAGATCGGAAATGCCATATGGGCCGGACCTATGAGGATTATCTGGCCCATATGACCCAGAATCCGGACGCTTTGGTCTGCCAGATGGACAGTGTTGTGATCCATAAAGGAGGCCAGGTAATCCTGACCATTCTCCTTACCACCTGTGATCTGCAGCTGATGTTCCTGCGGGAGCGAAATACGGCGTCAAGCGTGACAGAGATCTTTCAGGACCTGCGCCGGACGCTTGGAGAAACCTACTTTCGTATGCTGTTTCAGGTGATTGTGACAGACCGTGGGAGTGAGTTTACAGACCCGGTGAGGATCGAAACAGATCCGAAAACCGGAACCGTTCAATGCCGTGTGTTTTACTGTGATCCCATGAACAGCAACCAGAAAAGCAACTGTGAACGGAATCATGAACTGATCCGGTATGTAATTCCTAAGAACCAGGCAAAAGAGCACTATACGGAAGAAGAAATCCGTGAAATGATGAACCATATCAATTCCT